>CAZILS010000002.1:47906-147095 GCA_964540145.1 uncultured archaeon | reverse complement strand
TCTGCTCCTTGATGTCCTTCTCGGTCTGCTCGAAGCTTATGTAAAGGGCTTTCTTGCCCTTAACCGCGTTGTTGTAAAGCGCCTGCATGCAGAGGATGCTCTTTCCTGTTCCCGGAGCTCCGGACACAAGCGTAACCGAGCCTTTTGGCAGGCCGCCCTGAATGAGCTTGTCAAAGCCCGGAATCCCGGTTGGAACTCTTGTTACCATCTTATCTCGTAAAGTAAGACTTAACTTATTTATAAGGTTTATCTTGGGGCAATTGCAACAGCAATCTTCACCACAACTTATTTATATCCCACGCACAAATAGATTAGGATGCTCGGGATGGTTGAATACAGCAGGCTCTCCAAAAAGGAAAGGAATGAGCTGAAGAAGAGGTTTCTTGAGAAGAACCCTGTTGTTGAGCAGCTGGAGATGCAGCTCGTTGCGAGGGATGTGGGAAATAAGCAGTTCTACGCAGACAAGGACTTCAGGAAAACCGTGCTCAAGCTCAGGAATGCGCTGATGATGAGGCAGGTCGAGCCAGAGGTTTGCATGGAGAAATACAGGAAGGAGCTTGTCAAATCCCTGAACAGGGCCGAGAAGGAATACCTCAAGGCGGGAAAGGGGTTTGCGAAGAAGGCCAAGAGGAAAAAAGGCGCGGCAGGGAAAGCAAAACCTAAGGGGGGGAAGAAGGCGAAAACTAAGGTTAAGAAGGTTGCGCCAAAAGCCAAGAAAAAAGTTAAGGTTAAGGTAAAGAAAGGCAAGGTTAAGGCCGCTTCGGGGAAGAAGACAAAGCCGAAAAAGGCCATAAAGGCAATCCGCCTCGCCGAGGGCAGGTTCAGGGAGATTAAAGAGGATTTGAAGGTTAGGGGGATTATTGACTGATTAGCCGAACCCCTCGCACAGGACAGGGTTAAGCCGGCAGTATGCCTCGCATTCCTTTGCGGTTGTGCATCCCCCGGGCCCTGTCACCCCGTAACCGGAAACCGCCTCCCCGCATTCTTCAGGGTGTTCCCCGCAGTATTCCCTGCACTCCTCTTCGTTTTGGCAGTTCCCGGGGGTTTCGGTTATGGTTTCCCCGCTTGGCGTAACAGGGATATCGGAAGGGAAAGAGAGACCCGGGCACAGCATCGGGTTTTCCGCGCAAAAAATCCGGCATTCATTCATGTTCGAGATGCAATATGATTGGCATGACTCCGGGGAGCTGCATCCTCCCGGCCCGGCAATAAGCGAGGGCGCACCTGTCCCTCCGGGAGGAACCATAATTTCGGGCATTGCGCAGCCCGAAAGAATTATGGAAAACGCAAGCAGGATAAGCATCCTTTTCAGGGCTAGATAAAAGGCGAGGGCATATAAATATGTTTTGGGTTTTAAATGGTCTGGTTTGAATGCGGGAAATTGCTGTTTGTTTGCTTGTGCTGGCTGTGCTCTTTTCGGCAGGGTGTGCGCAGGAAGGCGCCAAAGATGAAGGGACTGTTACGCCTTCCGGAGGTGCTGATGATTTGTATGAGGAGCCTGTGCCTGTTGATAGGCTCACGAAAATTCCTTTGGGCGCGGTGAAGATAACGCCCGAGATGGACGTAACGCCCCCTGTCCTGCACAGCGATGAATGGGAAGAGCCTGTGCCTTTGGAAAGCGGGGTTAACACTGCGGGGGCGGAAGATTCCCCGTTCATACTGCCTGATGGAAAAACACTTTACTTCTTTTTCACGCCTGATGTGAAAGTTCCGGCAGAAAAGCAGCTGCTTGACGAAGTGACAGGCATCTGGGTTTCCAAAAAAGCCGGGGGAGTTTGGCAGCCTGCGGAGAGGGTTGTTCTGCAGGACTTTGGGAAACTTTCTCTGGACGGGTGCGGGTTTGCGCAGGATAATGAGATTTGGTTTTGCTCTGCGAGGGAAGGCTATACAGGGCTTGCGATATGGAAGGCCGATAGGATTGGGAGCAGGTGGGGCAACTGGGAGAACATGACAGAGGAGTTTGGGTTTGAGTTCGGGGAATTTCATTTCTCAAAGGACCGGACAAAACTGTATTACCATAGGGAAAGCGGCGGGGACTATGATATTTTCATGAGGGAAAGGGTTAATGGGGATTGGGGCGAGGAGAACGCAATTGAGGTTGTGAACACAGAGGCTGTTGAGGGCTGGCCATGGCTTTCGCAGGACGGCTCCGAGCTATGGTTCTTGAGGACTTATATGGGCACGCCCGCAATTTACAGGGCTGTGATGGAGAATGATGAATGGCAGGAGCCTGAGCTGATTATTTCGCAGTTTGCGGGGGAGCCCTCTCTTGACAACGAGGGAAACCTCTACTTTGTGCATCACTTCTATAAGGATGGGGAGATGTTAGAGGCGGATATTTACTTCGCTAAGAAGAAGTGAGGCCGAGCTGCGCCTCGAACGATTTCAGGTCTTCGCGCGAGCGCATTTCGGAAGGGGAGTTTGCGCCGGAGTAAACCGAGCATTTGCCCTTGAACTTTTTGCACATCTTTGCGGCAAGCAGCCAGTTTTTGAGCAGCAGGGAGTTGTGAAAGGGCTTCCCGTCCAAAAGGCCCGAGAGGAGGAAACAAACCTCGACCTTGTTTTCGGCGGCAATCCTTGCGATGCCGATATCGAATTCTGTCTTGCCGGAGGTGCAGGGGCTTATTAGGAAATCAACCCTTCTTGAGGAGACAGCAAACTTGTTCATTTTCACAGAGCCCCCCTTAATAGCTATCAGGTCGGCTGAGTTTTCAAAGCGCCTGAGCTCCTTGGAATCGGGTTTCAGGAGAATGTGGCAGGTTTTGAAATCGAATTTTTGCACGGATATTTTTTCCTTGAGTGATTTGGCTTCTTGGGCGTCCTTGAAATGCCTCGCGAGGATTACGGTTTCGGTGTTAAGGGCTTTCGCCTGCTTCGAAATAGCTGCAATGTCATCGAAGAAAACTATGTCTGTTTCCATGAAAAAAATAGGCTTGGGAAGTTATTAATAAGGGTTATTTGGATTTTGCTGCCTTTGCGTGAGGGCCGGCTGCGCTTATTAATAAGGGTTTTACTTCGCCTTTCTGGAGTTTGCCTTCATGCTCGGCCTTACTTTCTCGTAGCCTTCGCCCTTGCCGCGCAGGCCCCTGTGCTTCTTGCCTGCAGAGGTCTTTCCCCGGTCTGCGCGGCCCTTGTGCTGCGGTTCGCACAGCCAGTTCAAATCCTTGTCCTTGATTATTGAAGGGGAACTTGTGTCAATAATTATAACTTCGTAATAATGGTTCTTTCCGTCCATACCCACTTTGTATGAATTCAAAACTTCGCAGTTCGGGTACTTCTTTGAGACCCTTGCCTCGGCCATTGACTTTATGTTGGTTCTTCGCGTGAGCTTGGTTACCCCCATCCTTTTTGGCCGCCTTCCCCTGATAGGCCTTCGGTGCAAACCCGAGCCCTTTCTCACCCTGATTCTTACAACAACAACCCCTTCCTTGGCCTTGTAGCCAAGCTCCCTCGCCCTCGGGATGTTAAGGGGCTTGTCAACCTTAACAATGGATTTTTTCTCCTTTCTCCACTCTATGAGCCTATTTCGCTTGATGCCTTTGTAATTGTAATTTGCGTCCTTCTTCCCGGCAAATTCGCTCTGGAACGTGTTTTTTACCTGTTTGGTCATGCTCATAGATACCACAAAAGCAGTTCTGAATTAAACTATTGCATAGCAATTAGGATTAGGAAGGGTTTTAAATGTTTTTACAATGGCTTGCGAGCGGTGTAAGGTAGGGGAGGAGATTCTCCTGCCCTGTGGCTCCCATAAATTCTGCAGGGGGCACTTCCTTGAGTTCTTCGAGAAGCGGTTCAGGAAAACCAGGGTAAAGTACAGGCTTGTCAGCGGCAGTGATAAGATTAGGGCGGGGGTTTTCGGAGGAAAGGACTCAAGCTGCGCTGCCTATCTTCTACATAATACTTTCCCGAGGGGCTCGACCTCGGCGCGATAGTTATTGACGAGGGCATAAAGGGCCACAAGGACAGGGCTGTGAAAATTGCGAAGAAAAACCTGGGCAGATGGGGAATGCCCTACGCTGTCTTCTCGTTCAGGGAGGAGTACGGCATTACTATGGGTGAAATAGGGGAGAAACTGAAAAAGAATAAAGAACCGGGGACACCATGCTCGTTCTGCGGAGTTTTGAAAAGGGCGTTGATAAACAGGAAGGCGAAGGAAATGAAGGCTGACAAGGTTGCTACAGGCCACAACCTCAATGACCGTGTCCAAAGCATTGTGATGAATGTGTTTGACAACGACCTTAAGCGGATGGCGGGGCTTGGCCCTGTTTCAGAAACCGGGGATTTTGAGGAATTTGTGCCGGGAATAATGGTCCTGTACGAGACCCCGGAAAACGAGATTGTGAAGTACATGAAGTTTAAGGGGATAAAATACGATGACAGGCACTGCCCCCTGCGGTGGGAGGCGAGGAGAAACCACTATAGGAAGATTGTGGATAAAACCGAGGAGCGGTATCCCGGCTCGAAGTACAGTGTTTTGAGGACACTGGAGCAGGTGGGCCCCTTCTCCGGGAGAATGCCGCAGGGGAGAGGAAACTGCGAAAATGCAGGGTGTGCAAAGGCCCTACTACCAGGGAGCGGCGCATGGCATGCGAGAAGCTTGAGATGTTGTCAAGAAGTTTATGATATAATTATGATGATTTCTGCATATATTTGTTGATGGCAAGAGTTGTTTTTGAGAAAGGAGAACAAAGAAAGTTTATTGAGTCTGTTTGTGGCGAACTATCGCTCAAAGCATTTGTCAGGGAGTATGGAACTAAGCTGGATTTATCGGATTCTGCATTTAAGAAATACAATTCGGAAAAGCTTACTTTGCCGCAGCCGCTCTTTACGAAGCTCTGCAAAACCGGAAAGGTCAATCCCAAAAAACTGAAGGTTAAGGTTTTTGATGATAATTGGGGTGCAGCTAAAGGCGGAAAAAACGGAATAAAATCACTGATGAAGAAGTATGGCAAGAGAAAACTTGGCGAATGGCGGTCCAAGGGAGGTAAGGCCTCTAACGGAGGAGGCAGGAAATTAAGCGGAGTTACGATACCGGGCAAGATTGATGCGCGATTGGCAGAATTCATTGGCGCATGTCTCGGGGATGGGACGATAACAAATTATTTTATCAGGATCTTCGCCGACAAAAGATACGCGATTAGGTATCTTGAATACCTTTACTCGATTGCCGAAGAAAAGTTTGGGTTAAGGCCTGTAATAAGGATTCCAAATAATCGCAATATCGCCTACCTGGAAATTCGGTCGAAAAAAATATGCCGTTATTTCAGGGACTCATTGAATCTCCCCGCCGGCAACAAGATAAAGAACAAGCTAAGAATACCTCCCGAAATATTGCTTGACAAGAATCTTTCGAAGGCTTGCTTACGCGGCCTTATTGACACTGATGGCAGTATCTCAAAAAGAGGTGAATACATGTGCCTCGCATTCGACTCCAAAAACCCGGGGCTTTTGAACCAGGTGAATAATCTGGGGAAAGATTTGGGCATTTTCACCTACAAATCTAATGGGCAGGTTGGAACAAACTCCTGGGAGAAAATAAGGAAATACTTCGGGAAAATTGGCAGTTCAAACCCTGCCCACATAGTAAGGTATGCCAAAAGAGCCGAGGAGGGCGAATTTCTCTACAAAAGGGATGTTTTAAAATATCTTACGGATTACAAAAAATACAGGATACCCTTTATGGGCCCGTAGTCTAGTGGCTAATTTCCGCGGTGAAATCGTGTAGCCCGGAAGTCCATAAATGACGTCACCTTGACGTGGTGAAGATCGGCGGTTCGATCCCGCCCGGGCCCAAATATCATTAATTTCGGGGAACATATATGGCGGAAAAGAAAAGTAAAACAGGCCCTTTCGGCGTCGAGCTCATTATGGACATACAGGGCTGTGATTTGAAAGTTCTGAAATCGAAGGCCAAGCTCAAGGATTTCTGCGGGAGCCTTGCGAAGCGCATCGGCACCAAAACATTCGGGGAGCCGATTGTGCACCGCTTTGGCAAGGAGCATTTGGAGGGCAATTCCGCGCTGCAGTTCATCGAGGCAAGCTCGATAACCGTACACTGCTGTGAAACGAGGAAGGCCGCTTATATCAACCTTTTTTCGTGCCTTGATTTTGATTACAAAAAGGCGGAGCAGTACTGCAAGAACTTTTTCGGCGGAAAGGCCGCAAGGGCAACGGTTATAGAACGCGGATAATCACTTCTTTTTCTGGCTTTTCTTCGCATTCTTTTTCTTGCCGGGAACGACATTCTCAAGGACAATGCCCATCTCGGCGGCGAAGGTTTTCTCGAACTCGGTGAGCTCCTTCATCTTCGCATCTATCATCTTAACACGCTCATCGACCATCGCGTCCCTCTTCTTCAGCTGCCCCGCAAGTTCCTTCTTTGACTTGTTCAGCGCCGCAACATTTTTCTGAATCGTGGTTATAAACTGCTGCTTGAAGAGCTCAAGGTTGTCGGTTGTTTCCTTCAGGCTTTTTCGGTTCTCCTCGGCCATTGCGGCAAGCTGCGACTTCTGCAGCTTTCTAAGCTCTTCGGATGCTTCCTTGATTCTTTTCATTTCCGCCTCAACAATTTTTGGGTCTATCTTTTTTCGCATTTCATCGAGCTCGGCTATCCTGCCCTTGATCTCGGCTTCCAGGTCTTCGGTCTTGGCAAGCGCCATCTTATCCACCTTGTCCCGGGCATCCTGAAGCAGCCCTTCCGCTATCTTTGACTGCAAATCCAGGCTTTTTGTTATCCTTTCATCGGCCTCGTCTATGCTGCCGTTGAGCTCGGCAAGCGCGGCCTTGTTTTTGGTTTCAGCATTATCCATAAACTCCTTCACATCAGACTCAAACTTTGTTCTCGTGGAATCGAGGCTTGCGATTTTGTCGTTGATTGTGTTTATCAGCTCCGCGTTGAACCTGCCCTTGGCTTCAAGGCGCTTGAGGAGCTGCTCTTCGGAAGCCTGCGCCTCATTGATTTTCTGCAGTTCTGTCTTGATTATGTCAAGGGTCTCATCCCTTGTCTTTTCCATCTCGGTGTGGATTTTGTCGAGTAATAAGGTTTTCTGGGAATCGAAAATAACCTTCATCTTGGCTATCTCCTTCTCTGTTTGCTCCTTGACCCTGGCGTTAATCTCGGAATCGAGGTTCTTCTTCAGTTTCTCCATCTGCTCGAGCTTTGAGCTGACTGTTGTAAGGATTCCCTTCTTCCAGAGTTCGGCAACATCGCCGCTTGGCTTTGCGGGAGGCAATTCCGGTTCAGGCTCTTCCTTCTTATCGGTTTTTGGCCGGGCCTTTGGCTTTTCCTCCGTCTCTCCGGATGAGTCTTTGGCGGGAGGGGCATCCATTGCCGCAACTATCTGGTCGGAGATTTCCCCGGGGGTTGACTCCCCCTCTGCCGGCGGCACAGGGGCGGAAGCCTCGGCTGACGGCTCGGCAGGGGGCACGGACGGCTTCTTGCCTCTGGCCTCATCAATGATACTCTTTGCTTCTGCCTCATCCAGCCCCACGCCTTTCAGGTTCTCGACTATTTCGCTGTCTGAAATACTGAGCGCAAGCAGGCGCCTCACCGAATCCAGCAGAATTGCTCTTTTCTCAGGCATGCCGTTATTACTTGATTTAATAGATATAAAAAGATGTGTTTTTGGGGAAACTTAATGCCGGGAAAGTGATAAATACAGGTTTGCGCATAAATACAATATGGCCGCATTCAGAAAAACCGGGAAAGGAAAAACCCTCAAGGCTCCGAAAAAGCCCCCGATGATGCCAAAAAAATCATGGCAAAGGAAAAAGGGGCTCATCAGTGCGATACTTCTCGAACTTGGGAGAAAAAATGCGCCGAAAAAAATTCCCATAGAACCCCTGTTTGAACTTTACAGGGAGGAGTTCGGGGGCGTGGGTTTGCAGCCGGACGAAACAATAGCAAGAAGAAGGTTTTTTGATTTTCTCAGGGGGGTCGAAGGCATCGAATACAACAAGGAGCACATATGGCTGAAGAAAATCGAGCTTGACAGGGAAAAGCTTAGGGAACTTGGACCCCAGCAAAGGGACCTTGTCGAAAAGGTCGCGTCCGCAAAGAACCACACACTCGGAATTGGCGCATTGAAAAAATCTTTTTTTGCAGAGCTGAATGGCCTTAGCGGCGGCCAGATGAAAAAACAGGAAATGGAGGGAATGTTCGAGAATGCGATTTCCAGAACCCTGGCAGGGGGGGACAATGGCGTGCTTATTGCGCACAGGGGGCCGTTAGGAAGGGCGGTTTTGAGCATCAACCCGGATTACATCCTTGCGGAGGGCGAGCCCCAAAGGAAAGCGGTGAAGGCACCTAATCCAAAATCCAGGATTGTCCTTGACACGCAAAAGCTGAAGGGCATGAAAATTGGCGGGGGAAACAGGTGGCTTATTGGGCAGATTGCCGCAGCCCCGGGCATGAAGATACACATCAACGGGCTCTGGCACGAGGTTATCAAAAAGATGAGGCAGGGTGCGAACCTGCAGCAGGCGAGAAATGATTTCGAAAATGCCCTGGACTCGCTGGCTAAACAGGGAGTCATTGAGAAGGATAGGCGAAAAGACGGCACATTTCTCTTAATTTCCGCGAACTTCACCAAGAAAACAAGGTAGTGGAGTCGGCGGGAATCGAACCCGCAGTCTTACGCATGCCAGGCGTACGTCATACCACTAGACCACGACCCCTTCACTAAAACTTGCGCACTTCGCTTGCGCTAAGTAAGTAAATCATGCGGATTTTTTATAAACCTGACTTATCAGGCCTGTTCAGGGCGAAATCAGGATTATGTTGTCCCCGCGGAGAATCAGCTTTCCGTACTTTGTTTTCGAATTGCCGTCCTCTATCTCCTCGGCGTTGTCAAGGACAACGTTCATGTGGCCGTCGAATGCCTGCAATGAACCGCGGATACGGACATTTCCCTTAAGCAGGACAAGGACTTCCTTGCCCACGGATTCATTCAATGAATCAAAAGGTCTGCTGCTTGTCACTCAAATCACTCCTTTGGTTTTTCCTTTTTCTTGAATATTGATGCAATCGCGCCTATCAGCCTTGAAATCGGGTTTGGTTTTTTCTCGTTTGTTACCTTCTCCACCCCGGCCAGCTTGCCCGCGATTTTGGCTATTGCAATTGCCGCCTGCGACCTCGGGTTCCTCTTGCACACAGGCACGGGCTTTTCCATCAGGAAGGTTTTCCTTACATCATCGTCGAAGGGGATAACCCCGTATATCGGGCTCTCAAGCATCTTGGAAATGTCATAGCGGTTTATCTCGCCTTTCTCGTTCCTTGCGAAATTTATCACTATGCCCGTTATCCTCGTTCCCAATCGCTGTGCGGTCATCTTTATTTTCAGGACATCCGCTATCGAGGGGGGTGTTGGCCTTGTTATCAGCAGGGCTTCCTCCGCCGCGCCAATCGCGGCCTGCACTGTTTTTTCTATCCCTGCGGGGGCATCGAGGATAACGAAATCATAATCGTCCTTGAGCGTTGAGATAACTCCTGCGAGCCTGTCTGAATCAACTGTCCGGTAAGTTTCAAGGCTAAGGCCGGAAGGAACAACCCCCAAACCATCGGGGCCGTCATAAATAGCATCCCGGATTGCCGCCTGCCCCAACAGCACCTCGTGCAGTGAGATAGGGGTTGTCTGCATACCGAGAACAAGCGTTAGGTTTGCCATGGCGATATCCGCATCGACCACACAAACTTTATATTTCTTTTTTGCGAGGGCTATGCCGAGGTTTGCGACAAGCGTTGTTTTTCCAACACCGCCCTTACCGCTGACAACAACAATAACTCTACCCAAAAAAACACCGGCAGGTATAGTAGATTCTATTAGCTTAAAAATGTTGCTACTGGCCATTTGCGAGAGAATAAAGGTCCAGCCAGGCATTGTAGATTTCTTTCTTCGAGCCATCTTTGTTTCGCAGGGAGATGGTTGCGGTTGCGGGGCTTGTGACAGAGCCGGCAATTCCAGATAGGTCTGTTTCGTGGAGGAATAGCCAGTTGGCCATTTCAAGTTTCATTCCCTTTGTCAAAGCAAGGAAGCGTAGGAGGAATTCTGCCTGCTCGGTTTCGGAACTTTCGGAAGCGGCATCCGAGGGCCACCCTATTTCGGTGAAGGCTATGGGCTTTCCTGTGTAGGTTGAAACTCTTGAGTAATAGTCCTTTGGGATGCCCGATGGTTTTGAGAAATGTTTCCGGGGGTAGGTTGTAAGGCCTATCAGGTCCGCCCTTGAGTCAAACTTCTCGAAGAAATCCCACTGCGAATTGTCAATCAAATGGGTGTAGGAAAAAACCACGAATACTTTTGTGTTTGGGGAAACTTCTTTCACTGCGGAATAAGTTTCATCAAACAGGGAAAGGTAATCATCCAATTGGCCGGGGTTGAGATAAAAGTAATCATTTATCTCGTTGCCGAGGGAAAGGTATTCCGGCTTGAAATCCCTTGCGATTTTCACTGCCTCCTCTTTCCAAAGCTTCCTAAATTCCCCTTTTGAAAGGGAGGGGGTTACCTCTTCGGGGGCATCAATCACATATTTCAATCCTTCCCCTGGAACTTCTTTTATGGTTGCGAAGCCTAGGCTTATCACAGGCTTCAGGCCGAAGACCCTGGCCCCTGTTATCACGCGGTTTTCGGCAAGCCGGGCATGCTGCCCTATTCCCGAAGGTTCTGTCCAGACCATTGTCACTTCCCCTATTTTGGAGCTTTCCTCAACAGCATCGATAATATCATCAAAGCTTGAGCCGGGGATGTTTTTCGGGGTTGGAACCATCCCTATGTAAAAGCTCCTTTCGGAAATTGGAAGGTTAAAACTGCTGTACTTTTTTGGGGCGGGCTGCTCCCCTGCATGGGAGGCGCATCCTGAAACCAGAATAAGGGCTGTGAAAAATGCAAGTGCCAACGGAAATCTGCGCATACCCTGATAGGAGGGAAAGTTATTTTATTTGCGGGCATAAGGCAGTTTTATATATCCCTTAGGGCATTAATTAGCGCATGAACCTTAGGGAAACAGGGAAGCTTGTCGGGGCAATCGCGCTTTGCCAGCTTGCCGGCATTTTGGGGTCTTTGGCAACAATGCCGAACATCCCGACATGGTATGCTTCTTTGAACAAGCCTTTTTTCAGCCCGCCTAACTGGGTGTTCGCACCTGTCTGGATAACCCTTTACGCATTGATGGGGATTGCGCTATATCTGGTTTGGAATAAAGGCATCCAAAACAAGGATGTTAAGGCAGGAGTTATGCTTTTCGGGGGGCAGCTTGCTCTGAACGCCGCGTGGTCGTTCCTCTTCTTCGGGATGCATAGCCCTTTGCTCGGGCTTGCGGGAATAATTCCGTTGTGGGCGCTGATTGTGCTTACAATAAGAAAGTTCTATCCTGTTTCGAAGCTGGCGGCGTATTTGATGGTGCCATACCTCCTCTGGGTTAGCTTCGCAACAATCCTTAATCTCTCGCTGTGGATGCTGAATTAGGCTGTTGCGGATTTGCCTGCCGGGCTTTGCGAAGTTACTTGCTCAGCTGGCCAAGCCCCAAACGCTTGAAGATATCATACTTTGACTTCTCCTCTTTCTCAATGCCCTTCAGCTCATTCTCGGCGAAGTTCCTTGTGTAGGATTTCGGGAGGTATTTTGGGATGTCCTTCTTG
Source organism: uncultured archaeon (assembly GCA_964540145.1). Lineage (GTDB taxonomy): Archaea > Iainarchaeota > Iainarchaeia > Iainarchaeales > CAZILS01 > CAZILS01. The sequence goes on along the minus strand of CAZILS010000002.1, from coordinate 135,463 downwards.
GGGATTGTCTTCGGGAGCTTTATCTTGTCGTTGAATGCGGTTACCAGGTCGACCCTTGAAAGGCCAAGCGAGACAATGTCAACAACCCCGTGCGGTGCGAGGAACGAGTTCATTACCTGCGGCAAAGCCTTGTCCCCGAAAGAATCCTGGCGGTGCTTGCAGTACTCGTAAATTGCCGCTATAACCTCGCCTCGCTTGAAGAGTAATATGCCCTCTTCCATGCCCTCGCTCCCTTCGCTGCCGCAGACAACATACCCGGAAAACAGCTTGTCGGCGAGCAATTCCAATGTTTGCCTTGCCTTGAAATCTTTGAGGGGAAGCCCCTCCTCCAAAAGTTCTCCAACAGGAAGGTTCATCTTGCAAACACCTACTTGCCGATTATCACGACGTTGTCGGCGTGGTTTTTCAGGGAGGCCGCGCTTGCCTCCTCCGCCATAAGCACTATCGTGTCTTTCCCATACCTCTTCGCCTTTATTATCGCGGGAAGGAAATCGGAATCCCTTGTTACAAAGGCAATTGCGTCTATTGTCGGGTTGAAGATTGCCTCTGTTGCCTCTGTCGCCATCGTGACATCTATGTCCCCGACAGCAATGATTGACTCATAACCCTGGTTCACAACCGCCTCGAGGAGCTTGTCGTTCGCGTACTGGTTCAGGAAGACCTTGCCTATCTTGACCTTGCCGAATTTGCCCAGCTGCCTGCTTATGTCCCTGAGGTCTATGTTCAAATCCTTGCGGAGGATATTGGGGCCGTCTATGAAAACCGCCAGGTTCCTGCTTTCCTTCTTGGCTCTGGCCAGCTTGCCGACAAATTTCTCAAAAACACTGGGCTGCTGCATATATACATAATGCAGGCGAAACTATTTATTGTTATCCATTTTAGGGGGAAGCCTATGATAGCTATTTAAACTTAAACCACCAATCTATTTGGGATTTGTATGGCGGATATGGGAAAAAAGTTTGTGCAAATAAGCAAGCTTAAGATTGGGAGCTATGTGCTAATAGATGACAGCGTATGCCAGATAAAAGCGTATGAGAAATCAAAGCCGGGGAAGCACGGCGCAGCGAAGGCGAGGATAACCGCTATTGACATTTTCACAGGCCAAAAAAGGGGCCTGCTTAAGAGCACAGGTTCTGAGGCCGAAGTCCCCATAATTCAAAAGAGCACTGCGCAGGTTGTCGCGGTTATGGGGGACAGGGTGCAGCTTATGGACACCGAAAGCTATGAGACTTTTGAAACAGCAAAGCCGAAGGACGTTTCAGGGCTTGCTAGCGGCATTGAGGTCGAGTACCACAGGTATGGACCCAGTGTTAAAATTGTCAGGAAGAAGAACTGACCGATTATTTAATCCTGCGAAGGTCGTAATTCCTTTTTAGGAGCATCTCGGCGGCGGCTTCGGCATCTTCTTGGGAGAATCCTTCTTTCAGGCGCTCCTTAACGAGCATCTCCTTTACCATTCCCCTTTCAATCCCAAGCCTCCTTAACGCCCGGATGCTGTTCTCCGGCTTTCCGGCGGGGGTGATGCCCTCCTTGAGTTTTATCTTCCATATCTCCCTTGGGCCAAAAGGCCCTTTTCTCTTCGGCATATATCGACTATGGGGAAACCCCTATATAAATATTTTCTGGCTAGGGCTGTTGTATGAAAATTGTGAAGGTGGAAAGCTCGCAGGGCTGCATGGATATGAATCTCGGGTGTGAGAAAGCGCCTGATGCGATACTTGAAACCCTGAGTTTTGACGGCGAAATTGACGGCGTAAATGTTGTTGAAAACAGCCTCGATGAAACCGAGGAAAACATTTACAAAAAAGCGAAGGAAACTTTTTCAGAAAACAAAAACGAATTTATTGTTTTTTTGGGGGGGGACCATTCAATCACGTACGGCACGTTCAAGGCATTTTCAGAGCAGGCGAAGAAACCCGCGCTGCTGATTTTCGACGCACATCCCGACTGCGTTGCCGATTTCTCCCCGATTTCGCACGAGGACCTTGTGAGGGCCGCGGTGAACGAAGGCATGGTTGATGTTGAAAGGCTGCTCCTCGCGGGCATAAGGAAGGTTGATGCTATTGAGGAGAAATTCATCAGGGAAAAAAAACTGAATGTGGTTTACGAAAAGGAAATCAAAAGCGATTTTGAAAAGGCGAAAAAAAAGATTTCCGGTTTTATTGCGGATAATAAAGAAATATACCTAAGCATCGATATTGATGTGCTTTCTCCTGAAGAGGCACCGGGCACGGGCTATTTGGAGAAGGGGGGCTTAACGAAAAAGGAGCTTTCTGATTTGCTTGATATTGTGAAGCAAAGCGGAAACGTGAAGGCGATGGATTTAGTCGAGGTTAATCCCTCAAAGGACAGGGGCGGGAGGACAGCCGGGGCGGCTGCCGGGATGCTGCAGAAGTTCATTTTTCCCGGGAAATCTTGACGACCGCGCCCGCGGCGAAGGTGCCCTCTATCCGAATGGAGAATTTTCCATTGCCTTCCCGCGAGTTGAGGGAGGAGACTGTTTCCTCGACCGCCGCTTTCTGGCTTGAGCGCACGATATCGAAAACCATTTTTCCTCCGGGGGCAAGCTTTCCCGCGAAGGCGGAAATAAGCTTCCTGAAGGGCTCGCCTTGGAGATGGAACAGGCCGTGGCGGGAATAGACAAGGTCGAGGCCCCTGCCCGGGAAATAGGAGGGGGATGCCCTTGCGGGAGAGTGGAGGAAGGTTACCCCGCTTATTTCGTTCCACTCCTTCCACGACTCGCCGGAGTAGCCGTATATTTTTGCGTTGAGTTTCCCGTGGCGGGCAACGAGGGCGAGGTCCTCGGCGGCGGCGCCGGCACCGCAGCCCCAGTCGAGCACCTTCAGGGAGGGCCTCTCCTCCGCCCGGTGCTTGAGGAAACCGAGTATGTCAAAGCCGAGGTCCCTGGAAACCTTGTAGAGGGAGGAGGACTCGCAGTGCCATTTTCTCCGGGGAACCTTTTCCTTGCGGGAGAGGGGCCTTTCCTGGAAAAGACCTTCCTCCGCTTTCACTTCCCTGCGGCCTTTCCGGTAGACCGGCATCTACTCCGCCTTCCTGAAGAGGATTTCCGATTTTCCTGTTTTTGTGCCGGGCTTGAGCAAATTGAATTTCGTGTCCTTAAAAAGAGCCGACTTCACGCCTATCTGCGAATTTATCTTTTCGGAGGTTGATGGCATGAACGCACTTAAAAGTATAGATATTATCCTTAGGGAGTCGGCCAATGAGTAAAGGATATTGTCAAGTTCTTTTCCGTCCTTTTTCCACGGCTCCTTCTCGTTGATGTAGGCGTTTGCCGCGGCAACAAAGCGGAATATTTCGGCGAGGGCATTGTGCGGCTCAAGGTTCTTCATATGCTTCCCTATCTTAGGGAGCGCAAGCGCCTTCCGCAGTTTCCTGTCTGTTTCCCCTTTCGGGACTTTTCCTGCGCGGTATTTGTTCAGCATTACGATTGTGCGGTTCAGGAGGTTTCCCAAATCGTTCGCAAGCTCGCTGTTCATGCGGGTTTTCAAAGCCGCTTCCGAAAAGTTCCCGTCTTCCCCAAAAGGAACCTCGCGAAGGAGGAAATAGCGGGTTGCGTCAATCGGATATTTTTCCGCTAAGGCAATTGGGTCAATAACTTCGCCCTTGCTCTTTGACATTTTCTCCCCGCTTTCGGTGCGGATGAAACCGTGGGCGAAAACAGATTTCGGGAGTTCGATTCCTGCGGAAAGCAAAACACAGGGCCAGATGACGCAGTGGTGCCAAATTATGTCCTTGCCTATGATGTGAAGTGCGGGCCACAGCTTTTTGTACTTGGTATCGGGATAACCGCTTGTTGTCAGGTAATTCGCCAGGGCATCCAACCAGACATAGAAAACATGGGAAGGCTCGTTAGGCAGTTTGAAACCCCAGTCGAATGAAGTGCGGCTTATGCTCAAATCCTGCAGGGGCTCTTTCAAGCGGGAAAGGATTTCATTTCGCCTCTCTTCGGGGCGAATGAATTCGGGATTTTTCCGGATGTGCCCTATCAGCTTCTCCCTGTACTTCGACATCGCGAAGAAATAGCTTTCCTCCTTCACGTTTTGGGGCAAAGTTCCGTGGGTGGGGCACTTGCCTTTCTCCAAATCCTTTGCAAGGTAGTAGGTCTCGCACTCGACGCAGTAAAGGCCTTCGTAAGCTCCCTTATAAACATCGCCCTTCTTCTCAAGCCTTTCGAAAATTCCAAGGACAGAGCGCAGGTGGCGCTTCTCGGTTGTGCGGATGAAGTCGTCATAGGAAATGCCATAGAGCTTGCAGAGCCCGATGAAGTGCTTTGACATTTCATCGACAAATGCCTGCGGGTTTTTCCCGGCTTCCTTTGCCTTGCACCGGATTTTGGCGCCGTGCTCGTCAAGCCCTGTTGAAAAATGGACCTTCTCGCCCTTAAGGCGGTGCCACCTCGCTATGCTGTCGGCGCAGACCTTCTCGTAGAGGTGCCCTAAGTGAGGCTTTCCCGAGGGGTAGTCGATGGCTGTCGTTATAAAGAATTTCTGTGCCATGATGAGAGAGATGTTGCGAATTTCTTTTAAACTTGGGTGGAAAACCGGGAAGTTCAAATTCCAAACTAAATAGGAATATAACCCTGCAGGACATAATAATAAAGCCGTAATTTTTTACGTGAAAATCGATTCCAATACACAAAATCCCAATACAAATTGTAAGTCCGGGCCGAGGAGGCGAGGAAGTCCCATATCGCATATGGGACACGTACCAAGTCGCAAAGCGAGCCCCTGTGGACCGGACGTGTCGGCTCGCACCGTCCGAGCGGAGCGAAGTGGTGCCAGTGGCACCGGAAATCCGACCCTGGGGGGGTCTTTAAAAGGTGCAAAACAGGCAATTATTTACAGAGAGGGATATGTTTGAGTGAAGAGGTTCTCACGGAAGTTTCTGAAAACCCGTTTGTGGGCAAGTTTGAAACCTTCCTGAAGGTCAACTACCAGAAAGATGTTGAGAGGCTGGCTGAAGGCTACCCCGAAAGGAGGAGTTTGGAGGTTGATTTTCACCTGCTTGAGCAGTATGATTATGAATTGGCTGATGAGCTTCTTGACAACCCCGATTATTTGCTGAAGGCTGCGGAGGAGGCTGTCTCGAACATCGATGTTCCCGCGCTTGAGGTAGACAATTTCAAGCCGCATGTCAGGTTTTTCAATTTGCCGAAAGATGCACAGCCTTTGCTTAGGGATTTGGGGTCGAAGCAGCTGAACAAGATGATAAGTGTGGAGGGGGTTGTCGGGATGATAACCCAGGTAATGCCGAAGCTCAGAGTTGCGGTGTGGAAATGCAAAAGGTGCGACACACCCTATGAGATAATACAGAGCAGCCAGCAGTTGAGGAAGCCCGCGATTTGCGACTGCAAGCACAGGGACTTTGAATTGGTTACCGAGAAAAGCAAGTTTATTGATTCGCAGAAAGTGCAAATACAGGAGCCTCTGGAAAATCTGAAGGGGAGCGAGCAGCCGACAACGCTTGACATTTACCTCACTGACGACATGGTCAACAGGATAAGCCCCGGGGACAGGACAAAACTGACGGGGGTGCTGAGGCTCTATCCAGGGAAGGACAAGAAAGTTGTCTACGAGAGGTATCTGGAATCGCTCCATCTCGAGGAAACTGCGAAGGAATTTGACGATGTCGAGATAAGCAGAGAGGAGGAGGAAGAGATTAAGAAGCTTGCCTCAAGGGGCGATGTTTATGACATGCTTATCGGGAGCATTGGACCCGCGATTTATGGGCATGAGGCTGTGAAGGAGGCGGTTGCCCTGCAGCTTTTCGGGGGCATCAGGAAAACACTTCCCGGAGACACCAAAATCAGGGGGAACATACATGTGCTTTTGGTGGGAGATCCGGGTGTGGCCAAATCAATGATGTTGTTGGAAACTAACAAGATTGCGCCGAAGTCTGTTTACATCGCGGGAAAGACGGCAACCGGCGCGGGAATTTCCGCAACCGCGGTAAAAGACGATTTTGGAGAAGGCGGCTGGACTATAAAGGCCGGAGCTTTGGTTCTTGCGAATGGGGGAGTTGCGCTTATCGATGAATTTGACAAGATGGACCCCGAGGACAGGAGTGCGATGCACGAGGCCCTTGAACAGCAAAGCTACGACTACGGCACAATGCTCCTCCTTTCCGACGGAAGTGAGATTAAAATAGGGGACTTTGTCGAAAACCTTTTCGAGAAACATAAAGGTGCGGAAGTCGGGGGAAAAGACTGCCTCATAATGCCCTATGCCGGAACTGAAAAAGTTCTTACAACAGACTTTGAGGAAATTTACAAATGCCCTATAAATCGAGTAAGCAAGCACAAGGCTCCTGAAAAAATGGTCAAGATTGATGTGCAAAATGGCAGGAGCATTACAGTTACCCCTGAACACCCCTGTTTTACAGTCAGGAATGGGGAGATAACTACTGTAACAGCGAATGAGATTGGGGAGGGTGATTTTGTCCCTCTCCCAAACCATTTGCCCATAGGAGGGGAGGTTCAGCACTTTGAGGAGATTGGGCCTAACGAGGGGAAAAAAGAGTTTAAAGCACCGTTACATAACAGCGCAGGGCTGTGCAGGTTTGTCGGCTACCTTCTAAGCGACGGCGGCCATGAAATGAACAGGGGGAAGATAAACGGGGTGTGCCTCTCAAACAAAAATAACGAGCTTATAACAGACTTCTCGGAAATCGCAGGAAATGAGTTTGGCCTTGTTCCCCATAAGTACACTGCGAAAAGCGAGGTCATAAACAGCAGGTTAATTTCGAAGGATCTTGTGAGGTTCCTGAAGAACCTGGATGAGAGGCTTGTGGGGAAAGGAAAAAATCAAAGAATACCGCCTGTGCTTATGGGCTGCAGGGATGAAGAAATACGGGAAATCCTGAAAGGGCTGTTCGCCGGGGACGGCTCATTTACATCATCGGGGGCGGCAAGGGCGAGTGTTATTGTTGAGTCCGAAGAACTCGCGGGGCAGGTGCAGACCGTCCTGCTTAGGTTCGGAATACAGAGCATAATCTCAAGAGAAAAGACCGAGAAAAGCATTGTTTTTAAGGTTGGCATTACCGGCATTGAAAATCTCAGGGCATTCTCCGAAAAAATAGGGTTTGGCCACAAAGACAAAGACCAAAAACTTGCAGCCTATTTGGAAAAACAGGGCGGGAAAAAATTCCGTACACTTTATGACTTCGTGCCCAACTGCGGAAACAAGGTTTCGGAGCTTTGCAGAAAAACAAGGTTGCTAGAAAGCAAGGTTGCGGGAGAAACAATAACAACACACAAGTCAGGAAAAACAAATTTCCGGAGAAAGAAGCTAATGCAGATTATAGGCGTGCTTGAGAGAAAGGTTAGGAAGACAGAACTTGCCCTTATGGAAATACAGTCTTTGGAAAATCCTTCCGTGAAGATTCTCCGGGCTGCAAGGATTATGCTTAACATTTCCCGGCAGTCGCTGGCGGATGCGGGCGGGTTCAGCAGGGCTGCATTCTGCCATTGGGAACGGAAAGAGGCGAACGCATTCAGGCAGGAATACCTGGATGCGTTTACCTGTGTTTGTGAAGGAATTATTTCCTCCAAAAAGGAGATAAGCAAGCTTAGGAAAGTGGCAAACCCCTCCTTAAGATGGGTAAAGGTTGTCTCAAAAGAAGAAGTAAAACCTTCTTCCGGGTGGGTATATGATGTCACAATTGAGCCAAACCACACTTTCATATCCCATAACATGATCCTGCATAACACAGTTAGTGTTGCGAAGGCAGGCATTGTCGCAAGGTTCAAAACTGAAACGTCTGTGCTTGCGGCCGCAAACCCTAAATTTTCAAGGTTCGATCCCTACCAGAATTTCATTGAGCAAATCAACCTTCCTCCAACCCTGATTTCAAGGTTCGACCTCTTCTTCATGATTCGCGATGTGCTTGAGAAGGACGGGGAGATTACAAACCACATGCTCAAATCCCACCAGGCCGGCGAAATGATGCTCCAGGAAAATGCAACCGGAAAGAAACTGAATAACCAGGCTGCAAACGATATGAAGGAGGCTTTAACCCCGAAAATAAGCGGGGATGTGCTGAAGAAATATATTTCATTTGCGAGGCAGAACATCTTCCCGATTATGAATGACGAAGCAATGAAAGACCTCTCAGAGTTCTACCTTGGTTTGCGGGATATGGGGCGGAAAGAGGGGGGTTATGCCGCGACCGCAAGGCAGCTTGAGGCACTGATTAGGCTTAGCGAGGCAAGCGCAAGGATACGGCTGAGCAATACCGTTGACAAGCAGGATACCGAAAGGGCTATCAGGATATTCAGGACATCGATGCAGGAGCTCGCAACCGACAAAGAAACAGGAAGGATTGACATTGATTTGATAACAACAGGGCAGTCCCACTCAAAAGTCGAGAACATGAGGAAGGTTATGAACATCATCAGGGAGAAGGCTGCCGACGGAGTTGACATGATTCCTGTTGTGGAAATTGTCGAAGAATTGAGTATCCAGGGAATTGAGAAGGAGAAGGTAAGGGAGCTCATCAACAAGCTGAAGAAAGCGGGTGATTTGTACGAGCCAAGGCATGGTTTCCTGAAGCCGACGCAGAGGGGATAGCGAACATTTAAAACCTTAAACAACATCTTCTTTGCATGAACAAAAGCCTGCTCGGCCAGCTTGTAATTCTTTTCCTTATAACGCAGGTTATCGGGATGTACACTGCGTATGCGCTTGCGGGCACGGGGGTGAGCGCGCAGCTCGCAACCGACAATCCCGAGGATATTGAGAACAGCCTTTACCTCTTTGCTTACATCCTTGTGTTTACCGCGGTTCTTCTTGTCGTGATTTCTTTTGTTAAGGGAAAGCTGCAATATTTTATTTTCAAGGCGTTTGAATCCCTTGCGATTTTCGGGACATCGCTTATCGTCCTCTCGGCGCTTGCCGATATCCCCCTGTTTTTCATCGGGGGAATTGGGGGGTTTCTCTCCTGGCTTGTTTTGCTTCTTTCCACCGGGCTGGTTGTGCTTAGGAATGTCTTCCCGCAGCACCTTGGCATGAGGAACATGACATCGGTTATTGCTGTCGCGGGGGCTGGCTCTTTGATAGGGGTTTCTTTGGGGGTTTTGCCGATAGTTATTTTCATTGTGCTGCTTGCGGTTTACGACCTCATTGCGGTTTTCAGGACAAAGCACATGGTCACCTTGGCGAAGGCGATAACCGAGAAGAATCTTTCATTTACCTATGCGATGCCTGTGAAGGAACATAAATTTGAGATGGGAACAGGGGACATGGTTGTTCCTCTTGCTGTTGCCGCATCTGTGCTGAAATTTGTGTCTTTTTCAAAGCCCTTTCCCTTCGACCTGCTTGCGCCTTCCCTTGTTCTCCTTGCGGCGCTTGCCGGGCTGGTTTTGACAATCGATTACAGCTCCAAGCACATAGGGAAGGCCCTGCCCGCACTCCCCCTTCAGACGGTGCTGATGCTGTTCGCTTTGGCAATGGTTTGGGCCTTTAGCATATGAGGAAATCAGCCGAGCATAAAAACAGTCTTGACAATTCCCAGGCTCAGAAAACCGCCCAGGACAATCAGGATGTATCTTGCCAGTTTCCCCGCGAGGCACGCAACGAAAAACTTCTTGGGGTCGTATTTGATAATGCCCGCCGCAATTCCCACAAGGTCGAAGGGAAAAGGGGTAAGGGCCGCAATAGCTATGAATACAAACCCTTTGTTGTTTAGTTTTTTCGTTATGCCTTCAAGCTGTTCATACTCCTTGTGCTTTGCCTTCTCAACCGCGCTTATCCCAAGCAAGCCGACAATGTAGGCAGTCATCTCGCCTATCGCCGCCCCCGCCCCCGCGAAGATGCCGGCTGCAAACACAAAACCAATGTCTTTGGAGAGCGCACCGAGGCTGAAAACCATGATGTCAAGCGGCATCGGGAGAAAAATTGTTGCGTTTGCGATTATCGCGGCAACGAATATACCGAATAGCCCCCACTGCTGGATAAGGCCCTGAAGAAGGGAATCGAAAGCAGCCAACATGAGGCCTATGTCCATGCAATCATATGGGTTTTGGGATTTATTAAATTAACCGAAAATGGCGTAAAAACGGCGGGAACCTATGTTTTAAAAAGTGAAGCAACCCCAACTGTAGTATGGAATACAACAAGATGCTGGACAGGCTGTATATGCAGCTTCCGCAAGCCGAGGGAAGCGGGGAAAGGTTCGAAATACCCCGGCTGGAGAGCTACATCCAGGGGCATAAGACGATTGTGAAGCAGTTCTCGCAGGCGATGAAGGCCGTGGGGAGAGACGAAAAGCAGGTTCTCAAATTCATAACAAAGGAACTGGGAACCGCGGCGACGATTAACGAGGGGAGGCTGGTGCTGAACGGAAAGTTCTTCCCTGACCAGATAAACAAGATGTTCACAAACTATGTGAAAATATTTGTCCTTTGCCCCGAGTGCGGAAAGCCCGACACGAAATCCAAGGACCAGAGCGGAGTTAAGATGCTTAAGTGTGAAGCCTGCGGTGCGGTAAGCCCGATAAGGAAGTGAATTGTTGAAGGGAAAGATGCACGAAATACAGGGGCAGAAGGTTGTTGCCTGCTGCGACCGGGAACTTGCCGGTAAATTCATCGGGGGCGACAGTAACGAGATTGCCGTTAAGGAAGAATTTTACGGAAAGGACTCGGTTGACGCAAAGTGGCTTAAGGATTCTCTGGAAGAGGCGGCAACCGCAAACCTTTTGGGGGAAAGGGTTGTCAGTGCGGCCGTGAAGATGGGGTATATAAAGGATGACGATGTAATTAAGCTGGCGGGAGTGCCGCATGCGCAGATATTCAGGATTTGAGGTGTAATTTTGGCGGGATACAGACCGAATTTCAAGAAAAAGAAAAAGCCGGGAGCCACGATTAGCCCAGAAGATGAAGTCAGGAGGACAAAGCTTCCAAGGCGCGATGATCTTGAAATGTTTGGTGTTGTTACACAGAGGGTCGGGGGCACAAACATAAGGGTAATGTGCGAAGACGGCGAGGAAAGGATTTGCAGGATTCCCGGAAAGCTGAAGAAACGGGTTTGGATGAGGGTGGGGGATTTTGTGATTGTAAAATTATGGGAGTTCCAGAAAAGCAAGGCCGATGTTGTGTGGAGATACACCCAGGTACAGTCCGAGCATTTGAAAAGGAAGGGCTACCTCGACAAGATGCAGAACGCCATGTAACCGCAAAGCCACTTCACAAACCAATAAATACCTGCTCCCCCATCTAGTTCTTATGGAAGACGACTTAAGCATAAGGAAGCTCATCAAGGGCGAGAATGAGAGGAGGATATTTGCGAAGGTGTTTGACAACTCAACCTTGGACACTTTGCACAAGCTCGCGACAAAGGGAATTTTTGATGTTGTCGAATTTGTTGTCAGCACGGGAAAAGAGGCGCATGTTTTTCGCGCCGTCGACAAAGGCGGGAATTACCGCGCCGTGAAAATTTACAAGGTGGAGACATCCGGCTTCAAGAATATGGAAAAATATATTAAGGGGGATTTGAGGTTTAAGCATATAGGAAAGGGAAAAAGGAACTTGGTTTACGAATGGACAAAAAAAGAATTTAAGAATTTGCAGATTGCGAGGGATGCGGGCGTGAGGGTCCCGCTTGCATACGGCTTCCTGAACAATGTCCTGGTTATGGAGTTTATTGGCGAGGGCGGAAATGCATCGCAAACCCTGAAAGAGGCGAAGCTCGATGAGGAGGGGTTGGAAAGGGCCTATCGGGAGGTGGTTGGGTGGGCGGCTAAGCTCTATAGGAGGGGGCTGGTGCATGCGGACCTCTCCGAGTTCAATATCCTGGCTCCGGGAAAGGGCGGAAAAGAGCTGGTGCTTATAGATATTGGACAGGCTGTGCTTACAACGCACCCGAACGCCAAGGAGTTCTTTGAGAGGGATGTGAGGAATGTTGCGAGGTATTTCTCCAAAACAGGCGCATGCGGGGGTTATGAGCAGGTTTATGCGGATATAAAAGAGGCTGCAGAGCGCAAAAATTAGCGCAAACTTTATAATATAGTAATAAATTAATTATTATATATTATATATATACTGTAATGGAAAAGTGTGGGCTGATGGCAGAATCTGAACTGAAAATACCTAAAGACAGGGTAGGCGCGATTATCGGCCCCCGCGGGGAAGTGAAAAAGAAGATAGAGGAGAAAACAGGGACAAGGATTGAGGTTGGCAGCGAAAACGGAGAAACCACAATCTCTTCGGAAAGCGATGATTTCATGCCCGTGCATCTCGCCGAGAGCATTGTGAAGGCGATTGGGAGGGGATTTTCCCCAGAAAACGCGATACTTTTGGCCGCCGATAACATTTACCTTGAAATTATTGACCTAAGAGATTACGTCGGGAAGTCGGACAAGGCAATTGAGCAAAAAAAGGGAAGGATTATAGGGAAGGGGGGACAAGCGAGGGAAGAAATCGAAAAGGAAACATCGGCCAAGATTTCCGTCTATGGAAGGACTGTCGGAATTATTGGTTCAATGGACGCGGTTGAGAAAGCAAAGGCGGCAATCGAGATGTTAATCGCAGGCGCTTCCCACACAACTGTTTTCAATTTTCTCGCAAAGAAAAAAGATTATAGCAAAGGATTTGAGCTTTAGGTGAAAGGATGGCGGACGGGATTTTGAGGGCAGAGGATCTTGCAAAGGACTTTAAGGAGCACAGTGTTGCCGAGTTCTTCAGGAAGAACAAGCAAATGCTCGGGCTTGTCGGGAAAATCAGGACATTTACCACAATCATCCATGAGTTTGTTACAAACAGCCTGGATGCGTGCGAGGAAGCGGGAATACTCCCCGATATAGAAATCCAGATTAAGGAATTGGGGGCCGAGTATTACGAGGTTACTGTCAAGGACAACGGCCCCGGCCTGACAAAGGAAACTGTCGGGAAGGCGTTCGGCCAGCTTCTTGCGGGAACAAAGTTCCACAGGCTCATACAGATGAGGGGCCAGCAGGGAATAGGCGCCGCCGGAATAGTTATGCTTTCGCAGATAACAACCGGGAAAACAAGCCAGATTATTACGGGCACGGGAAATGGAAACCCGATAAGCCTTGACATTACGATTGATCCTAAATTGAACCAGCCGAAGATAACTAACCTCAAGGAACTTGGCACAAAGTTCAGGGGAACCGCAATAAAGGCAAGGTTCAAGGAACTGAAGTACATAAGGAGCGACCAGGCGCCGCTCGAATACCTGAGAAGGACCGCTGTCGCAAACCCCCACGCAAAAATAACGATTACCGAGCCTACCGGAGAGAAGGTAACTTTTGATAGGAGCATAAAATCGCTCCCTAAGAAGCCTGTGGAGATGAAACCGCACCCAAAAGGGATTACGGTTGATGAACTTGTTACACTTGCGAAGGCAACCGATTCAAGGAAAACAAATTCATTTTTGAGAAATGACTTTGACCGGATGGGCGACAAGGCAATCAAGGAGATACAGGAGAACGTAAGCTTTGATTTGAATACGGATCCTAGGCAGATGGGCTGGGACGAGGCCGAGGAGGTTGTCAGGGCCTTCAGGAAGATTAATTTCATTGCGCCAAGGACCGACGGCCTGAGGCCGATTGGCGAAGACAGGATTAAAACGTCGCTTGAGAGCATAATAGGCCCCGAGTTTATGTCGGTTGTGACAAGGAAACCCACAGTGTACAGCGGGGGGTTTCCCTTTCAGGTTGAGGCGGCGGTCGCCTACGGGGGGAAAGCCGGAAAGATGTCCGAAGCCCCTAAAAAGAAGGCCGATGACGACGAGGCAGTTATCAAGAAAGTTGAGCTTATGAGGTTCGCAAACCTTTCCCCTTTGCTGTTTGACGGAGGGGGCTGTGCAACAACAAAGGCGGTGCAGAGCGTTGACTGGAAGAGATATGGGATAAAGGATATGGACAATGCGCCCATCACCGTTTTCTTGAATGTTATTTCTGTGCATATTCCTTACACCTCTGCGGGCAAGCAGGCTATTGCGGACGAGGACGAGGTCATGGAAGAGCTAAGGCTTGCATTAATGGAGTGCGGAAGGAAAACAGGGAGATACATTGCGGGGAAACGAAAGGAACAGGAAAAGCTGATGAAGCGGCAGATGTTCTACAAGTACATCCCGGAAGTTGCGTCTGCGCTTGGAAAGATAACGAAGGCCGATGCGGAAAGCCTGAAAAAGAAGCTGCAGAAAATTGTGCTTGACAAGCTTAAGCTCGAGGAAATGGAAGAAGAGGACAAAAGAAGGAGCACAGAGTTCAAGGCCGGGAAAGAGGCGGCGATTAAGAGGGTTGAGAAAGGGGCTTCCGGGGAAGAGGAAGAGGAAGTTCCTCTGGAAGAAGATGTTGGGAACGAGGAAGAGGAAATTACAGACTAGGTGAATGATTATGGCCGAGAAAAAAACGAAGGGCGGGGAAACCGCCGTGAAACCAAAGAAAGCTAAAATAAGCAAAGAGAAGGAAGACCCTAAGGCCATAGCGAAGAAGATAGAGACTATGGCTAAGGAAATAGTGTCCGACATAAAGAAAGGGAAAGAACCCACATTCCGGACACAGATGCGGGGAAGGAGCAATGTAAAGTTTAATGAGAAGGACGGCGTGCTGGAGCTCGGGGACAAGATTACGACAAGGCAGTTTCTGAACATAGGGCATGCGAGAAGGTATATGCAGACAATGCTTGTCAGTGCAAAGACCCACGACTACCTTAAGGAAAGGAAAACCGCGAGTATCAGGGAAATTTATTACGAGCTTAAGCACACTTTGGGCACCACAAAGGAGAATACGTTCGAGGACCAGACCGAAAGTGATTCCTGCATTGTCGACCTGGAGCACTCGATTGACTCGATTAGGGAGAAGTTGAATCTCCATGCAAATCCAAAAGGAACGTTGTACGGGGACATAACTCTCAGGGATAAGGTGCACAACAACGACACATTCAACTGCGCAAAACTTGGGAGGGGCGGATGGAGCGTCATGAGCAGGATAGAGCCCGAGGAAATTGAGATGAAGGACTGCAATGCGAAATATGTTTTGGTTATTGAAACAGCCGCAATGTACGAAAGGCTGGTTGAGGAAGGGTTTGCAAAAAAGAACAAGGCTATTTTGGTCGGTACCGGCGGGCAGGCCGCAAGGGGAACAAGGAGGCTTATCCACAGGCTGCATGTCGAAAAAAAGCTTCCTGTTTATGTGTTCACAGACGGAGACCCTTACGGATGGTATATTTACAGCGTTGTGAAGCAGGGAAGCATGGCGCTTGCGGGGCACAGCACACTGCTTGCGGTCCCGGACGCAAAGTACATAGGGATGACCTTGGAGGATGTCGAGGATTACGATTTGAAGAACGTGACCGAAAGGATGAAGGACGGGGACATAAAGAGGGCAAAGGAAATGATGGCCTACCCCTGGTTCCAGAACAAGCCCTGGCAAAAGGAACTAAAGAAGGCACTGGTGCAAAAAATCAGGATAGAGCAGCAGGCCCTTGCGAACAAGTCACTTGACTTTGTCGCAACCAAATACCTGCCTGAGAAAATCAAAAAGAAAGATTTCCTGCCTTAACTGAAGCGGCTTATTTCCGCTTAGCGCAACCCATATATATCAGAACTCATCCTATATAAACGATGTACGGGGTTAGAATCCACGGAAGGGGCGGACAGGGCGTTAAAAGAGCCGCAAAAATAATTGCGAGGGCCGCCTACCTTGCGGGATATAAGACACAGGATTTTGCGGTTTATGGTGCGGAGAGGCAGGGCGCCCCTCTAAGAAGTTTTGTCAGGATTGATAAAAAAGAAATCGGCCTTGTTGGCTACATAGAAGAGCCCGATTTTATAATTGTGCTTGATGAAAGCTTAGCCCCAAAAGAAATTCTGGAAGGCGAAAAGAAGGAAACGGTTGTTCTGTTCAACTCGGGCCGGAAAAAGGAAAGAAGGAAGAACCATTATTCGGTTGACGGGACAGGGGTTGCGTTGAGGCTTACCGGGAAGGCAATTGCAAATGTTGCGATGCTTGGCGCCTTTACAAAGCTTGCCCCTTTCACAGGATTGGAGGAGATGGAGAAGGCGATTAGGATAGAGTTGGGAAAGCTCCCAAAGGACATTATCGGGAAGAACCTTGGGGCTGCGAAGGTTTGCTATAAAGAGGTGGCAAAGTGAGCAGGCTGATTAATGAGTCGCATTTGAAGAACGAAGGAAAAAAGGGGGTGCCCCATTCGGTTTCGGGAAAAAACATACCTTTCAGGGGGAGCTGGGCGGCTTTCAAGCCTGTCATCGACAAGAATAAGTGCATCAAGTGCCACATGTGCTGGGTGCTCTGCCCCGATACTGCAATCAAGATAAACAAGGACGGCACCACAAGAAGCGATTACACGATATGCAAGGGCTGTGGGGTTTGCGCCGAGTACTGCCCTGCGAAATGTATCGAAATGAAGCGGGTGAAAGCATGGCGATAGAGCTGTTGGACGGGAATGCGGCATGCGCCTATGCGATGGTGCTTGCGAAAGTGGAAAGTTTTCCTTGTTTCCCTATAACGCCGCAGACAGAGCTTCTTCACCTGATAGCGGAGTGGAAAGCTACGGGGAAATTCAAGGGGGAGTTTAATATAGTTGACAGTGAGCATTCGGTTTTGAGTGCGGCACTTGGCAGCGAAATGGTGGGGGCAAGAACTTTCACTTCAACGAGCTCGCAGGGAATTATGCTTATGCATGAAATACTCCCCATTGTTTCGGGAAACAGGATGCCTGTTACAATGGTCAATGGGGCAAGGGGCCTGAGTGCGCCTATTACATTGTGGGCCGACCACAACGACTTCCTCGCGATGCGAGATTCCGGATGGCTGATGGCGATAAGTGCGAGCAACCAGGAGCTTTTGGACTCGATAATAATGAGTTTTAAGATAGGGGAGAACAGGAAGCTGATGCTGCCCTCGCTTGTCAACATGGACGGTTTCATACAGTCCTACACAAGGACGCAGGTTGATGTTCCTTCTCAGGCGTTGGTGAATAAGTTCCTGCCAAAGCTGAAGCTTGATGTCAGGCTTGATACCGGGAAGCCGATGACATTGGGAACTCCGGTTCTTGAGGAGTATATGTATTTTAGGTCGCAGATGCAGAAGGCGCATCTTGATTCCGTAAGCGTGATAAAGAAGGTGCAGGGGGAATGGGCCAAACTTACCGGGAGAAGGTACGGGATGTTTGAGGCCTATCGGCTGGGGGACGCTAAGGCCGCCATTGTTGTTATGGGAGCAAATTCAAACACCGCAAGGATTGCCGTTAACGAATTGAGGAAAGAGGGGAAGAAAGTCGGGATGCTAAGGCTGAGGGTTATAAGGCCGTGGCCGGAAAAGGAAATTGCAAAGGCATTGGGGGGGATAAAGAGCATTGCGGTTGTCGACCAGAACCTTGCTCCCGGAAGAGGCGGAATAATGTATCCTGAAATCAAGGCAGCCTTGTGCGGTTCGGGGCCGGTTATTTCAAGTTACATTGCGGGGCTTGGGGGAAAGAATGTTTCATTGGGTGATTTCAAGAAGGTGCTGAAGGATGCCCTTTCTGCGAAGAAAGAGGTGAGAAGATGGATGATGTAGCCGAGATAAGGAAAATGAAGGACGGCTGGCTTATCGGGGGAGGGACTTTCGCCTGCTCCGGATGCCAGCCCGTGACAGGAATTAAATTTACGTTGAAGGCATTGGGCAAAAATACCATCATGATTAATTCGGCGGGGTGCATGACCCTGACGGCAAACTATCCTTTCACGCCATATAAAGTGCCGTGGGTGCACAACGCAATAGAGAATGCGGCCTCAACCGCCTCGGGAATTTACATGGGGCTTAAGGCAAAGGGGAAGAAGAATGTGAATATAGTTCCTTATGCGGGGGATGGCGCGTCCTATGATATTGGGATAGGGTCTTTGTCGGGAATTGCCTCAAGGAACGAGAACATAATTTACGTTTGTTATAATAACGAGGTTTTTGCGAACACCGGGTTTGAGGACAGTACAGCAACCCCCCAGTATGCAAAGACAAACACGACTCCCGGAAACCACATAGCGAGCGGCAATCCGCAAAAGAGAAAGGACATGGTGAAAATAATGCTCTCGCATAATATCCCTTATGCGGCGACAGGAAGCACCTCGCACCCTGTTGATTACATGAACAAACTGAAAAGGGCATCGAAGCTAAAGGGGATGAAGTATGTTGAGTTATTAGCGCCCTGCATTCCCGGATGGATAATCGGGGAAAATAAAGGGAAGGAAGTTGCCGGCTTGATGGTGAGGAGCGGGATGTGGCCGCTTTACGAGGTTACTGGCAAAAAGCTGAAGATTACTGTTGAGCCTGATTTTATTCCGGTCGAGAAGGCGCTTAAGGCGCAGGGAAGGTATAAGCATCTGACAAAAAAACAAATAACTGAGATACAGGCAATAGTTGACAAGGAATGGGAATTTTTGCGGCAGGGAAGAATATTTGAGGCGGATGAGTATTGATGTCCCTTGGCTCCTTTTTCTATCCGAAGAGTGCCGCCGTTATCGGGGCATCGAACGAGAAGGGGAGCGTAGGATACACGATAATGCAGAACTTTCTTAGGGGAAAGATGCCGAAAAAAGCCTATCCTGTTAACCCAAAGCATGCGAAGATACAGGGGAAAAGAAGCTACAGGTCTGTCGGGGAGATTCCGGGAAAGGTTGAGCTTGCGGTGATTGTGGTTCCCGCAAAAATAGTTCCGATTGTGCTTGGGGAGTGCGCCGTAAAGAAGGTTAAGGCTGTGATTATCATAAGTGCGGGATTCTCCGAGGTCGGGGAATATGGGCTCGCAAAGGAGATTGAGGAAATTGTGGGAAAAAATCCCGGCATGCGGGTGATGGGGCCTAACTGCATAGGAGTCCTTGTTCCGGAAAACGGCCTGGACAGCACCTTCTTCCAGGGGGACAGGATGTGCAGGCCAAAGGCGGGCAATGTTTCTTTCATTAGCCAAAGCGGGGCTTTGGGGGCTGTGCTGCTTGACTGGGCTTCCGGGCAGGAGTTTGGCTTGGGAAAATTCATTTCATACGGGAATGCGGTTGATGTTGATGAGGCTGATTTGCTCGGGTATCTTGCCAAGGACAAGAAAAGCAAGGTAATAGCGATGTACATGGAGGGGGCGAAAGACGGGAGGAAGTTTTTCGAGTATGCTAAAAAAGTTTCTAAAAAAACCCCGATAGTTATGATTAAGGGCGGGAAGGCCGAGGAGACACGCAAGGCAACTATGTCGCACACAGGTTCGTTGGCCGGCTCCTCAAAGGTTTATGATGCTGTGTTCGAGCAGAGCGGGATAATACAGGCAGGGGGCCTGATAGAGCTGTTTGCGCTTGCGAAAATACTTGAGAATGAGCCTTTGCCGAAAGGCAACAGGGTGCAGATAATAACAAACGGGGGCGGATTTGGGATAGTTACCGCAGACGCGGTTATTGGGAACGGGCTGAAGCTTGCGAAAATGAGCGCAAAGAGCAAGGCACGTTTGAAAAAGGGGGTGCCAAACACAGTAACTGTCGGAAATCCTATGGATTTGGTCGGGGATGCCGGCACAAAGAGATATGTGAACGCGGTTGAGGCGGCCCTGAAAGACAAGAATGTGGATATGGTTGTTGTGGTTGTGCTGTTCAATACCCCTACTCTGGGGGACGATATTGTCGGGGCAATGGCAAGGCTGCGGAAAACGGCAAGGAAGCCGATGGTTGTCCTTTCAATAGGGAGCGAATTCACAAGGAAGAAAATTAAGAGGATGG
Source organism: uncultured archaeon (assembly GCA_964540145.1). Taxonomy (GTDB): domain Archaea; phylum Iainarchaeota; class Iainarchaeia; order Iainarchaeales; family CAZILS01; genus CAZILS01. The sequence continues at coordinate 115,730 of CAZILS010000002.1, read as the reverse complement.
AGGAAGGGGGGATAACCACTTTCCACTATCCTGAAATAGCCGCGGTTTCCCTTAAGGCGCTTGCGGACTATGCCGCGTTCAGGAAGCAATCCTAAATTTGCCCGGTTATTTCTCAGCCGCGGCAAGCAGCACAGACATTGCCTCGTCGTTCCTGCCGTCTTCCAGCAAAGTGAATATTCTCCTTGAGTCAAATGCGCCCTTGAAGCCGGCCTCCTCCAGGTTTTTCTCAAAGAGCTTTAGGCCCTGCTCGGCAATCGAGACCTTTGAGCGCTGCATCTCCCTCAGCTCCGAGATTCGTTTCATAAAAGATTGGGAGGAGAAGTCAACCGAGTTTGAGAACAAAGCCCTTTCCGAGAATTCCTTTTCCAATGAAGAGAGGGAGATGTCCGAGTTTGTGAATCCTTTTGCAAGGGTTCCTGTTAGCTTTAGCCTTACGAGCGGTTTTAGGGAAGAATTGTCGAGGGGCATTTCAGAGATTGCCTTATTTGCCTCCGCAAGCGCCTGCTCGGGGGTTGTGTTTGTGAGCTTTATCTTCCTGTAGAAGAATTTCCTTTGCGAGGGAAGGGGAATGAATTCTGGCTTTGAATTTTCGGTATCGTAAATGAGGATTCCTTTTTCCTTAGTGCTTTCAAGTTTCTTCATCTGGGTTATGATTGTGGAGCCGGGCATTATTAGATGAACGCCGTTCTCGTTAATTTCGCTCTGCCAGTGGAGATGCCCGTTAACAATAAGGTCAAAGCCTTTTGGAAGGTCCTCCAATGAAAGGGTTGCGACCATCTCGTCATCGACAGGCAGAAATTCCTTTATCGATTGGTGCAGGAGAAGCAGGTTCTTCGAGGAGGGAAGGGGCTTCGGATTGTATCTTTGCAAAACATCTTTCGCCTTTTTTTCGGGGACGCCGCCCATGCCGTGGACGGCAACTTTTTCATTGCCTTTCTCAATCAAAGCATGCCCCCCGTGGATGTAGCAGAGGCAGCCTGCCTTTTCAAGGATTTCAAGGACATTTTTGTAGTCCTTTCCCCTGAACTCGTGTGTTCCATGGATTGCGATTACCGGAAGGCCTGAAAAGCTGCACGGCTTTCCTTCCTTTGCCAGGGAAACTTCTCTTTTTGGCGCATCCTTGGCGAGCTTGAAAATTTGAAGGGCTTTGTACAGGACCTCCTGCTTTGGAACCTCGCTGTCAAAAAGGTCTCCGGGCAGGAGCAGTGCATCCGCATTATTGTCCAGGGCGAGCTGTATAGCCTTCTCCGCGTTATCGTAACTCTCGGGCTCCCTCTCGGAACCGCAGGAAAAGCCGAGGTGCAGGTCGGATGCTATGGCGAGCTTCATGTATGGAAAGTGCGGCAAAACCAATAAATATCCAAACCTGCCAAAGGACTAACAATTAAAAGGGATTGCAGAGGTATATTAATTAATGGCTGTGCCATTTCGCCCCCGGCCCAATGGCACAGTTCGCAAACCCCAAATTGAGCGAAGCTCAACTCATGAGGTTTCGCCCCTTCGGGAAGGGGCTCATTTTGTGGTTTTTTGGAAAAAAGTCTGTTCCTCGGAGAGGGACATTTTTGTAGACTTTTTGGAAAAAAGTCTGTTCCTCGGAGAGGGACATTTTTGTAGACTTTTTGGAAAAAAGTCTGCTGGGGTGGCAGAACGGCTATGCACCCGGCTGCAGACCGGGAGAAGGGGGTTCAACTCCCTCCCCCAGCTTTTACTCTCCCCAGTGCACAGAATGGTATTTCCCCCATTCCGTTTTCGGGATGTATTTCTTAAGTTGGGCGATTGTGTCAAGTGCGGCCCTTTTCCTCCGGGGGTCCTTGAGGGTTTGCACGTGCTTCTCCGCAAGCTCAAGGTTTATTCCGGAAACCTCAAAAAATATAGGGGTGAGAGGCCTCAGGTTGTTTTTCTCAAGGGCGGACTCAAGGAACTCGACACGGCTTCTTGGGGCCGGCATTGAACCTTCCCGGGGGAGCTCCTTAAGCCTTTTCCAGCAGTCCCACAGGCTCATTTTGGAAGGATCCTCTATCCGGAACCGCTCAACAAGCATCTTTCTTAAGGCGGCGGCGTCATTCATCGCACGCTCCCGGCTATATTTGCCCTGTATCTTCTTTGCCAGCTGCTCTGCCTCCTCCAGAGTCATCCTTTTCCTCCACTTGATGCCGACATTCATCGGGTTATCGGTTATCTCTATGCCCGCATTCTTTATGCGCTTGACATATTCCGCGGCCTCCTCCCCAAACAGGAAATTCTTGCCGAGGATGCGGTCGGCCTTTGAGGCATGCCAGTCATAAATCGGCATCTCCGTGTTCTCGGTGCGCAGCGTGGGGTCCCTCGCGGTTTTGTAATATTCCTCTATGCCCTCCTGGCTTGCGTGGGTAAGCTCAATTCTCTTGAAGTAGGATTCCCTCTCGTCGATGCTGCTGGCGACCTGCTTGGAGAAATATCTCGGGAAAAAATATATGCAAGCCCCTGCCCAAGGGAATATGTCTTTATTGGATTAAGGTGCTTGTGGACCTTTCGCCTTACCGTGCCCGCAAGGGGGTGTTTCTCGTCCATTATGTCCTCGACAAGGGCATGGTCCCCCTTTATTTTTATGGGCCATGTTTTGCGCTTAATGTCCTCTTTGGGCTTCCTCTTCCTGCCTGTAAAAAGCCTCTTAAGCACCATATGCATAAATATGGGAAAGGGGCTATTTATTATTATGCCGGAAAAGCCGAAGGGCAGAAAGCCCATGAAGAAAGCGATTGGTGCCACAAAAAAAATTGCGGTGAGAAGAATGATGGGCACACTATGGAAATTCAGTGATGCAAAGGCGAAGAATTCAATAATTACCTATTCTGAAATGCTCCATGCCAAATATCCCTTCGAAGGGGCGAAAGCGCCCACCGGAAGCGCAGAAAGGGAGAGAAACAACATTAGGCAGCAGGAACTGATGGCGAAACACATTCTAATTATTGCCGCAAGAAGGGCGCTGCCGGCGAGGGCAAATGTAAAGGCGGCCGCAATGATAGAAGAGGTTGCCAAAAACTTTGAGCATCTCGGGAAGGGGCTCCATAACAGGGTCCCTGCGGAGGGCTTTGAGCTTGCGAAGGCGCTAAGCCGCTCCGAGCTCATGGTTATGAGAAAGGAGGTCTCTGCAATAAAGGCATTTGCCGAGCCCGAAAACAAGACGGTGACACCGCAGAACCACTCAATCTGGTGGGGGTTGCGCCATTCCGAAAGGATACTCAACAGCATTATTGATTTGCGCAGGAGGCGCGGGTAAGCCGGCGAAACAAGCTTTTAAAACCTTTGTATGGGGAGAATATATAGTACTCTTTCTCTTACAGGATATAGGGAAGGTATCAGTCAGGTGTTAAAATGGGACTAAGGCCGGGGCACTGCTACAGTGAGAAAAAGGACAGGGCGTACTGCAGGGTAGCTGTCAAAGTGCACAAAAGGAATTATATCGGTGCGGTTCCCGGCCTGAAGACAAGGCAGTTCAACATGGGAAACTCCATGAAGGCATTCTCGCATATTCTGGATTTGGCGGTTGAGGCGCATTGCCAGGTGAGGGACAATGCGATAGAGTCGGCAAGGATGGCAATTAACAGGTATCTTGTAAAAACAGTGGGAAAGGAAGGGTTCTTCATGAAAATCAGGGTTTACCCGCATCACATCCTTAGGGAGAACAAGCAGGCGCAGGGAGCCCACGCAGACAGAATCCAGCAGGGGATGAGCCAGGCGTTTGGAAAACCCATAGGAAGGGCGGCAAGGGTAAGGCCGGGCCAGAAGATTATCAGTGTTTTGGTAGATGAAAAGGGATTGGCCGCCGCTGAAGAGGCACTCATCCGCGCAAAGGACAGGTTCCCCTGCGAGGTTTCTGTGAGGATAGGGAAGGACGTTGAAAGTATAGGGACAAAGCCAAGGAAGGTCAAGCTTGAGCAGGCGGTCAAGGCTGCCGAGGAAGAGGCAAAGGAAGGCGAACAGAAGAAAGAGGGTAAAGAAGGCGAGAAGAAAGATGGTGAAGAGGGCGAGAAGAAAGAGGGCGCGCCGCCGGGCAAAGAGGGCGCGGAGAAAAAGGAAGCGCCTAAAGGCACCGAGAAAAAATAATGTTTTCTTCTACATAATTAATTCTTATTTTATTTTTCGTAAATCGGCGATAATCTATTAAATAAGGTCGACCTTGTTTTATCCGGTTGAAAATGGCGAACGTTGTCTGGTTCAGGGATATAAGAAAAAACGATATAGGGATTGTTGGGGGAAAAGGAGCCAACTTGGGGGAGATGGTTAACAGTAATTTCCCGATACCTCCCGGGTTTGTTGTTACTGCGCAGGCATACTTCAAGTTTTTGGAGGAAGGCGGCATAAAAGAGAAAATAGTCGGAATTGCCGACTCGGCAGATGTCGACAGCACAGCGGATCTGGCCGCAAAAACCCGGGAAATAAGGCAAATTATACTCGGCACACCTATGCCTAAGGACATTGAAATTGAGATTAAGAAGAATTATGCGAAGCTTGGGAGCAACAGGATAGGCTGGCTTACGAGTTCCGAGGATATCTATGTTGCGATAAGGAGTTCTGCGACAGCCGAAGACTTGCCTGAAGCGAGTTTTGCGGGCCAGCAGGAAACCTATTTGAATGTGGTGGGAAAGGACACTGTTGTTGAGACTGTGCAAAAGTGCTGGGCCTCGCTTTTCACCGAGAGGGCAACATACTACCGAAAAAAGAATAATTTCCCCACTTCGCAGGTGGGGATTGCGGTTGTTGTCCAGAAGATGGTTAACAGCGAGAGCAGCGGCGTAATGTTTACCGCGGATCCGACAGGAGATACCACAAAAATAATTATTGAGGCAGCATATGGCTTGGGAGAGGTTGTTGTTGGAGGCCAGATTACGCCGGACCACTATGAACTGAACAACAAATTTAAGATTATGGAGAAGAAACTGGCCGAGCAGGAATGGATGCTGATACGGGCGGGAAAAGGAAACAAAAAAGAGGATGTACCAAGGCAAAAAAAAGGTAAACAGAAAATCAGCGACAAGCACATAATCGAACTTGGGAAAATAGGGAAGCAGATAGAGGGGCATTACAAGGCGCCCCAGGACATCGAATGGGCGTTTGAGAACGACGCGCTTTACATTGTGCAGTCAAGGGCAATTACCACAATGAGCCTTTCCGAGAAAATGAAGGGAATGGGTGCGGAGGCGGATGCGCCCGTGCTTGTGAATGGCTTGGCCGCATCTCCGGGATCGGCAAGCGCCAAAGTGAGCGTTGTTCCGGAAACCGCGGACATCGCCAAGGTGCAGAAAGGGGATATACTTGTTACGAAAATGACCTCGCCCGACTGGGTGCCGATTATGAAGAGGAGTTCCGCCATAGTTACGGATGAGGGAGGCCTGACCTGCCACGCCGCGATTGTGAGCAGGGAGCTCGGGATTCCGTGCATCGTGGGGTCGGGGAACGCAACGAAGAGGCTGGAAGACGGCAAGGTTGTTACGGTTGACGGCTACAGGGGAAATGTCTATGAGGGCGAGGTCCGGATAGAAGGCCCTGCCCGGGGGGAGGAGATTGAGGTTATTAAGGATGAGGAAGTTGAGGAACTGGAAGATGCATTGGAGGAGGAAGTCGAGGAAGAGCATATAGAGCTGCCAAAGGAAGTGCACCATCCAAAAGAAGGGGTTCCCCTTGAGGAGGAGAAGGAGTATGTTGAGGATTTATTGGAGGCTGTTTCAACCAAAGTTAAGGTGAATGTCGCATTGCCTGCGGCGGCGGAAAAGGCCGCTGAAACAAATGCCGATGGCGTCGGGCTGCTGAGGGCGGAGCATATGATGACCGCCAAAGGAGAGCACCCCGCAGAATACATAAGGCAGGACGATGATGAGGGTTTGGTTAATGCTGTCAAAGAAGGGATAAGGACGGTTGCGGAGAAGTTTAAGGGAAAGCCTGTTTGGTACAGGACGTTTGATGCAAGGACCGATGAATTCAGGCAGTTAAAGGGAGGGGAGAACGAGCCTGAAGAGGATAATCCCATGCTGGGATGGCACGGGATAAGAAGGGATTTGGACCAGCCAAGGCTTCTTAAGGGGCAGCTTAAGGCCATCAAAGAGCTTAGGGAGGAGGGCCTCACAAATGTCGGGGTCATGATACCGTTCACACAGCACCCCTCTGAATTCAGAAACGCAAAGGAGCTTGCCAAGGAAGTTGGCCTGGAACCGGAGAGCAAGGACTTTGAAATGGGCGTTATGGTGGAAACGCCCGCCTCGGTTTGGGCGATTGACGAGTACATTGATGAGGGAATTGATTTCATTTCATTCGGGACAAATGATTTGACGCAGCTTACTTTGGGTGTTGACAGGAACAACGAGCACATACAGAAGCTCTTCACCGAGCTGCATCCCGCAATCATAAGGGAACTGGAGCACGTGATAAAAAAATGCAGGAAGGCGGGTGTAAAAACCTCGATTTGCGGGCAGGCTGCAAGCAACCCTGAAATGGTCCGGAAGCTTGTAAGGTTTGGGATTAGCTCGGTTAGCGCAAATATAGACGCTGTTGAGAAGATTAAAGATGTGGTGCTTCTTGAAGAGAAGAACATAATAATGGAAAAGCACGCAGAGCGCGAGCAGTAGGTTAAGGCTTATATTTCTGTTTGCGCATTCTCTTTCTATGGCCGGGGAAAACAATGGGGCGGGGGAGCGGGAGCTTTACCCGGAATTTGGAAAGGCAATAAAGGAAATAAAGAAAAGAAAGGCAAAAAAGGTTGCTGTCCAGATTCCCGAGGGCCTTATAACAAAAGCAAAGGATATTATCGGGGAGATTGAGCAGGGGACCGGCGCAAGCGTGATACTTTTTGCCGAACCTTGTTATGGGGCTTGTGATTTGAAGGACCGCGAGGCTAAGCAGCTTGGCGCAACTCTTCTTGTCCATTTCGGGCACACAAAGCTGATTAAGTCCGGGCTCCCCACAATTTACCTTCCCGTACATTATGGTGTGAAGGAGGCAAAGCTGGAGAAGTTTGGGAAAAGCATCCTTGAGAAGATGAGGGAAAAGAAATATGGGAAAGTTGCTATCTCCGGAACCGTACAGTACATCGGGTTTATGGATGGTGTTTCAAAAATTCTTGATGCCGGTAAAATCAAGGTTTTCGTAGGGAAGGGGAACAAGGCTGTTTCATTTCCGGGGCAGTTGCTTGGCTGCAATTACTCCGCAATAGACGATGTCGAGAATAAGGTTGATGCGATTATCTTCATAGGGGATGGTGTTTTCCACCCAATAGGGATTTCATACCACACAGATAAGCCTGTTGTCATAGCAAACCCTGTTTCCGGGAACGTCAGGATGCTGCGGAAGGAGAAGGACCTTTTTCTGAGGCAACGGTTTGCGGTTATAGAAAGCGCGAGGGATGCGAAGCTGTTTGGGATTGTTGTGAGCACGAAGAAAGGCCAGGAGAGGCAGGGGGAGGCAATGGAGCTTAAGAAGAAGATTGAAAAGGGGGGGAAAGGGGCAATCATCCTTGCCGCAGATAACCTCTTCCCTGAAAACCTCAATTACTTCGGGGTTGACTGTTTTGTAAATACCGCATGCCCGAGGATAGCAAGCGATGATGTTTCCAGGTTCAAAGTTCCTGTCCTCAATCCAAAGGAACTTGAGATACTTCTTGGCGAGAGGAAGTTTGAGGAGTACGAGTTCTTCAATTTCAGGGATTAGGCATCTTCGATATCTTCCGACGAGGATATTGGTTCCTCCCCGCTATCCTCCACGGTTGTGCCTTTGAATTCCTCCCCGTTCACAGCCCTCTCAAAATTATCAAGCTCGTGGCCGTTCATTATCATGGCTTTGATGTTGCTCCTTCGCAAAATTAGGCAGCAAGGCAGGTCTAAAACAACCTTCTGGCCCGGCTTGGATTTTGCAAATTTCATCAGGCTTATCAGGCGGTCGTAACTTAGGGCGGGATAAAAAGTTGCCCGCGGGTTTTTTTTCGGGTCTGCGCTGTAAACGCCGTCGACATCGCTGAGGTTTATGAAATTTGCATTGAGGGATTCCGCGATAAGCGCTGCGACAGCATCTGTTGTGAAGCTCGGCATAAGGCCGCCGAAAATCGCGACCTTTCCGGAATCAAGGGCCGCGGGGGCATCCTCAATCGAGGTGAAGACCTGCGGATGCGCGCGCTCAAGGGACTCTATAAGCAGGGATGCGTTTAGCCTTGTCGCAAGTATCCCGAGCTTGTCAAGGCTGTAATTGTTTGCACCCAGGGTTTTGCCTGCGGCAACATAGTTCCTTGCGGTCTGCCCCCCTCCCGCAACAATCACAAAACGATTTCCCCGGGAGGCGAGGCGCCTTATTGTTTCGGAGAACTTAGCCATCGCCGCGGTGTCGGGCTTTCTCCCGAAAAAGATTGAGCCTCCTGCAGAAACAACAAAAATCTGTCCCGGACTCGGGCAGCCATAGCCGCCGTAAGAGGGGCCTTCGGAAGGAGGAGGGGAGGGGGAATCTTCAGAATCTGGGCCCGAAGAATCCCGGTTATACATTTCAAACATGTCCAGCAAAATTTCACCAAAGTAATAATAAGCTATTGTGGTATAAAAATATAGAGCCTTCCCGGAGTTGGCGGCAAGAGGGCGAATTTTATGGCAAAACAGCATATGCAGGAAGTAAGCGAAGCAGAGGTCGCTGTTTTCAAGAAGAAAGTTGAAAAACTGTCCAAGTACAAGGGTCGAGGTACTGAACTGATTAGCCAATATATTCCTCCCAACACAGACCGGGGAAGCGTTATGGGAACACTCACTGAAGAGATTTCCCAGAGCTCGAACATAAAGAGCCCGCAGACAAGGAAAAATGTCCAGGGAGCTTTAAGAAAGATAATCAATTTCCTCAAGCAGATAGATTTCAGGATACCGAAAACAGGGCTTGTTGTCTTTGCGGGGAATGTTTCGGAGGCCGAGGGCAGGACCGACATAAGGCTTTTCACGGTCAGGCCCCCCGCAGAACTCAAGACAAAGCTTTACTGGTGCGATTCGGAGTTCCATCTCGCCCCCTTGAAGGAGATGATAAAACCCAGGGAAGTTTACGGTTTGGTTACGATAGACAAAAACGAATCTGTTATCGCGACAATATCGGGGAAAAAATACGAGATTGCGGGGCACTTCTCTTCGGGGGTTGCCGGAAAGACAAGGGCCGGGGGCCAGAGCGCGAAGAGGTTTGAGCATTTGAGGGAGGAGGCAACCCAGGAATTTTTCAAGAGGATCTCCGAAAAGGTTGACCAAATATTTTTGCCGTATGGGGACAAGCTCGCGGGAGTGATAGTTGCGGGTCCCGGGATGACAAAGAATTACTTCCTTGAAAAGGGGGAAATTGACCACAGGATAAAAAGCAAGATTATAGGGCAGATTGACACAAGCTACACCGACGAGTCGGGTGTGAGGGAAGCGCTGCAGAAATCCGGGGAACTCCTGAAGGATACGGATATAATGAGGGAGAAGGAGCTTGTCAGCAACTTTTTCGGGGAAGCTGCGAAGGGTGCGCTCGCAACATACGGCGAGAAGGAGATTGAGGAGGCATTGGACTTGGGGAAAGTGAGCGAGGTGCTGATATCCGAAGATTTGGAATGGGTTGTTTTCAAGGTTAAGTGCACCTCTTGCGGAAAAGAAAAGATAATCAAGAAAAAGGCACCGCCTTTCGAGCTTGCCAAGGCAGACTGCGAATGCGGCTCGAAGTACGAGGTGCTTGAGGAAATCGACTACACAGACTATCTCCTTGAGAAGGCGCAAAGCACAGGCGCCGATGTCCGCCTTGTCTCAACCGACACTCCCGAGGGGGAGCAGTTCTTTAAGGCGTTTGGCGGCATAGGCGCAATGCTGAGATATAAGTAACGGGATTCAATTGAAGACTAATTATTCTACGAAGAGTGAAGGTATTGGCGGCCTGATAAAGAGAAGGATAGCCGATTTCATCGTCGAGGAGATAACTCCCGATGGAGAGGTTTGCGAAGTTAAGTGTTTTACGGCCGAGGAGAAAAAGGACTGTGGGTTTAAGGTTCCTACTCCGCCCCCCTCCGATGGAGGGGCGGGAAAGGAGCAGCTGGTTGTTGTTCTTGAAAAATTTAATTCAGACCAGCAGAATGCGATAAGGATGATAACAAGATTTTTGCAGGTCAGCGGCAAGAGGATAGGCTACGCAGGGCTGAAGGATAAAAGGGCAATAACCTCGCAGAGGATTTCAATATGGAAGCCCGATGTTGAAAGGCTGGAGAATTTTAGGTCAAGGTATGTTGCATTAAGGAATCCTGTCTGGGAAAAGGACAGGGTTGAGATTGGCGGCCTTAAGGGAAACAGGTTCACGATAACCGTGAGGGGCCTGAAGTTCAAAGAGAAGGAACTTAAGGAAAAAATTGAGAAAGGCTTCGTGGAAATGGAGGGAGGCATAGCAAACTACTTCGGGGAGCAGAGGTTTGGCGGTGCGAGGAAAGTGACGCATCTTGTCGGAAAGGAGTTTATTAAAGGAAATTTTGAGGACGGGGTTATGCTTTACCTTACGGCGACTTTTCCGCAGGAAGAGGAAGAGGTAAAGAACGCAAGGATGTCCCTTGCAAAAACCAAGGATTTTTCAAGGGCGATAAGGGAGTTCCCCGCAAAGTTTCGGTATGAGCGTTCCATAATACACCACCTCTGCAAATACCCTTCAGATTACATAGGCGCCTTCAGGAAGTTGCCAAAGCACATGCAGTATCTTTTCACGCACGCATACCAGAGCTTCCTCTACAACAGGATTATAGAGAGGCGGTTTGAGGAGGGCTTTGGTCTGGGGAAGGTTGAGGGGGATATTCTTGAGGGAGGGGTTCCTACAATCCCTCTTCTCGGGTTTGAGTCTGAGTTTGCGGAGGGGAAGGCCGGCGAGATAGAGAAGGAGGTTCTTGGCAAGGAAGGGTTGACGCTTGAGGATTTCAAAGTGAGGGAGTTTCCCGAGCTGAGCGCCAAGGGCGGGAGGAAAAGGATTGCGCTCTTCCCCGAAAAGCTCAAGTTAATAAAGATTGAAGAGGATGAACTAAATGAGGGCTCGCTGAAAGCGGTTATTTCTTTCAGCCTTGAGAAGGGGAGCTATGCGACAACCGTCCTAAGGGAGCTTATGAAGGTGGAGTGATGGATTGGTTCAGCGTTTTTGCGCTCTCGCTTATCCTGTCGGTTTTTTCGGTCGGGATTTACCGCAGGCTTAACCTTTCGGGGCGGGTTGTGGTCGGGGTTGACATCAACAAGAAAGGGCAGCCGAAAGTCTGCGAGAGCGCGGGAATGGCGCTTCTTCCTGTCTTCATAGTTATGGGGGGATACCTCTACCTCAACGGGATTTGGGAAGCGCTCCCGTGGGCTATACTGGCAGGGGTGTTTGGAATTGTCGGGTTTATGGATGACACAAGGCAGAAGTTTTTCAGCAAGCCTGTGCCGTGGGGATTAAGGGCGGCGATAATTGCGGTTGTTTCATTTGTCTTTGCAAGCATCTATGCGGAACCTCTCCTTATGGCCGCGCCGATGGCGCTTTACATTGCGGTTCTTGCATCTTTCGAAAATACATTTGCCGGGCTTAACGGATGGGAGGTCGGTTCCGGCTTTATAATAAGTGTTGCCGTTGCCTATTCTTTTTTGGGGAGCTGGCTTGCGCCGCTTGCATTCATGCTTAGCGGGGCAATCCTTGGCCTGCTTGCCTGGAACAGGTATCCTGCAAAGGTTTTTCCGGGGGACAGCGGAACGCTTGCAATAGGGGGGGGCATTGCCACACTTCTCGTTATACAGGCAAACCTGCAGATGATTATTATGGGCGCAATGATGTTCCTTCCGCATGTTATAGACCTTGCGCTGAAGGCGCTTACAAATACGGGGGACATGAGCCAGGCAAGGGAGAGGCCTTACGCGCTCGATGGCAAAGGGAGGATATCGATTCCGGAATACAGGGGCGGGAGAGTGAGGTATGATTTTGCCAAGCTTATTGTCAGGGTTGTTGGGCCGATGAAAGAGTGGAAAGTTGTTGCGGTTATATGGGGAATTGTTTTAGTTAACTGCCTCATTGTGCTTGCCTGCTTCGGGAAACTTTAGGGAAAGCGAAGCGAAGATTATGCTAAGGATTGTGGGGACCACCAGCCTAACAACGCCAAACAATATCAGGACTGCGGCTATCTCCCCAAGCGAAAGTGGCTGCGAAGCCATGTTCGGGATGTAGAAAAGTATGTACGCCCCGGCAAATTCAACCGCACCTATCCCTCTTGGAAGGAATGGTGTCCTCTCGAGTATTGAAACAAGGACAGCGAGGATAAGTAAAGGCTGTAAGTAAAGGTTTATCCCGAGGGCGAGGAAAGAGAATTGCAGGGCAGCAACCTCCAGCGCCCATGAGATTATGGAAAGGACAAGGATGAAAAAAAAGGAAGATTTTGTTTCTGTAAGGTAAGATACATACCGGGAAATTAACCTGTGCAAAGGGGAGAAAAAAGTAAGCCTGTTTGAGAGTTTTTCGAGGAGGGATGTGGTTTTTTCTGCAAATTTTTTATTGAAAGGCGCAAGGAAAATAAGGGCGGCGAGGGCGATGACTATAAGACCTGAGGAAAATGCAGCCAGCAGGGGCAGGGGCATCGGCATCGCATAGAGGAAAAGGGAAAAGACAATAAGTGCCGCAATGAGGATGACAAGGAACTTTGCTCCCTTAACAACCATGGAAGCCGAAATCGAGTCTGTGTAGGGGACACTATAACGATTTTTGAGCAGGATTGACCTAAGTGCTTCTGCCCCCAGCTGGACAGGGGTGAGAGCACCATAAACCGAGCTAAAGCCTATTTCAGTGAGTTTGCTGTAGGGTATATTATGGCGTTTTCTTATCAAATAAGCCCATGAAATAACCCATATTGCTATTGAACCGATGAAAAAAAGGCATCCCGATAGCAATAAATAGGGGTTTGCGCCCCCCAGAACGGTTAGGGCGCCTGTTGCCCCTGCGAGAGCTCCGAAAAGCGCAAACAGGAAAATTAGGAAAATAACCGCATTTCTGAGGTATTTGTTCATGGCTCTTACCCTAACCGGCCCATGTAATCATTGACTGTCTTTAGGATATCGTCGGTGTTGGGGTACATCTCCGACATGAGAATATAGGTTGAGGAGGCGATTGCGGCATAGTCCGAGGGGAGGATTGTTATCTTACTGCCGGCGATGGAAATTTTTGATTTTTCAGAGCCTTCAGCCGGGGGCTCTATAAGGATGGAAACATAACTTGCGTCATTGAGAATTGTTTCACATTCAGCCTTCTCCACGCGCCTGCTTACCTTCACATCGCCGTCATTGGTCTGGCAGTAGCTGAGCTGGCCGTCCACATAGACTCTTGCGAGCATAACCGCGGTTTTGCCGTTGCTTCCGAGGACAACCAGGGGTATGCTTGAACCTTGTGACATGTAGGGGTTTACCCCTCCCTGCTCCTCGAGATAGGGGGAGACAATAAAGCTTTGGGAGGAAGAAAGGGCGGAAAGTGCCTCCTGCGGATATCCCTCCGCAGACGTAAATATAACATCGCCCTTCTCATAGGCAAGAGGGTCCGGAGCTGTGAGTATGATGTAGGCGCTTGCCGCGATAAGGATTATTACTGCCGCTGCGATAAGGTTGTATTTATCGAAGGCGATCATGCTAAATGATAGGCTAAAAAGTAATTTAAAGTGAGGCTTTCGATTAGGGATTTTGCCTAAATTACCCGGGCCGAGCCCGCTTGCGAGGGTGCCGACCGGAGGAAGGTGCCTCGCGGGGTGCCGAAGGCTGAAGCCGTTAAAAAAAAGAAAAAGGTGTGGCTGCTTTTACACAGCCACAGAGCGAATTATTTATGCCAGAGCATCGATTGCGTCGATGAGTTCCTGGGCAGCCATTGCAGTGTCTTCCTTGTGGTAGCCTGCGACAATGATATCACCGCTGACATCATCTATCTCAGCCATATAGACTCCGCTGGCTGTCAGCCTGTCTTTCAGGCCCGGCACCTGTGCCGCGAGTGTGTTGACAACAGGACCTCCGACTATGACGCGCTTTCCCGCAGGTGCGTCCTTGTCGAGGTACACTAGCCTATCTACCGATGCAGGCATTGTGTATGTCGATGGGCTCGCGGTGCAAGTCACTTCTCCGCCTGCTTCGCCTGCACATGTTGCTGTGCCGACAACAAGCTCGGAGATGGTGATCTTTGTACCGGCGTCTGTCTCCCAGGTTGCTCCCTCAGCGAGGTAGTCTGAGGTTTCTCCACCGGAAGCAACCGAGGTTGTTCCCGATCCCTTAACGACTATGACCGGCTTGGGCCTGTTCTCAGGTATAGCCACTGTCAGCACACCGTCGCTTATGGTGTACTTTGTGCCGAAGTCGTCGTATGCCTTGTTAGGCTGGCTTGTGGAGTCTGCGTAGTCGTCCATCGCCCAAATAGAGGCGAAGGTGGCATCCGCACTGGCGTAGTTGTAGTTGACATCTGAGCTGTAGGTGCTCAAGTTGTTGTTCGGGTAGTCAACGAGCTTGCCGTCAGCTGTGTCGACATAGACGTTTGCGTCATAGGTTCCATCCTCATCGGCATCGAGGCTGATGGTCGCGATATTGAACGCAGTGTCGCTTGACGAATAGAGGTTCCCGTACAACGATGTGTCAGGTATGTAGTATGTGTTCGAGTCGATCCCTACCATCATTCCGTTCTCTCCTGTGTCAGTTCCCAAGAACGCGATGTCCTTGTTGTACTGGACCGCAAAGTTTGTCGAGGAGTCGAGCAGGAGGTAGATATGGTTCCTGGCCTCATCCGCAAACAGTGCGTAGTTGTAGGTCTGCGTGTCGCCTATGCCTGTGAGCTGCACCGGGGCATCCTCATAGGCGCCCTGCAATGCGTTCAAGTCGTCATAGTAGAACGAGTGGTTGAGCTGGTTTGTGTATTCGTAGAATTCACTGGGTGAGGAAGTGAACGACGTCTTAGCGAAAGCTATGTTGCCGTCCGACCTTACTGTGATTACCTTTGTGGCACAGTTCCCGTCCGAAGCTATTCCGCAGGTCGCATCTGCATTGGCGTCAACCACAGTGAAGTTCACCCCGTTGATGTCAATTACCTGGTTGTCGCCAAGTATGTTGACGTCCGCGGAACTGCCGTCCTGGAAGCTGTGGTTTGTCAGGGTCGAGAAGTTGTAGTCGTACCCATCACTCGCAACATCATTTCCGGTATAGAGGTTTAAATCAATACCGTTCAGGTTTACCGCAGTTCCGGTAGTCAGGTTGAAGTCAACCGTGTTCCCTGTTCCGCCTCCGCTTGTAGCGTAGTAGATGGTCTTTCCGTCAAAGCTGAAACTGCCTGTCGAAACGATTGGCAGGTCTATGAGGAAAGGTACCTCGTGCTTGGTGTCGAGAGTGTCGTAGTAGGTTAGGCATGTGCTCGAGTAGCTGTTTTTCTCGCAGTCCGCACCGATTTTTACAGAGGTTATTGACTCGTCCTGCTCGAACCCGTTGAAAAGAACGCTTGCATAGCCTTCCCCGATATCCCCTGTACCTCCAAGGAACACTGCCTCAGTGGTCTTGTCGGTGGTGTCGGTGAGTGCGCCTGTGGTTGCGTATATGGGATTCTGGTAATTCCAGAGAACCGCATCGTTCTTTATGCTGATGGTCTTCAGGTAGTTGCCGTCGACGGTTATGTTGGCTCTCCAGTCATAGCTTGTGGCTGTCGAGTCGTAGGGGTATCCCCTGTCGTCGTAGAGCTCAACGATGTTCTCTCCCCTCAGGACGAAAACTTCGCCTGTCGCCTTGGTTGGAGACACACCGATAGAGTCGATGTAAACCTGTGTTCCAAGAACCTCATTGCCGTTCACCATGAGCGCATCGTCAAGGTATTCCCCCGATGAGACAAGCTCCTCGGCTGCGAGGTTGCCCTCTTCGTCATAAAGCCTGAAGAGCGCCTTGTAAGTCACTGTTGCGGCACCTTCCTGCCTTACGTCTGAGAACTCGACTGTGAGCTCCTGCCCGTCGTAGTCGTTCTTTCCGGTAAGACCTGTTATTGTGTCTCCCTCGCTGTAGCTTTCCTTGCCTGCAGACCTAAGCAGCCTGATATGTGTTGGCGAAGAAGTTGCATCCACCGAGTAGACAACGTAGTCCTCTCCAAAGAACGGGATAACAACGTGGTCATCGGTTCCGTCCGTGAACGCAGCTGCGCTTGTCAGGGATGTGTATGCGGGTATACCGTCGCCGAGGTCAAGGACATAATTGAAGTCCCCATACGAATCCATGTACGCCACAAGATCCTGTATGCTGGCCATTTCGTAGTCGAACTTGGCGTCGATATTAACCCCGATTGTCTCCTTGAAGAGCCTCTGGTAGGTTGTTCCGTTCCACTTGAACGTGGTTGTGCCATAGGCAAGGTGGTCAAGGCCGCCGGTCTGTGAAATACTTGTCTTCGGAACCTCGTTATTTGTGTCCGAATGCGGCGTCGCCGAATTCAGGTCGACGGTCTTGAATGTTTTTGCATTCTCGAAGGTCACAGTTCCGCCCATAGTCAACTTTGCGGTGATGTCGTCGCATGTTGCAACGTAGTCCTCACCGCATGTTCCGCTCGCACTGGCAGTACATGTGCCCGTAGTTGATGCCTTCTCCGCTATCTTTGCGGCTATGTTGCCTGCCCAGACAACATCGCTGACGTTGGCCAATGAACCAACAACGATGCTGACCGAAGGACTGCCGCCGGAGTCGTAGATATCTGAGTTAGTCAGCTCTGAAAGCGAGAGCGCCGATGCTATTGGAGCCAAAGCGGTTCCAACAAGCGCAGCGCCGGTTGCTATCGCAGCCAACTTCTTTATGCTTAATCCTTTCATGTTTTTTTTCACCTCACGTTTTTTACATGATAAGTCGCCGTACAAAGGCACACTTGCGCTTGCACGCAGGTATGCATGTCCATACAGACACGTATTTGCAGGCTCTAACTATTCACCATGACTTTATTTAAATACCTTTCGGTTAATGTACCAAAACCGCATAAACAGCCTTTAATTCGGATTTTAAAGCGGTTTTTTGGGGATTCTTTTACTGCGTTTGTGGATAGTGGTTACGGCTATCGCCGATTTGGCGATTTTCCTGAAATTTCGTCGAACAGCTAACTATCGGTATATCTTCTTGTAGAAATCTTCGAGTTCTTCGCGGTTCATTTTGGTTGCGATGTAATCGTTGTAGGCATGGACCATGTCCGCAATATCGACCAAACCTTCCTGCAAATCCTGCGCAGTTAACTCAAGCCTGCTTGGTTTCATTACCTCGATGGAGCTCGGCCCATAGGAAAAAAGAAGTTTTGCAAGCGACTGGAAATCTTTTACTGATAAAGTAATGTCAAGGAAGCTTGCGTAGTGCTCGCCGCTTTTGACTGTTTTTGCGAGCTGGCTGTCATAAAGCTCGAATATTTCTTCCTTCTTTATACTTTCTTCTATATTCTTTAATTGTCTCTCAAGGAGTTCATCATCCACCGCCTGTGCCTCGATTATTATCTTGAGCTTTATCGGATGTTTATCTATTTCCGCAACTTTCCTTCGTTTTAGGACGCCCTCGGCAACCTTCTCGGAAATAACCAGTTCTCCTTTCCCGTTCCTTGTGAGCATCTTCATATCTTCCATAGCTTTCGCCGCCTTCTCAAGCTCGGCCTGGCTAATCCCTATCTCTTCCGCAAGTTCCTTGGGGGAGCTTGGGCTGTCCACTAATAATTTGCCTATCAATTTCTGCAGTTCTGTGAAGCGTGCCATGGACTGAATATGGCGGTAAAGGTTTAAAGCACTATCCTGCATTAAGATAGGTATGGGATTTGGCATTTCTTTTGGGAGCCAGCTGGGCGAAGTTACAAACACAGCCACAGGGCTTGCGGGCGCGACAGGCGATGCCGCAATGAACGCCGCAGGGCTTGCCTCGAACTGGGGCGTTCTGGTCGGGGGGCTTGTCCTTATCGTTGCGGCTGTTTTGATAATTTATTTCGTGAAGAAAATTGTTGTTAACTCGATTCTCGGGCTGCTTTCTTGGGCGGTTGTCGTCTTTTTGCTCCAGGTTCCTTTAAGTTTTCTGCCCAGCCTTGTTGTCGCGGTCCTGTTCGGGCCTGCGGGGATAGGGGTTCTGTTGGTCCTCGCCTTTTTGGGGATAGCTGTTTAGTGCGAGGATTGCGTTCCTCGGGGATAGCTGTTTTACTAAACGATGATATTGTTTTCAGAGCCGCAGTTTCCGCACCTTCCCCCGTCAAGACCGATTAGCGTTGTTGTATAATAGTCGCGCCTTATCAGTTCGTGGCCGCATTTCTTGCATTTGGTTATCTCAACCCCGGCAAGGTTGCCCTTGTAAACATAGTGGAGGCCTTCCTCCTCGGCTATATCGACAGCGCGATGTATGGTTGCTTCGGGCGTTGGCTCCCTGTCCCGCAATTTCCAATGGGGAAAGAACCTCGAAAAATGAAGGGGAATTTCCTTGCTTATGCCTGCGATAAATTTTGCAACTTCTCGCAGGTCCGAGGTATTGTCGTTGTAGCCCGGGATTATTAGGTTGGTTACTTCAAGGTGAACGCCCGCATTGTGAAACCTTTTTATGTTCTCGAGCACAACTTTCCTTTTCACATTGCCGCACATTTCCTCGTAGAATTTGTCGTTTCCCTTTAGGTCTATGTTGATTGCGTCGAGGCAGGGGATTGCCTTTTCCGCGCATTCTTTGGACATGTAGCCGTTGCTCACCCAAACATTGTAAAGGCCCCTTTGCCTTGCGAGCTTCATTGTTTCAAGCGCATATTCCGTGAAAACAGTTGGCTCGGTGTAGGTGTAGGCTATTCCTTCAACCCCTGCATCGAGGGCTGCCTGCACAATTTGGGCCGGGCTGCGAAAAGGCACTTGCGGAACCATTGCCCTTGTGAAGGCCTGGGAGATGTGCCAGTTCTGGCAGAATTTGCACTTGAAATTGCAGCCGTATGTGCTAATGCCCAAACACTGTGTTCCCGGCCTGAAATGGAACAATGGTTTCTTCTCAATAGGGTCTATTTCCATTGTCAAGGTTCTGCCGTAAGTTTCGGCGATTAGCTTTCCGTTTGAGTTGCAGCGGATGCCGCAGTTCCCGCACTGCCCCTCCTCGATTGTGCAGTGGCGGTTGCACAGGCTGCATTGGACAGTGTTTCCTGTCAGTTTCTTGTAGAGCATTGCCTCTTTCGGCTCATGGTTTTCGGGCAGGGATTGCATCTGCAGACTATATTATTACTCTTTATTAATAAAGATTATTATAGGGAATAATTTGGGTTTTTTGATGAGGGAGTTTGACTGCGGCAGCTTTTCTTTGGGGAAGAAAGGGCAAAAGGCGGGAACTGTATGAAAGAGTACGACTGCGATTTGCACTTCCACGGCCCTTATTCGGGAGGGGTGAGCAAGAACATGCTTATCCCTGTTATTGCCGAGCAGGCGAGGCTGAAGGGGCTGGAGGTTGTTTGCACCTCGGATGCATTGCACGGGAAGTGGATGGGGCATTTGCGGGAAGAGCTGAGGGAGGAGGAGAACGGAATATACAGGTTTCAAAACCGGGAAACTTCCTTCATTGTAAGCACGGAGGTGGAGAGCGACAGCAGGGTGCATCATTTGATTTATTTCCCGTCTATGGAAGCTGCGGACGAGATGAAGGAAAATATGAAAGGCAGGGCTATTTTCGATTCGTGGGGCTGCGGAAGGCCGAGGGTGAGGCTAAGCCCGGAGAGGATTGTCGAGGAGGCGGAAAAGGTCGGGGCGATTGCGGGGCCGGCGCATGCCTTCACCCCCTATTTTTCGGTTTACGCGCATTTTGATTCGATGGGGGAGTGCTATGGCGGGATGAGGGAGAAGGTGCTGTTCATGGAATTGGGTTTGAGCGCTGATTCGGATTATGCGGACATGATAAGAGACAACCACAATTACAATTTCCTTACCTCGAGTGATGCCCACAGCCCGTGGCCGCACAGGATGGGGCGGGAGTTCACGAGGATGAGGATGAAAGAACCCGGTTTTAAGGGTTTGGAGAAGGCGCTTAAGGCAGGGGGAGTTACGCTCAACGCAGGGCTTGACCCCAAAGAGGGGAAGTATCATCGAACAGCTTGCAACAGCTGCTATGTCCGGTACAGCATGGAACAGGCGCAGATGCTGGGGTGGAGCTGCCCGAAATGCAAAGGCCAAATAAAGAAGGGGGTGAGGGAAAGGATACTCGAGTTGGCGGATTGTGAACAGGGAAAGCACCCTGATTTCAGACCGCCCTATATGCATATCCTCCCTTTGGCGGAGATCATCCAGCTTTCTGTTGGCGTTAAGAATGTCAACTCCCTGAAGGTGCAGAACTTCTGGAAGGAATTTGTGCAGGAGTTCGGCTCGGAGATTGAGGTGCTTATTGATGCGAAGGCCGAGGAGCTTGAGAAAATTGACGGGGGCATAGCAAAGAACATAGAGTCGTTCAGGAAAGGATATGTTGTTTATTCCCCAGGGGGCGGTGGAAATTATGGGAAGCCGTTCATTGCGCATTCCAAAGAGGCGCTTGCGAAGAAAGAGAGGGAAATTGAAGAGCAGAGCAAGGGCAGCAAAGACCTTAGCGGGCAGAAGAGTTTGGGGGAGTACTGACTTTTACTTTCCCATCGAGTATTTGGTCGCGCATCGCATATAGAATCTCGGAGAAAACAAAGACTATTACCGCGGCAACCGAAAGCACCGCATAGAGGAAAGCTATCGGCAGGGCAACAATTATCCCGTCGGAAATTCCCTGGTTGAGCGTTGCGTGAAGCCCAAAAGAGAAAACTGAAATTAAGCCAAAGGCGGCAAGAAGTTTCGCCAGAAGAAACACCTTCTCCGTTAGCTCATAGCGCTTCTTGGTTGTGAATTTTGAGGCAAACTTTCCGGCAAGCCCAACTGCAATTGCAACGAAGTTCATGAAGATTAATGCATTTGAGACATCCTCGGCATTGGATGAGCTGAAGCTCATTGAGAAATCCCAAAGCAAGCCAAAATAACTGAAAAGGTCCAAGAAAACAAGGATTGAAAAAAGTGCAATAAGCCCTATTGTGAACATCATTACAAGGAAAATTCCATATGCATAGGCGCCGAACAGCGTGAGCATTAGGAGAACGATGTTCTTGGTGAGCATGTGCTTTGTTTCTTCCTTTGGCGTAACAACCATGCAGACAATAGGCTGTTGTGCTATAAAAAAGTTGCTGCCGCAACTAGCGCACGTAGGTAAGGCCTGTCTTCGGCATTTCTTCCGGCTCTTCCTCAAACTGCTTGCTCAATTCCTTGAAGGCCTTCTCGATTTCCTTTGCCTCTTTCTCTATGCCGCTCATGTCAATCTTGAAGCCGAATTTCTTGATTAGGAGTGCAATCATTTCCTTTGCAGCCCCGTGGTCTCCGTAAATCAGCTTTGCGTTCGTTTCCCCCATCAAACAGGCCCCTTCAAGGCCCTGCCTCTGGCCCGCCCCCAGAATAAGGCCTGCCGCCCCCGTGATAAGGCCTTCCGGCTTGTCGACCTTTGCCCCTGCCTTGGTCCATTCCTCAAGTGCTTTTTTGGAAGTTGCGGCGACAATTATTTTGGGGGTTGAGGACATTCTTCGCTCGCCGACGTTAAGCCCTGCGAGGGTGTAAATCTTTGTTACGCCC
Source organism: uncultured archaeon (assembly GCA_964540145.1). Lineage (GTDB taxonomy): Archaea > Iainarchaeota > Iainarchaeia > Iainarchaeales > CAZILS01 > CAZILS01. The sequence continues at coordinate 94,135 of CAZILS010000002.1, read as the reverse complement.
CTTGCCTTAAGCGCATCAATTATCCTGTAAGCGAATTCATAGTGCTCCTCCGGAGCCCCCATCCTCATGTCGAGGGAGGGCTGGACAGGGCCCGCAAGGAACAAATAATCCTTGCCATCGTGGCTGTAGTAATAGAGTTTGTCTGTGATGGGCTCGACTATCCCCTTCTTGCTTTGCACGCTCGGCGGGAAAGTGTCCGAGTAAATGTCCGCAACCTTGACAGCCTTCAGGTGCTTGAGGAGGTAATCGACGGCGATTTTTCCGACAAGCCCTATGCCGGGGAGGCCTGTGAGGAGAACCGCATTCCTGAACTTCATGTCTTTTGCGAAAACAAATTCCGTGTTCATGTTTATTTCTCCGTTTTTGTGAATTCTCCCTTGCCCCCGTGGGAGGTTATTTCCTTTATAACCGCATCCGCAATTCCTTTCATTTCGGCTTCCGCTTTTTTGTAGTCTGTCGAAGTTACGCTCAGAGTGAACTTTCCGGAGCCGGCATAATACATCTCTGCAGCTTCTGCCGAAGGCGCCGCCTTTTTCCCTTTTGCCAGGGCTTTTTTGATGGCCAGAATGCCGTCGGGAGCCATCGATGAAAGTGCCAATTCTCCATGGACTGTTTTCCGCGGCATTGCCATTTTTTGGGAAAGGACTTTCGTAACCACTTTTAGCCAGTCCTTGGATATTCCCTCGGCTGCGCTGTCGCCCTCGACCAAAATTTTCTCAAATGCATTGTGCAAAGAATCATAATTTTTGAGAAGGGGCTCTGCAATTTCTTTCCAGGCGGTGTCGAAATCTGTTTTCTTTTCCTTTGCCATTATCTCGATGAACCGTATTGGCTTTTTCATCTGCCTCCATTCGTCAATCTTGCTTTTCTCGACCGCGGGAGGAACCCTGTTAAGCGAAAGGTCTACCTGCCTTTTTTGGAAATCGACATTGACTACTTTCGCAGCCCTTATCTGCCCCTCCTTGACGAAGTTCCTTATGTTCTTGATCCATGAGCTCGCAACCTGCGAAATGTGCACAAACCCGCTCAAACCCTCGAAATCCAGAAGCTCGGCAAAAACACCGTAATCCAGTATTTTTGTTACCCTGCATATCACAATCTCGCCGCGGTCCGGCATATCGGGGATTTTTTGGGTCATTCAATCACTTTGAGAACCTTTGCCTTCACTATGCCCTTGCTTGCGGCAGGCAGGATTAGCTCCTTATTGCAGGCAAGGCAATGCACCTTGGTTGCGGGAGCGTTGAAAACAACCTGCTCATTGCCGCAGCCGTTGCACTTAACCTTTAGGAAGCGCGTTTTCGGCGAGGGCACGGAAACATTATCAGCCATTTAATCACCTATTTCTCGGCCTTCGCAAGTTTTCTTTCCATGAGGAGTTTCGCTATCTTTTCGGGCAGAGAAACGGTTTTCCCCTTGGAATACGGGCCGTATTCCTTCATGTCCGCCCCCACAAAAGAGGGAACGTCCGAGATAATCCTGATTGAAAGGTTACTTAAAGCTTTTGGCTCCGCCTGCTTTTTCTCTGTTTTTCCCTTGAACAGCGAATCTAGGAGCGAATTGTGCGAGGCGAGGTCCTTTGAGATTTTCTTCAGGAGCTGTGCCTCTTCAATGGGAATGGGGTCGTTGTTCGCCTCGCCGCTCCTGCTCATCATAAGGGCTTTCCCTAAAATTTTTTTTTCCCTGAGGAGAAAGAGCTCCTCAACCATTCTTTTCAGGTTGGTGAAGTTCCTTGCCTTTGTGACCGAAAAATCTTTCAAGGAGTCGAAATATGCTTTTTTTTCCCGGGTTAAGAAAGCGGAAAGCTGGGCATAGAAATCCTCGTCAAGTTTTACGAGGCGGCTGCTGTTCTTTTCCTGCCGGTGTATGCTTCTTATCTCCTCATACGATAATTCCATCTGCCACACCTTTTCCAAGTAAGTAAATTGCCGCGTATTCCGGGAGTTCCGCACTCTCTATGAAGGGGCCGAAGTTTTTTCCGTTCAAAATAAAGCGCGGGCACTCCTCTCCGAAAGAAACCTTAACCGCATTTTCGCTGAAAACGATTGTTTCTTCGAGAGGGCGGAACTTTTTCAGGGATTCCCGGGAAAAAGTTTTTGCGAGCAGGCCTGTGCTGCCGTGCAAAGTGTTTGGAACTCTTACTATCTTTGAGGCGTCAACCGATGTCTGCCTGTCTATGTCAAGCGCCAAGTCCCCCACCAATCCTTCTATAAGCGAAAGCCAGAACTTTTCAGTTTTCCTTCCGGGAAGCTGGTAAAGCAGGCCCGCCTTCATCCCCGTGATAATCTTGTCCTTATCGTTTAATAACCGTTTTGATTCCGCCTTTGTAATCTTCCCCCAGACCGCTATCCTGTCCGCATCTTCCTCCTCAAGAAGGGAAACTATCCTGTCGAGGATTCTCCTGTTCCAGCCTCCTGCCTTGCCGAGGGGCGGGCAAAGCATTTTCTTTCCATCAAGGGTAAAGCCCCTTAGCTGCGGCGAGAGGTTGTGCGCGGTGAGGTAGTCGAGGAGGTCGATGCGGGCGCTCTGCGAAAGTTTTGATATTTCCTCGTTCCTCACGTGGATGTGGTATCCCTTATGGCCCGAGAAATTGAGGGAGATTCCTTCGGTGAGGCTGAAATCGTTCTCGAAAAAGCCGAGGAGTTTTAATGTTTGTTTCTTGGTGGCGCCAAGGCATTCCGGGCAGACCCATTCTTTCAGGGAGGTATGCTGGCCGCATTTCGGGCAGCGGAGCGCCCTCCCTTTTCCATGCTCGCCGCACTTGCATTCCCATGAATCGTGTTTCTCCTTGCAGCTTGTTTCCAGGTCGTCGGCGTCAAACTCATAAATTAGGTCGACCGAAAAACTTTCCTTTGCGGACATCGGCTTCCTTCCGGGAAATTTGTAGCGTGCCGATGAACAGGAAATGTAAAGCGGAACTTCGTTAACGAGAAAGGAGTTGAGGTCCTTCCTGTCCTCAAAGGAAAGGTGGCGGTTTGAAATTTTCTTGCCGAAGGTTCCATAGCCGAACTCCCTCTCGGAAATTCCGGGCGGGTCCTCAACCTCGGCCTTTGAATAGTATGACCTAAACCGCTCTTTTAGAAAATCCTCCGGCCCCATGAGGATATCCTGGTGGAAAGTTTTAATAAATCGGTAAGGCATGGTTTATAGGAGAGCCATGGACCTCAACTGGCCGGTAAGGTATGTTAGCGACAGGATGCGGCTTAAGGAGAAAGGCAAAGCTATGGGAATCCCTGTCTCCAGGCTTGAGAAAAGCCTTTTCACAGGTCCGGAGCAGACCTTAAACCTTGCGCTCGGAGAGCTTTCAAAAGACCCTAGGAATACGGACAGCGACCTTTACAGGGAGGAACTGATAGGGATAAGCGCAATAATCGTCCACCTTGGCAGGATAGCTGACCCACTTAGGCTTCTCGGGAACCTGGCATCCGCGTACAGGCGGAGGGGGGAGTGCATCTTCACGAACACGACAGAATCCGCATTCAAGCGGCTTATCAGGGCGGGAGCCGGGAAAGACCCGCGGGAAAACAGGCTGCGGGAAATAATAATGGGAATACACCCGCGCCTTCTTGACAGGCTCATGATGGGGGATATTGTCCGGCAAATCCCAAGGACGCTGAAGCGGATTGCCCTTGCGGAAGGGCTGGGGCGCAACAGGACATCTGTCATTAACGTCATTTCTGGAAACCGCAATGTGCCGGAAGAGGTCCTGTCCGCAATCATCCGCAGTTCCAAGGATTCTAACACGATAATAAGGGCGTCCGAAAACATCCTTTCCCGCGCTGTTCCAAAAAAATCCGCCGAAACTAAGGATAAGAACGCAAATGAAATTTACAAGGCGAGAAAAATTGCGGAAAATGCACTAAGGGGCTTCCTCCTCTGCAGGAACAGGCAGGAAAGGGCGGCTGCCGCAAAGGCGCTCGGCATTGAGGCGCCGCAACCGAATAAAGAGATTAGGGCGATTAGGCCAGAAGCTGTGAAGCAAATGAATTATTTGGAGATTTCAAAGGCTCTTGAAGGCAGGAATCCGCCGAAAAAGCTTGCCGGAAAGATTGCTGCATTTGCGGAGGCGCCCGGGAGGAGGCTTGACGCCGCCAAAAAGCTTTTGGAGGGCCAAAAAACAAGGGGCTTTGCGCAGCATATTCTTTTTGGGCTTGCCCGCCAAAAGCAGGATAATGTTGTGAGGCTTGAGGCGGCAAAAATCCTTTTGAAATACAGGGACACACGGGAAACAGGAATTAAGGCGCTGGCGGAACTGCATAAGGAAGGCAGGCCCGGAATTTCCCTTGATGCTGCAGAGGCGCTTTTCAGGGAGAAGGACACAATGGAGCTTGTCCTGCCCTGGCTTGAAGAAAAGATGCGAAAAGGGGATGAATGGACTGCGGCACTTCTGCTGGAGCATCCCAAAACACAGAAAGAGGCTGTTTCCACGCTTGGCAAAATACTGCTTAGCCGCAGGCCAAACAATCCTGAAAGGCTGCTTAAGCGCCTGGCGGAAGCGAAAATTGGCGGCGAGGCGAAAAAGGAGTACACAAAATTCCTGCAGAAAGCAGGGGAAGAAAAGGTAACCACAACAAGGGATTTGCGGTTCCATTTTGCGCTCAGCGGCGATGCGAGGAAGAAAGCCCGCAGGGCAATCAAGAGGAACCTTGCGAGGAGGAAGGAATACAGGCGATAAAACCTCAGGATATTTTACGCTTGAGGAGGCGCCTGTACTGCTGCAGGGGATGTTTTACATTGCAGCTATCCTTGCAGAAGGTGTGCGCCTTTATTGTTGAGCAGCTCGGCGGAGTGTACTTTGTGCCTGCGCTTTTTCCCGCAATCCTTTCAACCTGGTAGAGGGTTGTCCTTTCATCATAGTTTGGTGTGCTTTTGAACATCTGCGCTATCTGCGGTGCGGGCATTCCCACCGCAACAAGGAAAGTCACAAGGTCAAACCTCGCCAGGTGCGGAAGGTTCTTTCCGGCAAGGAGGCCATTGTAAAGTTCCGCGAAACAAGGGGGGAAAGCTGCGGGGTTGACCTTTCCCAAATTTTCGGACTCGAAATATTTTTTCTGCGAGGCTGCCACTTCCCTGCCGATTCTCCTCGAAGAGGTTTTCAGGGAGTCGGGAACGCCCTGCAGGTCAACCGGCAGTGCCGAGAGGACGTTTGCCCGGACAAGCGAGGAAAGATATCTGATAAATCTCTGTGTGGAAAGCTTCACAATGCCCTTGTCCAAATCCTGGTTTACCAGCTTTATTATCTCATCGCTGCCCGAGCCCCTTAGAAAGTCCGGAAGCGGAACCTCCACACTTTCCTTAAGCCTATAATTTACATTAAGGTCGGAGGCAACCTCCTCGACAACATCCATGCCATCGGCAGTGAGATTTTCGAATGTTGATTTCGAGACTGATTTTGCGAACCCCCGATAAAGTTCCTCGCGGCCCATTGTCGAGAGGAGAACTTTCACAACAGGATATGCGAGCAGCTCGTTGAGGAGGATTTCGCTGTTCTTGGTTTTCGGAATCGAGTACCGCTTTCCCTTGGAGAGCGCATCTATTATTCCCCGCGCCCTTGCCATCACGTTTTCGGGAATTTCTTCAAGGGAGAACTGGTTTGCGGCAACCGCGCGTTTTGCGGCCGTTGTGAAGGGGTATCTCTGCGCAAAAACAAGTTCCTCGTTGGAGAGCATAAATAGAATATGCCGGGAAAACTATAATATCATATGGGCGAGGTAGAACTGGATTGGGGCCTTCCCTATGGTGTAGGAAACCCTCATCGGCGAGTCGCTCTTAAGTTCAAGGAGGACTTTTCCATCCGCTTCCTTCACTATGTTAATCAGGGAATTCAGCGAGTACTTGGAAACAACTTCTTTGCTTCCTTCGATGACAAGGCCTTTGCTGTTTTCGGAGCTTGTGTTTAACGCTCCCTGTGAGCCCCTTGCCTCAATGAGGAACTTTCCTTCCTTTACCCTCAAAACAACAGAACTTCCGAAGAGGGATGCATCCTTCAAAGCTTCCTTCAGGATTTTTGAATCGATTTCAACTTTTGTGTCAAAACTCTGCTTCGGGATTGTGACCTCCTCGTCAGAAACATCTATCAGGGAAAGCCTGAAGTTTCTTTTCAAAGCGCCTGTTAAGGTCATAATCATTTCAGAATCCGTGAGGTCCATTTTGAGCCTGTCGTTTGGCATCAGCCTGTTCAAAACCCTTGAAAGCTCGCCCAAATCAACCCCTATGAATGTGGGTTCGACATTATACTTGTCGAAGGCCTCTTTCCCCAAAAAGTAATCAACCAAAACAATCTGGCTTGGGTCAATTGCCCTTAGGCTTACGCCCTTGTCGTTGAAGCGGAAATTCCCCTCCGAAATGAATGCGGAAATTGCGTCAATGCTCCTTTTCCACGGTTCCGGATTCTTAAGTTCCATCAAATGCCCACCTTATAGTATATTGGGAGATATACTGTTTTAAAGGCTTTACACACCGAGGTTCCTCAAAGAGGGACGAGGGCGGCAACAGCAGGGGGAGGGAGGCCGCATCCTTCATCGATTAGGCCATCGAGGTCGTTGTCGAAGTAATTACCGCAGGTTTCCGGGCCTGCGAACAGTATTTCAACGGTTGCCGTGTTATTGCTCTCGCTGCCCTCAAGGATGCGGTTGTTCGGGTCTGCGCTGACAACAAGCGGGGCGGTTGCGCCGGCAAGGCCTGCCATCTTCGGCTCATCCGGGAGGTAGGTGAACGACAGGACTGTGCTGTGCGCGGAGTTTGCGGGGAGGGGCAGAAAGGGGGTTTCCCTCGATTTTTGCGAGGTTCACGTCAGGGCTTGCGGCAAGGCTCGAAGAGACCAGGAAAAGCAAGGCCAAGAAAATCCACCCAAACCGCATCCTTATACCCATTATTATTAAACATTAATAGTATTTATCTTTTATTATGGCGGGGAAGGTTTATCTTGGGGCTGACCACGGCGGTTTCGGGCTTAAGGAGAAGATAAAGGCCCATCTGAAGGGGAAGGCCGAGGTTGTTGACTTTGGCACCGATAGTGAAGAGTCTTGTGATTACCCTGATTTTGGGAGGAAGGTTGCGGAGAGCGTTGTGAAGGGCAAGGGCTCTCTTGGAATTTTGGTTTGCGGGACAGGGATAGGGGTGAGTATGGCTGCGAATAAGGTTAGGGGGGCAAGGGCTGCGCTCTGCCACAATGAGTTTACTGCGAAGATGGCGAGAGAACACAATGATGCGAATGTGCTTTGCCTTGGCGGAAGGGTTCTTGATGAGAAGGAAGCCTTGAAGATAGTTGATGTTTTTCTGGAAACTGATTTTTCAAGCGATGAGAGGCATGCGCGAAGAGTGGAAAAAATAATGGAAATTGAAGAGTGACTGCTTGCGAGGCGGGAACCGAGCACGTGCCGTTGAGCGTAGCGAAATGGCACCCGCACCAGGTCGCGAAGCGAGCCCCTGTGAGACCGAACGTGTCGGCTAATTAATTTTCTATTCTTGGCGCGAGGAAGTAGGTTATTTTCGCAGGGCCTATTGCGTAGGAGATTTTTACCGGGGCATCCCCCTTTAAGGAAAGCAGGACATCCCCTTTCGAGTCTGCGCCCTTCAGCATGTCCTGCAGGTATTCAAGGGGGTACATTGCCCCGCACTCCGACTTTGCCTTGAGCTCGACCATGTCCTTGTCATTCTTGCCGGTCTCATTGTGGAGGTTTCCCTTGCTTGATTTTGCGCTTATTGTGAAGGCGCTTGCGGTAACGCCCAGGATAACGTGGTTGGAAATCAGGGAGGCGTCTTTCAGCCCGCCCTGGATGACTGATGCCTTCATCTTCACCTCGGCATCGAAATCTATTTTCGGCTGCGGCAGTTCGGAACTGCTGATGTCGATGAGCGGAACGGAAAATGTCCTTTTTGAGCCCCCTACAAAGGAGAGGGAAAGCCTTGTACCCTCGTCTTCCAAAGAAAGTTCGAGTGCGTCGCTTGCCGCAGCCCTCGCCATTATGTCCTTAAGCTGCACGAGGTCAACACCTATTTTTGCCGCTGAGGGAACATCGAACTTTTTGAAGGAGTTCTTTTCAAGCGAAAAATCAACCATCGAAATCTGGCTCGGGTCTGTTGCCTTGAGCTCAAGGCCCTTCTCCGAAATGTCAAACTCAGCCTCGTCTATGAGCACCGCAATTGCGTCGATGCTGCGCTTGAAATCCAAAGCCTTTTCAAGAACAAGATTTACCATATCCCCCAACTCCTAAGATAAGTTTGGCTGGTTATTATTTTAAAGCTATGGAAATTGGCAGCCCTGGGGTCTTGAACAGCCGAATAAGAGCACTGAAATGTCATCGACCAGAAGGAGCTTGATATATCCCAAAAGAGGGATTTTGAAGATTACTTTTCCGTCGATTTGTGAGGAAGGTATGAGGAAGGGCTCGATGCACGGCTTCTCAAAGCGGTTTTCCAAAAGGGCGCCGCAGTCCTGGTCGATGCTTGGGTTTGCATCTCCCTTTGTCAGAATGTAAGTTCCGTCAGAAGCCTTGATTTTCAGGACAGCCCTGTGTATAATCTGCTCGCCCATCAGGGTTGACCTGTAAACAATCGGGTTTCCTTCCCGGTTTATTGTTGCGGTTTCTCCGTTAATCAGGGTGACCTTTGAGTTGCGGTCATCCACACTCCCTACCATCGGAAAGGGCACCCCCTGAAGAGGGGTGTTCAGTTCAAGTTCCTGGGCAGCAACCCCCTCGGCACTTGTTCCTGTCAGGAAGACAACATCTCCCCTGTACATGCTTGGCTCCATGGAGCCGCTAAGGACAATAACTATTGGCGAGGAGGTTGAGAGCAAAAGGCCGAGGCCTGTGTAAAGTATGAATGCGAAAATGAATGCGGTTATGATGTAAACTATGTTGCCAAGGAGCTTGTCGTTGTTTGGGTTGGCAATGGGCATCAGGTAGAGGTCAACGTATGTGAAGGGGTCAAGCCATTTCAGGTTTTTACGAACCGTTGAAAGAGTTTCTTTAAGGGTCACTTGACTGCCTTCTTTACCGCCTTTTCGAAATCGGAAAGCTGTGTGTCAATCTTCTTCGAGGCTTCCTCAAGCGCCTTAATGGCGGTTTTCCCCTTTGTCTTCAGGACAAACTTTGACTGGTTCGCAAGAGGGTGTGAGACAAGGTATGATGCCATTGTGACCGAGCTGTCCTCGAGAAGCGCCTGCTTGAGCATGGCGGGATAGGTGTGTTTTTCGCCAATCAACTTGAACTCAAGGCAGTCCTTTTCGTTTTTGGTTATTTCAATTTCCATCAGAACACCTACTTAACCAGGTAGTGGTTTGACATTTTCCTCTTCTCGGTGTTTCCGCAGGAGGTGCATTTGAGCTGGCTTCCGAAAAGCTTCAGGGGCTTCCTGCAGCGCCTGCAAAACCCTTTTACAACGCCCAAATGGGGGTCCTTTGTTGTGAGGTCCATCATATAGGGCGTTACGGTTGTCGCCTTCGCCTGGATTAAATCACCGATACTGAAAACATCCGATAGGTTGTCTATGTACATGTTGCTTACCGCCGAAATCGGAATCATTGCAAATGTGTTTATTACGCTCCTTTCCTCGCCGCCGTTCTTTGCGGAGATTGCCTCGACCATTGCGTTGGTTGACTTGACGTTTGTCACAACCCCGAAAACAGTTGAGCCGACATCGACGGGCTTTGCGGTCTTTGCCCGCCTTACAACCCTGACTTCCCTGTTATCGTCGTCAAATTCCGTTTTTCCAACGACAAGCGAATGTACATCGCCGCTGTCGTCCTCATATGTGTTTTCCCCGGGGGCATATTCCTCGCCTGTTGTGAGGAAACTTCCCGGAAACACCATTTCATCCTTCTCTGCTTTAGCTGTAGCCATTAAATCACCAGAAAATCGTCCTTTTATTTCATATTTAACTTAGGAAACATATTTAAATCATCGCCCCATAAGGTTATTGATTTCCGTGGTTCTAGAGTCGATAATTGATGCTTCAAGGGCCCGCAGCCACCCTGTAATGATGCTTGTGGCCAGTTTCGTTATTGCCACGGTTGCGATGTGGCTTTCATATTATATCTCAAAGGACGGCTCAAGCCTCCTTACACTTGCTTTTGTCATGGCCGCATTTATGCCCACAATCCACGCTATTTTTGTGATGGAGGAAGAGAGCGAGAGCGATAAGCCGGGCTGGGCAGGGAGCTTCCTCAAGAGGCATTTCTGTGTTGTCAAGCTTTATTCCTACTTTTTCATCGGGCTTGTGCTGTGCTATGCATTCTGGTATGTTGTCCTGCCGGCGGAAACCCCGGGAATTTGTGCGGCAGAAGACAATATTGTTTGTTTCATGCCCGCCAAGGAGGATATCTTCAGCGAGCAGGAGAAGGTATGGGGGAAGATGGACACCTGGAAAGATTCTGTTACCGAGAAAGTTACGGGCAGGGTTACAGGCCTTGACCACCGGCAGTGCATTGGCTCCGGAAAGAATTTTGTGGGGTGCACCGAATTCATATTCCTGAACAATGCCCTTGTGCTGGGGCTTGCGATTCTCTTCTCGTTTGTTTACGGCGCGGGGGCGTTGTTCCTCATAGGCTGGAATGCGAGTGTGATAGGCATTTTTATCGGGAAGGAGGTACTTGACAGGAGTTTGGCGCACGGGGTGATGAGGGCATTCGGTTATTTGCCCCACGGAATTCCCGAGGTGGCGGGGTATTTTATCGGGGCGATTGCGGGAGGAATAATCTCTGCCGGCTTATCCACGAAAAAATTCGGCACCCGCAGGTTTGAGGTTATCGCGAAGGATGCGCTGGTTTTGATTTTGCTTGCGTACTTTGTGTTGTTTATTGCCGCAGCTGTTGAGGCGTGGCTCATAGTTGCGGTTTAGAAACAGTTACTTCTTTTTCTTTGGCCCGTGCTTGCCCTTGCGCTTCTTTTTTTCCTCTTTCATATATTCCAGGAGCAGGGGCGCATATTTCTGGATAAGCTCCTCTTCGCCTGCGGCCTTGGATTCGCCCGGCGGCCCCACTTTGCTTGAAATCTGGGAGGCAATCCTTGTGAGTTCCATCGGGAAAATTATCTTTGTCGATTTGCCTTCGCTCATGCGCTCAAGCGCCTTGATGTAGTAGTAGGAAAGAGCCCTGTCGGAAAGTGTTTCGGTTGCGCCCTTGACCGCCTCAATCTCGGTTTTATGGGCCTCCGCCCTTTCGATGGTCGCGAGCTTCTGCTGGACCGCGGCCTTCTGGTCATGCATCGCATCAAGAACTGTTTTCGGAATCTGGACATCGGTTATCTCGACTGCAACGCACTCGACTCCCCAGTCCTCCGAAAGGCTCTTCAAACCCTCCTTTAACTGCGTGTTGAAATCCTCTATGTTGCTTATCACATCCGAAAGGTCCATCCCCCCCGCGATGTCCCTAATCATGCCGATTATGTAAAGCTTTGCGGCCTCGTTGTAATTTTCGATTTCGACAACGGATTTAATCACGGACTCGTTGTCCTTGCGCACCCTCAAGTAGAGGACACCGTCCACACTGATTTCTATGTTTCCTTTTGTGATGACATCCTGCTTCGGAATATCGATTGTGTGCGTTCTCAAATCAACGTAATTGTAGGATTCCATCGGGGGAAGGACGACAGCCCAGCCGGGGCCTCCCACCCTGTTCACCTTCCCAAAGCGGAAGATTACCGCACGTTCATAGTCCTTGAGCATGAGGACGAAATCATATTTCCAAATGAGGAAAAGAAAAACAAGGAGTGCAAGTATCCATGCGAGGTTTTGGAAAACAAGGTCCCGGTAGGCCAGGGCTGTTAGGAGGACAACGATTACCGTGAGGATAAATGCGAAGAAAATCAGCTTTTTCATAGTCTGGAACATCATTTTGCTCGCCTCCGCGGGCGTGGGAAATCGTAATATATAACTTAATATATGGGTATATTTAATACTATAGCATTACAGGGATGGTTATATATGAAGGACATCAGGAATGTGCTGGTTGTTTGCGTTGACCGGGACAACGACCTTGGGAGAAAGGCGGGTGTTGAGGGCCCTGTTATGGGCAAGCAAAAGAATTTGAATGCCGCCGGGAAGCTTGGGCTTGCCGACCCTGCGGATTCCGATGTTAACAGTGTTTTTGCCGCTGTCGCGAAGTACGAGGAGATTAAGGGGCAGTTCCCCCATGTCGAGGTTGTTACGCTTACAGGGCACAGCAAGAAAGGGTTTGAGTCGGACAGAAGGGTTAATGAGCAGCTTGATGCCGTCCTTGACAGGTTTCCCGCAGACGGCTTTGTCTTTGTGACAGACGGGGCGGAGGACGACCTTGTCCTGCCGATACTGCAGAGCCGAGGAACTGTTATTTCCAAGGAGATTGTGATTGTCAAGCAGGCGAAGGAGGTAGAGTCAACCTTTTACACAATCAAGGAGGCATTGAAAGACCCCTACCTCGCAAGGATTGTTTTTGGCATACCCGGGCTTATACTTATACTTTATGCCGCGCTGAACTTCATGGGCTTCCAAACCCAATTCTGGCAGATAATCGCGTTTGTTGTCGGGATTTATTTCCTTTTGAAGGGAACAGGGCTTGAGGACGGGATACTTTCGATGGGGCATTCTGTCTCCTCCGGAATTTCCATGCAAAGAACTTCGTTCCCGTTCTATATGGCAATGATATTGGTGTTCCTTTTCGGGATTTTTGCGGCGTACAGCACATTCGTTATCTCAGGCTTCGAGAACATACTTGTCAATGCCGCTGCGGAGGGGGTGTCGCAGTTTGTGTTTTTCTCGATGATTGCGGGGCTTCTTTTTATCGCGGGGAGGGCTATTGATGTCATTCACCTAAAGAAGGCCTTTTACCTAAGGAAATACGCAATGATGGCGGTGTTTATGATTGTGCTCTGGTTTATGGTTGATTCGGCGAAACAGGTTATAGTCGGGCAGGCGGATTTGAACATATTCCTGCTCAGTGTTGCGATTAGTTTTGCTGTCGCCCTGCTAAGCTACAGGGCAAGCGCCATACTTGATGTGCGGAAGAAGGTTACTCCCCTGCTTATAGGGCTGCCTGTTTTTTCCCCGGACGGGAAATGGGTTGGCAAGGTCGAGAATGTCAACCGCAAACAAAACTCGATAAGTGTGAGGGAAATTAAGGGAAAGAAGTCGAGGCTTTTTGGAAAGAGGCAGTTCCTCCTAAAGAAGGGAAGGATTGTTGTCAACGCCGCAGTTAGGAAAAGTTAGTTAAGACCTGGCGGCAGCCGGTTTTTTCGGGATTGTGGGCATAGTCACTTTCATCAGTTTCTTGAGGCTGCGCAGTAGTTTCTGCCTTGGGCCGGATTTCTCGAATGCCTCTTCCAGAACCTCTGAAATGTCGGTGACCGGAACGACTCTTATTTTCTTCAGCTGTTCCTTGGAGAGAACAACATCCTTGAGGTTTGATTTTGGGATGACGACTTCCTTGAAGCCCGCCTGTATTGCCGCCTTTATCTTGGCGCTTATCCCCCCCACAGGGAGGACTTCTCCCCTCACACTTAGCGAGCCTGTCATCGCGAGGTCCTGCCTTACGGGAATTCTTTCAAGCGCGCTTATGACCGCGGTTGCGACAGACACGGATGCGGAGTCCCCTTCAACGCCGGTGTAGGTCTGCATGAACTGGATGTGTAAATCGTGTTTCCATATGTCCTTGCCGCTCAGCCTCTTGATTATTGCGGAAACATTCTGGACTGCTTCCCTTGCAATCTCTCCCAATTTTCCTGTCGCAATCAGCTTGCCTTCTGCGCGGGATGCCGCGGGCGCAACCTCCGCCTCAATCGGCATGACAAGGCCCGCATCCCCCTCCCCGCTTACCGCAAGGCCGTTTACTCTCCCAACCGCAACTCCTTTTGTGAGGAAGATGTCATAATCTTTTTTCTCCTCAAGGTATTTGGTTACCATCTGCTGTTCCAAGGTTCGTGCGGACATCTTTGCCTCAAGGATGTCCTGTGCGGAAACAAGGCTGCGGCCTTTCTCCCTTGCGACATCCCCTGCCGCCCTTACAAGGCCCCCCAAATCGCGGAGCTTAAGTGTTAGCTTGTTTTTCCTTCCCGCCCTTTGCCTCGCCTCGAAGATTATTGCGTCAACAGCCTCCCTTGAGAAATGCGGAATCTTCCCGTCTTTCTTGACTTCCTGGGCAACGAACCGGACTATCTTAAGGCGGTTTTCGGCACTGTCGTCCATATCTATGTTCATGTAAATTTCATAGCCGTAGCCCCTTATCCTTGACCGCAGGGCGGGATGCACTTTACGCAGGTCATCATAGTTTCCTGCCGCAACCAATACAAAATCGCAGGGAACCGCCTGTGTGCGGGTCATTGCGCCGCTTGACATTTCGCTCTGCCCGGTTATGGAATATTTCTTCTCCTGCATCGCGGTGAGGAGTTCCTGCTGTGCTTTAGGGGGCAGGGTTGCTATTTCGTCGACAAAAAGAACGCCGCCATTGGCCCTGTGTATCATTCCCGGCTCTATCCTCAAATGCGGCGGTGTTCCGAGGCCTCCGCTCTGCAGGGGGTCATGCCTTACATCCCCAAGGAGTGCGCCTGCCCTGGCGCCTGTTGCCTCGATAAATGGCGCAATCTTCTTCGCGGTGTTGTCAATCAGCAGACGGGGAATTGACTGGTCGCCTCTTGCTTTCATCTGCGAACCCAATCCAAAACCTATGATGAGGAAACCGAAAAGTATCATTGCCGCCGCGAAAATTATGTCCGAGATGTGGTGAAGGAACCAGGCGATGATTGCGATTGCGATGAAGAACACGGGAACAAGGATGCTGATAATCTTGACATTGTGTTCCTGGGCCCGGGCATCTACCATTCCCTGCTCGAGTATCTTTTTTCCGTGACCTGCTTTAACGGTTTTTATTTTAGGGTTATTTGAGTCCGATTCATTCGGGTAAACAAGGATGTCGACAAGCCTTCCGACAGGGAGGATTTCCGCCATCGCCTGTGCAAGCAGGGATTTCCCTGTTCCGGGAATGCCGACAAGGAGGACATTTCGTTTCTGGGCTGCCGCTTTCCTTATGAGCTCGACACTTTCGTCCTGCCCAACAACCTGGCTAAGGAGGCTTTTTGGGACGTCGATATCGACGGTGCTTTTGTAGTTTTCCGGAACGCCGGGCATAGTTATATACACTTTAATAAGTTATTAAAAGGATGCTGATTATCGGGGGAGGGATTTCCCCGATTGCCATGCTTTAAAATTGTTTAGAGCAATATAGGATACATGGAAACTTTGGAAGTGTGCTTTCTGGGCACGAGCTGCAGCACCCCGAGCGTTGAGAGGAACCTGACAAGCACAGCCGTGAAGTTCATGGGGAACATCCTTCTTTTCGATTGCCCGGAGGGGACGCAGAGGCAGATGATGCAGTCCAAGCTTTCTTACATGAAAGTCGGACATATTTTTCTCAGCCATTTGCATGCCGACCACATTCTTGGGATACCGGGGCTGGTTGCGACGATGGCCATGCACGACAGGGAGGAGCCTCTGCACATATATGGGCCTAAGGGGAGCGAGGCGAGGATAAGGAAAGCCATAGAGGTTGCGCTTATGCGGCTGTCGTTTAAGGTAGAGTGCAAAGAGGTTAAGGAGGGTCTTGTCCTCGAGGGGGAAAAATTCAGGGTTAGCTGTTTCCCGATTGAGCACGGTGTTCCCGCATTAGGTTATTTGTTTGAGGAGGAAAGCAAGAAAGGAACTTTTATGCGGAAGAAGGCCGAGGAGATGGGCATTCCTCCCGGCCCGCTTTACAGCAGGCTGCAGAAAGGCGAGGAGATTACTTTCGGGGGAAAGAAGGTCAGGCCGGGCGAGGTTATGGACTACGGCAGGGGAAGGAGGGGAAGGAAAATAGGCATTGTTATGGACACAAGGCCAAGCGAGAAGATAGGGAATTTTGTAACAGGGGTTGATTTGCTTGTGCACGAGGCCAGTTTCTGCGAGGATTTGAGGGGAAGGGCCGAGGAAACTGCGCACTCTGTTGCGGGGGACGTTGCGAAAATTGCGAAGAAAGCAAAGGTAAAAAAACTTGCGCTGACACACATAAGCCCGAGGTACAAAGAGCCGAAAGAAATTTTGAAAGAGGCAAAAAAAGAATTCAGGGATGTTTTTGTCGCAGAGGACTTGCAAAAGGTCGGTGTTAAATGAAGGCGGTTATACTCGCGGCGGGAAAGGGGGTGAGGCTCAGGCCCCTTACAGACAAGGTGCCAAAAGCAATGGTTGGGCTGAATGGAAAGCCTTTGCTCGAATGGAACCTTGAAAGGCTGAAAGGCGTGGGCATTGATGAAGCCGGGATAATTATTGGCTACAAAGGGGAGGTTATCGAGAAGCACTTCGGCAAAGAGTGGAAAGGAATCAAGATTACTTACGTAAGGCAGGAGGAGCAGAAGGGAACCGCCGACGCAACGAAACTTGCGAAAGAATTTTCTGGGGGGGAGAGGTTTTTGATGCTTTGCTGCGATGTTATTGCCCCGGAATCATCTCTTAGGGGGCTTATGGGGTTTGATGAGTTCGGGGAATATGATGTTGTTATCCTTGCGAGGAAAGTGAAGGACCCTTGGAGGTATGGTGTCTTGCTTACAAAGGAGCATATTGTGACAGGCATTATTGAGAAGCCTGCTTTTGGGGAGGCCCCAAGCAACCTGGTTAATGCGGGAATTTACCTTCTTTCCGGCAGGATTTTTGAGGACATAGAGAAAACCCCGAAAAGCCTTCGGGGCGAGTATGAGCTTACCGAAACGATAAAGATGCTTATCCCCGAGGGGAAGGTTGCGGTTGTCATTGAGAAAAAGGAAATAATTGACATTGCGGACCTTGACGATTTGAAAAGAGCCGAAGGCAGGATAGAAAAGCAGGGCTAGAGTTTTACTGTTTCCCCCGGTTTTGGGACATACGGCTTTGTTTTCAGGAGGCTTTTTTCTATTCTCTGCTTGAAGTCTATCGGGTCTGCCTTTATCATTTCAAATGTGTTGTAGTGCATCGGCATAACCGCCTTCGGCTTCATCAGTTTCGTTGTCCTGACGGCATCAATAACATCCATTGTGTAGGTGCCCCCTATGGGAAGGATTGCAAGGTCGGTTTCTATATCCGAAAAAACGTCAAGTAAATCTGTGTCCCCCGCATGGTAAACGCTTTCCCCGTTGCTTTCCAGCTTGTATCCCATCGGATAGAATGAGTTTGGGTGGTGTGCGGGGACAGGCTCTATCAGGGTGTTCCTCAGCTGGAGTTTCTTCCCCAGCGAAATCGGGTTGACAAGGTTCCTCGGCAGTTCGAGGTCCCCGACAACAGACTCATGGCCGACGACTGTTGCGTTGTGCTTAAGTGCGATATTCTCGACTGTTTTCTTGTTAAAGTGGTCGAAGTGCTCGTGTGTTATTAGTATCATGGCAAGTCCCTTAAGGTCTGAATCCTTGACCGGGCTTTTCTCAAGCATCTTGAAACCCGGGTCCTCGCAGGTGTTGGTAACGAACGGGTCCACGATTATCGGGGCGTCATTGAAGGCGATTTTGAAAAAAGAATGTCCTAGGTAAGTAACCTTCATCTCAGCACCAATATTATTTGGACAGAATTGTTTTTAATAACAACAACTACTATGTTTAACCATGAGGGTTCTGCTTATCTTGTTGTGTGGGCTCCTTTTTTTTGGGGGGGTGCATGCTCTTGAGGTTAGCCGGCTGAATATCGACATAGAGGTCTTCGAGGACGGCTACGCCAGGATTTTCGAAAAGTACTCCATTAGGTTTTTTGCGGGGGAGCTCCCGGGCTTCAGGGAGGATGTGAGGGACAACAGTTCGAGCCTTTCCGCATGGCAGGTCGATTATAACTGGTTTTTCCCCCACTTCGGGGGGGACGCGCTTGAAAGTTCCTACATCACATTTGATGAGGGCGAACAGTCGCTTACTCTTGAATATTTTTTGAGGGTTCCTTTCGCGACAAAGGTCCGCGAGGAGGCGAGGCAGACACTGTGGCTGATTGCGGACAGGCAGCTTAGCTATTTCCAGAGTGCGGGAAATATTGTTATTCCGGAGGATGTTTCCATTACGATAGACCTGCCCAACGGGGCGGAGATAGACCTGGGGAAGCTTACCCCCCGGGCGGAGGTCTCCGGCACATCTGTCAGGCTTAACGGAATTTCCTCAAACTACATTAAGCTCGAGTATGGGATACCGAAGCCTATTGCCCCTTTGATGAATCCCTTCACGCTGCTGCAGACGAATATTGTTTGGATCATGGCTATTGTCCTTGTGGTAGGGGGAGCCATCTACATCGGAAGGAGGGAGATTACCGAAAAGGTTGAGGGGTTTGTCCTTGCGCACTCGAAAATTGAGCCTGTCGAGCCGGAAGAGGAAGTGGAGCTGCAGCTTGACTAATCCGGCTGTGCCTATGTGCCGGTGTTGGCGCCGGTGCACTCTATAAAACTCTGGTTGAAGAGTATGATGAAACCTATCAGGCTTACGGTTCCCGCCGAAAATGCCGCGCCCATATCAAATTCTGTTAGCAGCCAGATAACCGTGAAAATTATCCCCGTAAGGATAAGCGCCCTGGCAAAAGTATCAAGTATGTTCATGGCATCACAGGATTACGTTTATGAAAATAAACCAGAAATAAAATGACAATGATGCCACTATTCCCAGCTTAAGCAAGTTTTTTCCCCATTGGTAGTTCTCGAAGAATGAATTAAAAAAAAGGAGGGAGATTAGCACCATTACCGGGACAAAGGCCGCACCACGCATGAAAGACCAGCCAAACAGGGTTGCGATGTCCATGGTTGCGCAGATAAGCAGGGCCAGGTAAATTCCTCCCCTGATTGCTGTGCCGCGCATGAAGAGGCCCGCTGCCGCGAAAAGGAACACCCAGAGAAGGTTGTCCATAACCAAATTTATGAACCAGCCGAGGTCAAGTGCGAAAAGGTGAGAAAGTATTTCCATTAACATGCGTATTAATTAGGTGTTTTAGGGTTTTTAAGGCTTTCATTAATTAACCGTGCGGGGTTATATTGCCTTTGGGCCTTTTCAGCGCTTTTCTCCTGTATTTGAGCTTTGCGCCGCAGTTCTCGCACTCTGTCTCAGTTGAGCCTTTTGGGTATTCCTTTGCGCAGACAGGGCAGCTTTTTTGGAAGTAGATTTCAGAGCTTATCCCCTCCATAAGGACAGGGGCATAGGCTATCCCCAGGACAGAGAGGACATTCTGCACAGAGTAATCATCGGTTATAACCAAAATAGGCTGCCTTCGCAGTTCCCAGGCCAGGGCAATTATTGAGAAATCGGCTTCGCTCAGTTTTGTGAGACCAAGCTTTTCTGCCTCCTGTTTTGCCCTCTGCAAGGAGCTTTCCGCGGGTTCCCTCACTTCAAGGAGGCTGTACTTGATTGCGCTCTCTACTAACATCCTGCTCCTGAAGTCCCTCATCTCATCGACTATGCGGGGGGTAGCCAGGTATTTGTCCTCTTCCCTGAAGCGGAATTGGGCATCATTCAGGATTGCGCCCGAATCCAGTAAATATAGCGGTTTTTTGTCCATAGCAATCATTTTTAGGGTTTTATTATATTAATTACACTTATATTTAATTCAGAGGGTGTCCCATTGGAAATTGGAGAAATAGCAGCTTCACTGAGCGAGATTGAGAAGGGTGCCTTGCGGGCATTGTCCTCACTTGGGGAAGGAAGCGAAGAAGAGATTTCCGAGAAGGGCGGGCTGAACATTGATTCTGTCAGGAGAGCATGCGCCTGGCTTGCTGAGAAGGGTTTTGCCGAGATTAAGGAGAAAAGGTCCGAGAAGATTTCACTTACCAAGGAAGGGAAAGCTGCCAAGGAGTTTGGCCTTGCCGAGAAAAGGCTGGTCCTGGCGCTGAAGGCAATGAACGGAAAGGCCGCCCTTGCGGAAGCCGGGAAGAAGGCGGGCCTTGAGGGGAAGGAAATTAATGTTGCACTGGGGATAGCAAAAAAAAATGCGTGGGTTTCACTTTCGAAAGAGAACGGGCTTACGCTTGAGCTTACCGGCCTGGAAAGAGATGTTGTTGCCGGAAAGTATCCTTTGGAGATTGCGCTTGAGGATGTTGCCCGTGGGAAAGGAAAGGTTGGCGATGAAAATTCGGGGATGCTTATTGCGAGGGGGCTTGCGGAGAGGGAAGCTGTTGTTGAGAGGGAAGTTGCTATAAGTGCCGAAGGGAGAAAGGCGCTTAGGCTTTTTGAGGAAGGCGGTGTCAAAAGAATATATGATATAAGGGGGGCTGTTCCTACAACATTCATCGGGAAAAGGCAGCCCTACATTCAGTTTCTTTCGGGGATAAGGCGGAGGCTTACGGAGCTTGGTTTCAGGGAGATGGAAAGCAGGCTTGTTGAGCTTGAGTTCTATAATTTTGATGTGCTGTTCCAGCCGCAGAACCATCCCGCAAGGGCGTGGACAGACACTTACCATTTGCTAAGGCCGAAGAAAGGAAGGCTGCCCCCCAAGGATATTGTCGGCAAGGTCAAAAGCGCGCATGAGAACGGGGGCAGGACTGGCTCGAAAGGATGGGGCTATAAGTGGGGGAGTGGAATTGCCTCAAGGCTGATGCCTGCCGCGCACGGAACTGCTGCAAGCGCAAGGCAGCTGGTTAAAGGCGTTGACGTTCCCGGAAAATATTTCTGCCTGGCAAGGTGCTACAGGCCGGACATTATAGACGCAACGCACTTGAATGAGTTCAACCAGATGGAGGGCTTTATCATTGACAAGGATTTCAGTTTCCGGCATTTGCTCGGGATGCTGAAAAATTTTGCCGTCGAAATTGGCGGCGCTAAGAAGGTCAGGTTCTATCCCGATTATTATCCTTTTACGGAGCCTTCGGTGCAGGTGAGTGCCGAACATCCCGAATTGGGCTGGATTGAGCTTGGCGGTGCGGGAATTTTCAGGCCGGAGATAACGGAGCAGTTGGGAATTGAGGGCAAGGCGCTTGCATGGGGCCTCGGAATTGACAGGCTGGCGATGTGCGCCTTGGGGATAAATGATATGAGATATTTGTTCTCACAGGACATTAGCTGGCTAAGGAAGGAAAAAGCAATCTGGAAGTGAAGTTATGCCTACGGTTGAAGCGAGCAGGAAGGACCTTGAAAAACTGGCGGGAATTAAATTTCCAAAAGGCAAACTGGAAGAGGCCTTGATGTTTGTAAAGGGGGAATTAGATGCGGTTGACGGAGACACACTTAAGATTGACATTAAGGACACGAACAGGCCCGACCTGTGGAGTGTTGAGGGAATTGCAAGGGAATTGAGGTCGCAGTACGGCAAGGAGAGGGGCATTCCCAAATACAACATTCCTAGTTCGGGGATAACTGCTGTTGTCGATCCTGCGCTTGCGGGGATAAGGGGCAAAGCTGCGTATGCTGTTGCGAGAAATGCCAAGATTACCGGCGAGGCCATAAAGCAGATGATACAGCTGCAGGAAAAAATTTGCCAGACTTATGGAAGGAAAAGGGAAGAGGTTGCGATAGGAATCTTCGACCTCGATAAGGTGAGCGGCGATGTGAAGTACTATGCCGCCTCGCCGAAGGAGAAGTTCGTTCCTTTGGGTTACAAGGTTGAGATGGATTTGCGGGAGATCTTGGAAGAGCATCCAAAAGGGAAGGAGTTTGGTGCGCTGTTAAAAAAGCATAAGAAATACCCTTTGCTTGTTGATTCGGAAAAGGAGGTGCTCTCAATGCCGCCTGTGGTCAACTCCGAGGGGAGCGGCAAGGTAACGACGAAAACAAAGAACCTTTTCATCGATATAACCGGCCATAAGCAGGAGACAATCGATGTTGCGATGCGGGTTGTTTGCGCCGCGCTTCATGACAGGGGTGCGAAGGTCGAGTCTGTCAAGGTTAAGTACGGGGGGGAAACAATGGAGACACCTTCGTTCGGGATAGGAAAAATCGGGGTCAGCGCGGAATTTATCAGGGATATTACCGGGCTTAACCTGAGCAACTCCGGGATAGGCGAACTCCTTGGGAAAAAGAGGATGGAGATTACAGGTAAAGGCGATTTGCTTGTTGTCAGCTATCCCGACTACAGGCCGGATATTTTGCATCCTGTTGATGTGGCTGAAGATGTGCTTATCGCACACGGCTATAACGACATTGAGCCGGAGGAAGTCAATATCGCAACTACCGGCGGGGAGGGGCAAAGGGCAAAGATGCTTGACGGGGTGAGAGAGAGCTGTGTGGGGGCAGGTCTGCAAGAAGTCCTTACCTTCACGCTTACCTCGAAAGAGAACCAAGAGGGGAATATGTGCCTGCCGGAGCAGGAGTTTGTGGAAATAGCAAATCCTGTCAGCGCGAACTGGGTTATTTTCAGAAAGAGTATTCTGCCGGAGCTGCTTTCTTTCCTTTCCAAGAACAAGCACCATCCTATTCCCCAGAAAGTGTTTGAAGTCGGGAAGGTTGTTCACTTGGACAAGAAGTCGGAGACAGGAGTGAGGGAGCAGGTTGTTCTTTCGGTGCTGATAGCTTCCAAAGAAACGAACTTCACAGAGGCGAAATCATTGCTTGACGCAATTACCTCAAACATGGGTCTTGGCTATAAGATATCCAAGGCGAGGCACCCCTCGTTTGAGGGTGGGAAGGCCGGGGCAATTGAGCTGCCCCTGGGAAAGAAAGGGGTTGTCGGGGAGCTCGGCAAAGAGGTCTGCGGGAAGTTCGGCCTGGATATCACGGTCTCGGGCTTTGAGATAGAGCTTTAGGCTAGTGCCCGAAAAGTGTTGTCTGGCTTGGGGTTTTTTCCGGTTCTGTTTGTTTTTGCTCTTCTTCATCTTCGGGGGGAGCCTCTTGGATTTCCTGCCCGGGGGTTTCACTTTCGGAGAAAACCGAAAAAACCCCGAATTTTTTTCTTTTTTCAATGAGGTGTTCCTTTCTAAGGGTTTCAGCCTCGGCAATAATCTTCTTGACTTTTTGTGTTGTCGGCTTTGTGTTCAGGAGGTATGCAATTTCTTTGTCATTGAACTCAAATTGGGCCGTAAAACCAGTTGCGTAGTTTTTGTCTTTCATCATGATTTTCAGGTATTCTAAATCATGGGAGATTATGTCCTTTGCGGAGCTGTGGGTTTTCTTTCCTACTTTTAGGCCGATCTCCTTCTTCATTGCGCGCAGCGAGGAGCTCCTTGAAAGTTTTGAAAGGAGTGTTGGGAATTGGTACATGCTCCATCCGTAATTGTTCTTTCTTGAAAGGGCGACACCCGCACTCATCAAGTCCCCCGAATAGCGGAGGAAGCCGTAGTGCTGCCTCCTGAAAATCCTGCCGTCGTAAATGTCCGCCTTGGAAAAGCGCTCGAATGCGTTTGCTATGTCCTCCCCCTCGGTGTACTGCCTCGGGAT
Source organism: uncultured archaeon (assembly GCA_964540145.1). Classification (GTDB taxonomy): domain Archaea; phylum Iainarchaeota; class Iainarchaeia; order Iainarchaeales; family CAZILS01; genus CAZILS01. The sequence goes on along the minus strand of CAZILS010000002.1, from coordinate 70,847 downwards.
GTTCTCCTCTATCCAGCGTTTGAGGAGGTCATTGCCTACATCGCTTGCCGCCTTGCTTCTTCGTATTTCCCTGATGTCGGTTCCATGGAAAATAGAGCCTAAAACCTTGAATATCTTTTCCCGGCGCTCGCGGTAGCCGAGCCTCTCAACGGCTTCCTGTGTTATCTTCTCTCCTGTGGAAAGTGCCTGGAGGTCCAAAAGGGCGCCCCTGAAATCCCCCCCCGACCCCTTTGCCAGTAGCTTCACCGCCTCGGGGTCGAACTCTGTGTTTTCGGAGGCGAGAATTTCCCTGAGGCGCTTCGCAATCGAGAGGTAGTTTATCTTCTTGAACTCAAGGGGTTTGACATGGCTCCTGAGCGGGGTTAACTTCTTTGAGCCATAGAACTCATTAGCGGTCAAAATGACCGGGTTTTGCGATGCCTTGACAACCTGGGCAACCGCAGCCACCCCTCCCCGCTCCTTTGTTCCCGAAATGCCGTCAACCTCATCAATCAGGACGAGGCGCGGCTTGCCCGAAAAGGAGGCGTTCTGGGAGGCTGCCCCCGCCAGCTTTTCAACCATGTCCTTTGTGCGGAAATCGCTTGCGTTAATCTCAAAAAGCTGCCAGCCGTTCTCCTTCGCGAGAAGATGGGCCAGGCAGGTCTTTCCGGTTCCTGTCTGGCCGAACAGCATGATTGGCTGCTGCCGCTTCCCGTCGGCCCAAGCCTTTGCCCACTTTGCGGCGAAGTCAACAGCTTCGGGGTTGCCGACAAAGCTGTCCAGCCCCCGGGGGGAGTGCTTCTCGGTCCACACATCGGCACTGCGCATGGTAGAAAATAGCGGGAAAGTTGTTATATTTGTTGCCTTGGCTTGCCAACACTTTTAACGGTTTTCGCAGGATAATTAATGCATGCAGATGGGAATTGTTGGAAAGACAAATACTGGCAAAAGCACATTCTTCAGCGCAGCTACTCTTGTTGATGCGGAGATAGGGAACAGGGCATTTGTCACAATAAAGCCGAACCAGGGCACGGGCTATGTTACCTCAAAATGCCCGCACAGCGAAAAATTTGAGAAATGCGACCCTGTGAACAGCAGGTGCGTGAACGGGGTTAGGCTTATTCCTGTGAGCATGCTTGACGTTGCAGGCCTTATACCGGGGGCGCACGAGGGCAAGGGTTTGGGAAACCGGTTCATGAACGATTTGATGCAGGCTAAGGCGCTTATCCATGTGCTTGATGTGAGCGGGACAACAGACGCCGAGGGGAATCCTGCCAGGCGGGGGGATTATGATATTGCGCAGGACGTGAGGTTCCTTGAGGAGGAGACCGCTTGGTGGATAAAGGGCATACTTGAGAAGAACTGGAACAAGGTAAGCAAACAGGCTGCGCTCGATGAAAAGGGGCCTTCGGCAGGGCTGGCTGCGCAGTTGAGCGGCCTGGGGATAGGCGAGGAGGATGTTGTTTCTGTTTTGAAAAGGGGCGGTTTTTCCGATAGGCCCGATGAATGGGGCAGTGAGGAAATGCTTAGGTTTGCCGGGGAGGTGAGGGGCAAAGGGAAGCCTGTCCTCATTGCGGCGAACAAGATTGACAAAGAAGGGGGAAAGGAAAACTTTGACAGGCTTGTTAAGGAATTTCCCGGGCATATTTTTGTTGCGTGCTGTGCGGAAGCGGAACTTGCATTGAGGAGGGCGGACAGGGCCGGCGCGATAAAATATGTTCCCGGGAAAAAGGACTTTGAGATTACGGGAAACTTAGGCGAGAAACAAAAAAAGGGTTTGGACTTTATCCGGGAAAACATATTGAATGTTTATGGCGGAACAGGCGTTCAGGAAGCCATAAACAAAACTGCGTTTGATTTGCTCGGGCAGATTGTTGTTTACCCTGTGCAGGACGCTAACAAATGGGTTTCCGGGAAGGGGAATGTCCTGCCCGATGCTTATTTGGTTAGGAAGGGCTCGACTGCAATCGACCTGGCGGGGGCGGTACACACCGATTTTGTGAAGAGGTTTATTGCCGCGGTTGACTGCAGGACAGGGCAGAAGATAGGAAAGGAACATGAGCTCAAGGACAAAGATGTTGTTAAGATACAGCTCAGCAATTGATTTAGGGAATATTAGCTTTTAATATAAGAAACCGTATTGTAATTAGCATGTTACGCCACACGGGTTTGGTTTGCCTGTTCATTGCGCTTGTCTTCATGGGGGAGGCCCTGTCAACAGAGCCCGGCTTCCGGGTTACGGGGGAGCTTGAAAGGCATTACTCGACAAGCGAGCACCCCGAAACCTGGAGATTCACCGCAAAATACTCAAACCTTGAACCCTCATACTATTACACAATAGATGTTTTTTCCGGGCCGGTTAAAGGGGCAACAAAGGACTATAGCATTGATGCGATAATGATTGAAACCGTGCCGGAGGGCGTGGAAATCGGGCACAGTTATGATGCGTACGGGAATATAGTGGTTCCGCCGTTTACAGGCGTGCAATATATCGGCATTGTTTTTGACGCAACAACGCAGACGTCGAACCTTGCGGAGAGCGACCAGTGGACCACAACCTTTTACAGGAGCACGGAGAGCGGAACCCCGATTGGGGCGAAACTCTCGAGGGGCTCAACCACAAGCGTCTATCCTCCCGTAATCAGGAGCCTTGAGGTGGGGCAAGGGCAGGCTGTTACAGGGAAGGCCGAGTTTTCCACAGCCGAAGAAAACGGGATACCCCACAGCGTTATTTTCCTTTACAAGCAGCTCAACCTAACAGGGGAATATTTGATGGGGCACGACCTCGAGAGGGAAGACGGCTGGGGGCTTGTTTGGGACTCGAGGAAGGCTGCAAATGGAAACGGGGGCTATGAGGCGTATGCGCTTGCCTGCGATTCTGTTGTTACGGCAATGAATTATGCTTCCATGAGGACCAGCCACTGCTTCGAGACCGATAAAATTTCCTTCGTGGTTGAGAATGATGAGTTTGATGTTTACGCCCCCAAGATTGCCGGGGGCCAAAGCAAATATGAGTTCGGCGAAGACCCGGGGAAGGCAATTGATGTAAGTTTCACCGACGACCTTGATTTGGACAGGGCGTATTATCTTGTCGAGGATGATGAAAGCCCCTCTTACACCGGAACTATCTTCCAAGGGTGGCAGGGAAAGGTTTATGACGGCAATTGGGCCGTTAATTGGGATGCTTTGCAGGAGGGGAACAATAAAATTTATATCAAGGTTTATGACGATGTCGGGAGGCTTACTTCCGGAAAGATTTATGTGAAGAAAGTTACGGAAACTGTGCAGCCGCCCCCTCCTGAAGAGCCGGAAAAACAGGACACAACCGCGCCTCCCGCACCCACAGGGCTTGGCGCGGTTGCGGGAGATGAATTTGTTAAGCTCGGCTGGAACGCGAGCACTGATGAGAGCGGGATTGCCAATTACAGGGTTTACAGGAACGGCAGTTTTTTGCGAGGCACAGGGAACACAACTTACACGGACAATGGCTTGAGCAACGGCACAACCTACTACTATGCGGTTAGTGCGGTTGATGGCGCGGGAAATGAATCTGTCAAAAGCGGCACTGTGGGCGCAACCCCGGGGAGCGGTTCTGTAAGCGAGAATAAGGCGCCGGTTATCGAGAGCTTTTCATCCAACGCCGGCAGGATAAATAATGGAGACAGTGTTTCGTTCGATGCCTATGCCTACGATCCCGACGGGGATGAGCTCACTTACAAATGGTTTTTTGGGGATGGCGAAACCGATGAAGGAATTGATTTGGATGAGGTTGAGCATAATTACAAACTGCCGGCAGGGGATGTGAAGAAAGAGTATTTTGTAACGCTTGAGGTTTCCGACGGCGAGAACAGTGCGGGCAAGACACTGGAAATTACTGTCGAACAGCCCATGTTTAATATAAACTTTGTGATGCCTGCCGAGGACACTGTTTTCAAGAAGGGGGAAGAGATTGAGATTCTTTTGGAGGTTAGGGACATTTATGGCCTGCCTATGGCGGATGTTGAAAGCGTTGAGATAAGTTTCGAGGGGGAGGCGCTAAGGAGCAGGAAGGAAGCCGAGGGGATTTACAGCGCAAGCTATGAGTCTTCTTTCACGGACAAGAAGGTTTCCTCGGTTTACGCTTTCGTTGAGGCGGAGATTGACGGTGTTTTAATTGAGAACAATGCCCTGAGGCTTGTGCACTTCCGCCCGGGGGAACTGAAAATTGCGGCGCCTTTCGATTCCGGGGCGCGGGAAATGTATGTCGGCTCTAAAATAGGCAGGGTTTGCACAAGGGCCAGTTCGCTTGATGCCGAGTTTGTTGAAAACGATGCCGAGGTGAGCGCGATTTTCTCCTGCACAGGGGGTAAATTCAGGATGCCTTATGCCGGCGAGGAGGAGTTCTGCGTGGAGATTGATTATGTTTTGGGGGAGGGGGATATAGGGTGCGAAGTAACTATTTCCGCCGAGGACAGGTGGGGGAATGAAGGCAGCGGGGTGTTTATGCTCCCGGTCTCGGGGCACAACCCGCTTTTCGGGATATCGCTGCTTAGGCCCGACTTGGGCAAAGGGAAGGTTTTTGGGTTTGGGCAGAATGTGAGGTTTGAGGTTGCGGTTTCAGGCAAGGAAGCAGAGAAGATTGCCGCAGGAACAAAAATAACGCTGAACATTCCCGGGCTGCTCGAGGGCAGGGAGTTTTCCAAAGACCTTTCCGGCGGGGAAAATTATATCCTCGATTACCGGATGCCGACAAGAGACTCGAACAGGAACGAGCTTACGCTGGAGATTAGGGGGAGTGCCTCGGCGGGAGGGGAAGAGTTTTCCGCAAGCAAGGTTATAGAGGACGTTTTGCTTACGGGGGCTATTGATGTCAATGTCCTTTATCCTAGAGCAGGGGAGGCAACACTTGATATTGTAAACCCGAACCGGCTTGTTGTTGAGCTGAGATACCCCAATGGTGAAAAACTTGAGGCGGGGGAAGTGGACGCCTACATTAAGGACAACAACTCGGAGCAGGGGATAGTCTTTGTGCGGGATGGGCAGACGGGTTTGTATACTGCGGATTTGGGATACGATTTGGGAATAGGAAAGCATGTCATGGCCATAGAGCTCAGGGGGAACTTCCGGGGAAACGAGGTTAGTGTTGTGACAGAAATAATGGAGCCGTTCGACCTGATGCTTATTGTCTATGCGGTTGTCGTAATGTTCGTTGTGTTTGGTGTTTCCTACTTTGGTTATTTGCGCTGGAGGGAGTACGCTGTCGAGCGGGGTTCGCTTGAAACTCAGAGGACAGGAACTTTGAAACTTATGAGAAAACTTAGGTTCGAGTATTTCAAGAGGCATCTGACAGAGCAGGAGTACAAAAAGAATATTTTGGAGTACGAGCAGAAGCTCCATTCCGCAGAAAGGAAACTCGGGTATAAGCCGACAAGGCTTAAGGACATAACCGGGAAGAAAGTTTCGGAACTGAAGCCGAGGAAGCGAGCTCTTCTTGGTTTTTTCGGGAAGCGGCTGGAGCTGATGAAAAAAGGCAGGGCTGAAAAAAAGGTTGTTGAAAAACCAAAATCCGCTTTTTCGGAAATTGAGGAGGCGTCTGCGAGAAGGCTCGCAAACATACTGGGAAAAAGGAAGGGTGAATTCAGCAGGGAAGAGATGAGGATGGCCATGAAAGCCGAGGGCTACGGCGATAAGGTCGCTAAAAGAGCCCTCGAGAAAATATTCGGGAAGTAGTTCCTATTTAGGGACAGGCTTCGGAATATCTATCGGCTCTTTCGGCTTCATCTGCGGGAGGATTTCCTCCTTCGTCTCTGTCTTAAGCTCGACCTCTGTTTCCTTAACTATCTTCTCTATTGTGGCGAGCTCTATCTCCTTGTTCATCAGCCTCTTTAGGCTGTAGAAGTATGCATTGAGGATTGAGTCGAGGTTCAGTGTTCTCTTGAAACCAAGCCTTGCCACCTCCTCGAAATAGAGCTTTACTATCCTGTAGGCGATTTCCTCGTCCGGCACTGCGGGCTTTATTTTTGGAAGCGCCTTTGCAGAGGTGCTTTTTGCTGCTTTCTTTTTCTTTGCCATAATATCACATACTATTTGGAAGAGGTTATTTAATTATTTTTCGGTATAAATTTTTGTTATGGGGTTTCAGTACAGGAATCAGGTTAGGCTTATTTTCGGGCCCGGCTCGATGGGCAAGCTTAAGGGCGTTCTTAAAGATGCCGAGGGAAAGGTTTTCGTGGTTACCGGCGGAAGCTCAATGAGGAAAATTGGCGCATTGGGCAGGGTTAGCGAGGCTGTGAACGGCAATGTTTTCATTTTTGACGGGGTGGAGCCAAACCCTTCGGCCGAAACTGTTATGAAGGGAGCGAAGGCATATGCGGAGAACAATTGCGGCGCGATAGTTGCGATTGGCGGGGGAAGCTCGATTGACTGTGCGAAGGCGATAGGAGCTGTTGCGGCAAATCCCGGTACGGATATAAGAGAATTCATGGAGCGGAAGAAAAGCCCGGGGAAGAGGGTTCCTCTTTTTGTTGCGGTTCCTTCCACAAGCGGAACTTCGAGCGAGGTTAATGGGTATACTGTTGTTACTGGGGACGATGGGATTAAGAGGGCCTTCCGTTCGGAGAATATCTGGCCCGATGTTGCGCTGGTTGACCCTGAACTTACCTTAAGCCTGCCGAAGAAACAGACGGCAATAACGGGAATGGATGTGCTGGCGCATGCGATTGAGGCGTGCCTTACCAAGAGGGTTGTGCCGCTTACGGAGCCGCTTGCGCTTGAGGCGATACGGCTTGTGAATGAAAACCTGGAGAAGGTTTGCGGGAAGCCGGATGACATTGCCCTGAGGGAGAAGATGTCGCTTGCGGGTGTCCTTGCCGGGTTTGCGTTCTGCGAAACAGGCGTAACCTCTTTGCACTCGTTCTCCTATATCCTTACGGGGAAATACGGGATACCGCACGGGCAGGCTGTGGGAATTCTTGCGGGGGCAGGAACCGGGCTTTTCATGGAAGAGGCCAAGGGGCAAATGGAAAAGATAGCGAAAGCGATGGGAATTCCCTCAAAGGAAGTGCCCGCGAGAATAACCGGGCTTATGGAAAAGTGCGGGCTTGAGGCAAAGATAGGCGGATTTGGCGCGAAGAAAGAAGACAGAGAAGAGTTCATCATGTTTGGTATGGAACGGGTTAAGGGCATAGACCCCGCAGAAATAAACGAGGAGTTTATGGGCAGGCTCTTCGACAGGATACTCTAATTTTTTTTCATCTCATCGATGAGAAGGTTCTTTGGAACGTTGAGTGCAAACTCCCTTGTCTTGCCCTGGTTGCCAAGCGATATTACTGTTCCAACAACAAGGTTTTTCTTCTCAAGCTTTGACGCCATATCACTCAGCCTTCTTGGAGTAAGCTTCTTTCCCGTTTTCTGCTCGAACTCGGAATAGAGTTCGCCTGAACGTATCTTCTCTTTTTGGATTATGATGTTCAGAAGCTCTTTCTCGATGCCATTAAGGTGCTTGATTGCCTTGACCGCGCTTCCCGACCCTATCTTTCCAAACACTTTGTTTAGGTGCGCGAGCTCAACTTTGGAAGCGCCTTCCCTTTCGGCTTCCCTTCCCGCCTTCCATAGGCATTCGAGCGCAATCCTTGCGTCTCCCCCTTTCTTCGCACCGTGGGCTGCCGCAACATTTATGACTTCCTTTCCCAAAGAATCCGGCACAAATGCCTGCTCAGCCCTCTCCTTCAGGATGTCCTTCAGCTGCTGCGGCGAGTAGGGGAGAAAAATTACCGCCTCCTCCCCCAAAGAACTGCGCACCCTGTCGTCCAATTTCACAACGAACGAGCTTTCGTTGGAGATTACGACTATCCCGACCCGCCTTGCCTTGTGTTCTATAACACGGAGCAAATCGTAAAGCAGTTTTGACGTTTCCGCCTTGTTCACAAGCTGGTCGACCTCGTCAAGTATCACAATAGGGGTGAAATCAATTTTCTTCAATGCTTCCAGCATTCGGGAATAGACCTCGTCAACAGCGCTGCCCCTCCTTGGAACAGCGAACCCCAAAAAGTTTGCTATGTTCGAGAGGACAGCGTAGCGGGTGTTGAATTCGAAGCAGTTGATGTAAATGGTTTTTGCGCGGTCTGAATATTCCTCAAGCTGGTTTAGCACATGCTTAACGCAGACCGTCTTTCCTGTTCCGGGCGGGCCGTAAACAAAGACATTGTGGGGTTTCCCGCCTCTAAGGACGGGGTTGAATGAGTAAACCAGATTGTCGATTTCCGCGCTCCTGTGGGGCAGGCTCTCCGGCACAAATTCAGGATAGAGGTATTTCTCGTTGCGGAAGATTGAGCCCTCACTGCTTTGCTTGAACAAATTCGCCATATTAGGAGAGTGCGGATAAATCCTATTAAACCTATGCGGAAACCGGGTGAATGTTTAAATAGCGGGAAAGCGTAATTCCAATATGAGAAAACTTCTTTTCGGAACAGCCGGAGTTCCGCACAGCGCACGGGGCCCGGGCTCGGTTGAGGGCATTGAGAAGGTTAAGGAACTTGGTTTAGGTTGCATGGAGCTTGAGTTTGTCAGGGGGGTGCATATGAGCGAGGAAACCGCCGAAAAGGTCAATGATGCGCGGAAAAAGTCCGGGATTGTGCTGAGTGTGCATGCCCCTTATTTCATAAACCTGAATGCGAAGGAGAAGGCGAAGCTCGCCGCAAGCAAGCACAGGATTATCCAAAGCGCGAGGATTGGAAGCATTGCGGGAGCGAAGATTGTTGTTTTCCATCCCGCGTTTTACCTTGGGATGGAGAAGGAGGAGGTTTACGGGAATGTCAAGGAAGCCTTGGAGAACATAGAGGACAAGCTGAAAAGCGAGAATGTGAAGATAAGGCTTGGCTTGGAAACAACAGGGAAAGGAACGCAGTTCGGGAATTTGGATGAAGTGTTGAGGTTAAGCAAGGAACTGAAGGCGGTTTTTCCTTGCGTGGATTTCTCGCATTTGCATGCAAGGTGCAACGGCTGCCTGAAGGGGAAGAAGGATTTTTTGGAAGTGGTTAAGCGGATTGGGGAGGCGGACAGGGCTTTTCTGAAGGATTTGCATATGCACATTTCAGGGATTAACTACGGACCTAAGGGGGAGAGGAACCACCTTGATTTTGAGGATAAGGATTGCGATTTCAATTACAAAGAGCTTGTTGATGTGCTTAAGGAGGAAAAGGTCTCCGGAACAGTTATTTGCGAGAGCCCCAATATTGAGGAGGATGCCCTGCTTATGCAGAAGCATTACCTGCGGTAAGGGGTGGTAAGGGGCGATAAACAGCTTTGCAAACAAAGTGCCTTTTACAAATTAAGTTAAGATTCTGCAAATTTAGTCATTTTTCAATAAAGGTTTGCCCTTTCCAATCCGGGGAGGGCTCCAATAACAACCAAAGAGCCTCTTGACTCGGTACATAATATCTTGAACGCCCCTCTTCTCTTGAAAGTTTTATTGCGCCAACTTCTCTCAATGTCCCTAAAGCAGTTGAAACATTTTGTGGTTTCATCTTAAAATGTTCTGAGAGAAATTTGTTTGTGGTTTCCCTCTTTTCTAAGATCTTGTTTAATATCTTTAATGCGTTTGTATTTTCTCTTGTAAAATTACTCAAAAACCTGTTCTTTGCAAATTTGAATAAAGAAGTTTTTAGTATATTAGGAGTTATGGTTCGGGGTTGGGATTTTACCGTTTCAAGGACAGCGCATTCTAAACTTCTTAAAATTCCTCTTAAGTTCCCCGAATATAATTTGAATAAAATGTCTAATGTTTCATCTTGAAACGGTTGTATCGGGGTAATCTCAGGACTTATCCTCAAGAGTTTGAGCCTCGTATTTATTATTTTTTTCACTTCCCCTACATTAAAAGGCACTAAGGTTATTGGCACCTGAAAAATATCTTCAAGCCGTTTAAGTTGTTGAAACATTTCATAAAGAGTATTATCACTCACGAAAAAGAAATGTGCCCCGCTTACCTGCAAAAAATCCCTTATCCCATTCATTATTCTTTTCAGTTGAAGTTCGCCTTTGTCTTGAATTAATTCAAGATTGTTATAATGAATGATAACTCCTTTGTAGCCCTGTTTAATTAGTTCATTTATCACTTCTTGAAACAACTGTTTTAATGTTGCTGAATTTAAATGTGGAACCCCATATGATTTTCCTTGATTTATGTTCCCTCCAAATCCTGCAATAGAACCACCCGCTCCATTTGAATAACCTCTGTCAATCCCAAAAATAACATTTAACTTTTGTGATACTTCGGGATTTATTTTATCTTTTAAGTTTTTATTAGAACCAATAGTAGTGTAAACAAGGCTAATTGTGTTAAACATAAAATCCTCTGGAGTCCAATTATATTCAACGCTTAATTCACCTAAAGGAGTAAAAAAACCATTTTTTACTGCTTGATGTTTAATAAAATTAGTGAAGGTGGTTTTACCTATGCCTATATTTCCATGAACCAAATTTCTGCTTGTTTTATTTGAATAAATTATCTTGTTGGCTTTTTCGACTTCTTGTTCCCTTCCAAAAAAGGATTTTTCTATAGGGAGCTCTTCTGCATATGAGGAAAGAGGGTCTGTTGTAAACGGATTGCCTTTTAAGCCATATAAATTCCAAATATTGTAGTTTTGTTCCATGTAATAATTAACCTCGTTTTAAACCATTATAATGCATAACATACATTATAATAGGTTATATTTATAAAGGTTATGTTATGTAATAGTAATGTAAATAACCTATTATAATGGATTAAAGACCTTATAAGTTGGTTTTATTGGATTCAAAAATACTCGGCGGACATGGCTTACCACTCAATAGGACACTACAACCTCGTTCACGAACAAGGAACAAAAGCATACATTCCATTCAAAAGCAATATTACCGCTACTGTTCATTCAGGAAACAAAGGCAAATTGTGGAGAACCGCGAAATACATGAATTAAATATAAAAATAATTTATTGCCATAATATTTTTATATGTCTGGACAAGAAACACTTGATTTGTCTCAAAAAATTTTAGCGTGGATTTCGTTAAATGAACCTGTAAATGGGATTAGTAAACTTATAGAAGACTCTGAGATAACTGAAGATAAAATTAAACTAAATATAGAAAGATTATATTCAGCAGGACTTTTAGAAAGCAACTTTACTAAAACATTGGGTCCACAAGCCTTTGTCCATTCCCGTAATATTAAATTAAGTTATTCAGGGGTTCTGGAACTACAGCGACTGATTAAAGAAAATAGCTTAATTAAAGGCGCTGAGATTAATCTGGGGGGCAGTAAAGTTTAAGCTTTAATTCTGCATTTAAAGTCAGGAAACTGCAAATTAAGTGCTCTGTTTAGCCTACTTTCTTTGCAAAGCCGCGATAAACGAAAGGTATTAATATCTGGGAGGCGTAAGTTAATTATGGCGGAAACAGAAACTCCATTGCTTGACAGGGCAAGCACTGTCTTTGACAAGTTTGTCCTCTGGGCAGCCAACAGCATGCAGAAGATAGTTGCGTTTGGGTTCTTCTTTTTTGCGGCAGGGGGCGTGTACGGCTGGCTCATAACCACACACGCTGTCCAGAACCTCTGGCTGTGGCTGGGCGTTCCTTTCCTTTTCGCGGTTTTGGCCTATTACAGCAGGTTCTTCGCGACAATGGCGTTTGTTGCGGCGTTATTCATCTTTTTCATATAGTTCGTCAATAGGCGAAAAAGGCTTATAACAGTTTGGCGGCTAAGTTTTTCATGGAAAACCATGGTTTTACGGCTGTGCCGCTTCTTGTGGTGTTTGTGGCTGTGCTTATTGTGCTTGCGGGCGTTGCCCAGGGCGAAAAGGAATTTAGGGCAGAGATTACACAGTTGGGGATTGAGGCGGAAAAATCCGCCTTCATCAGGCATGAGCTTGAGAATGCGGTTGACGCAGCTGTTGAGTACGGTGTTGGGAAAAGTGTGGCGGAAGGGAAGGCCGGGCCGAGTGAAATCAGGGAAGAGGTTGTGCTGGAAGTTAACAAAGTTCTTGGAAAGTTCAGGGAAAGCTATGGCAGGGGAACGCTTGATGTCTACATAACAAATGTGGACCATTGGGCTATTTTCACAATTGCGCACAGCAATCTCATTGTTGTTACAGCCACTTACACAGGGGGCATTTACAGGGACGGATTTTCAGGAAGTGAAATTTCAGTAGGCGGGAGCAAGGCTGTGTTCAGGATACCGAGGGGTTACACAAGGGTGGTTGTAAGTGCGGTGTAGGGGAAGCATAAACATCGAGTTCCTTATTGCGCTTGCGTTGCTGTCCGCGGCGATTGGAATGTTCACGGCGGCCGAAGCCGGCCTTCTTGGGGAAAGCAAGGCGCTTCTGGAGCTTTATCGGGAGATGAATTCAGGAAACGTTTGCGGGCATGGGGAAAAGGCAGCATACTCAAACTCGCTGAAAGAAATTGAGGTTGAGGAGTCCTGTGAGGGGGCTGCCCTTGTGAAGGGCTCAAAACACTATGGTGGTTTTGTTGATAGTGTCGGTTGATTGCGCAACTGCATTTCTTGCATCGCTGGTTATTGTTGCCCTTGTTTTTTCCGTTTGCGCAGGGCTCGCGGAGGGTTTGGGGAATGAAAGGAAGCACACCCTGTTGGCGCTTGAGGCGATGGAAGAAGCCGGCAGGATTGTTAAGGTTTCTTCGGCGGAGGGGGGAGCGGCGAAATTTGATTTCATGAGGCAGAGGGTTCTGGAAAATGTTATAGGCGGGGAAATTGAAGGAGGGGGGCGTGTAAAAGAAATTTATCTCAGGGGGAAAGGGGGAACTGAAAAAATATTCGGGGGAGTGAAGGGGGGAAAGTGCGTAAGTGTGGAAAGGGTTGTTGTGGTCGACGGGAAAAAGAGGGTGCTGGGGGTTGTTTGCTGTGGGCAGTAGGGGGTTTGTTTTGTTCCTGGGCTGCGGGATTGTGCTGTTCGTGGTTTTGCTTGTTGCGTTCAGGCTGCCGGCCTTTGAACAGGGAGAAGGGATTGAGAAACTTAATGTTGTGCAAAAGCAGTATGACCTGTTGGAGATTTGGGCTTCGCATGGTTTTGATGAAACGGATTTTGAATTGGCGTTTCCGCAGGCCGGCGGAAGCGTTGAAATAGGGGAACTGAAAAAAGAGTACAGGGGTTGCGATGGAGCGGGATGGAAAAATGTTGCCACAGGCCGCCTGTTCAGGGAAGGAAAGCTTGAGGAAATGAGGTTAGTTGTTTGTTATTGAGATTAGGCTGTTTTTCCTCTCAAGGGAAATGGAAAATTTCTCTTCCGCAGAAATTGAAAAATTCTCCGTAGGAAGGCATAATTCGGCGGTGAGGGTTTTTGTTTCTTCCAGTTCCTCTGACTCCAGGGTTAGGGAAATTTCAGGGCTGTTGTTTTCCAGGCGCCATTTGGTAATCGGCTCTCCCCGCAGGGTTCTTGTTGTGCCCTCCCCCAGGATGCAGAGCTGTTCAGCACTGCTTTCGAGTTCGTCAAGGAATGAGGAGGCGTTCTTTGCGTCGAGTACGAAAAGTGAGGTGAGATAAGCGGCCTTAAGCGGAGCCAGAAGGAACAGGGTTATTGAAAGGGCTGCGGCAAGCACAAGCAGGTATTCCAAGGAAATCTGGCCCCGCTGCCCGGGGCGTGAAGTATTTTTAATCGTCACTTTATCTCCTTTATCTCCTTGAAGATGTCCTTGGTCTTGCGGTCTATGGCCTTTGCCCCGTCCTCGGCGGTTGCCTGGAGTTTTGAGACAAGGATTAGCACAACCGCAACAACCGCTGCAAGGACTATTATCAGCTCGACAGAAATCTGGCCTTTTTCGCCTAACATAAGGGGATAATGCAGATATGTTATTTTAAATATTTCGTTGATTGCCGATATATGTTAATATGGCAGTTCGGGCGGTTTTTATAGGTTTCGCGGCAGGATTTGTTCCATGAATGTAAAAGAGCGCAACGACCTGCTTATTAGCTGGGCAACAATCAGTTTTGCCTTTACGTGGATAATGTGGGAGTTGGGGACGGGGCTTCCCTTGGTTCTTGCACTTGTTGTGAGCTTTGTTTCGGTGGGAAGCGGGTTCATAACCCACGAGCTTGCCCACAGGTATGTTGCGATGAGGTTTGGCGCGCATGCCGAATACAGGGCTTGGCAGACAGGGCTTATCTTTGCCGCTGTTTCCGCGCTAATGGGGTTTATCTTTGCCGCGCCCGGGGCTGTTTACATCTATGGCCAAAGAATAGGGCTTAGGGAAAACGGGATAATTTCCGCCGCCGGCCCGGCAACCAACATAGGTGTCGCGCTTCTTTTCCTGGGGCTTGTGATGTTCATGGGAAACGGCTCTGTGTTTGCGCTTATCTTGGTATGGGCTGCGCAGATAAATTTCTTCCTTGCCGCGTTTAACCTCATACCGTTTTCGCCATTGGACGGATACAAGGTATTTATCTGGAACAAGGCGCTGTGGTTTGTGATGATTCTGTTTGCGGGTGTTTGGGCGCTTAGGTTCGGCTGGATGGCAACCCTTGTCGGCATTCTCTGATTACTTCAGCTTTACCGCGGTTCCATACACAAGAATTTCCGCCGCGCTAGCCATGACCTGCGAGGTCGTGTAACGCATGTTAATTACGGCGTCGGCACCCATGGCTTTTGCGTCTTTAACCATCCTTTGGGTTGCCTGCTCCCGTGCTTCCTGCAGCATCTCGGTGTATTCCTTAAGCTCTCCTCCCACCAACTGCCTGAAACCCGCAACAATATCCTTGCCGAGCCACTTGGCGCGGATGGTGCTGCCTTTTGCAATGCCGAGCATCTCCTTCACCTTCTTCCCTTCGATATAGCCTGTTGACACAATAATCATAGTTTCTCCTCCTTAATATCTTCAAGCCGCTCCTTAATTACGGAAGCCAAAAGTATAACAAATCCGATAAGGCAAAGCAGCATTCCAACGAGCATGATAGACAGGGGAATAATAAACTTGAGGAACGGCATGAAGATGCCCGATAAAGGAACCGCCGTGAACAATATTCCTCCCGCGATAATTATAATTGCCGCAATTGCCTGCACTGTGTTCATCTTACTAACCCACATAACTCGGCTTGAAGGACTCTATGTGCTCCTTCTTGAATTTGTCATATGAATCGTTTATCTCCTTGGGCAGCGAGGGCTGTATCTTTTTCAGGGCGGCCTCAAACTCTTTCATCGAAATCTTTTCCGGTTTCATCTTGCGGACCTGCAGTGAGATAAGCGCGGCTTCCCTGACAACACCCTCTATATCGGCGCCGCTATAGCCCTCGGTCTTCTTCGCGAGCTCCTCAAGGGAAACATCCTCTGCGAGGGGGGTTTTTTTAGTGTGCACCTTGAATATTGCCAATCTCGCCTCGAGTTCCGGGGCGGTTACTTTTATCAGCTTGTCAATCCTTCCCGGCCGTATAAGGCCGGGGTCTATTAGGTCGGGCCTGTTCGTGGCCGCGATAAAAACAACGTCCTTCAGCGCTTCTACCCCGTCGAGCTCTGTGAGGAGCTGGTTGACAACTCGTTCAGTCACATTGGAAGATGATGATACGTTGCGCCTTGTCGCAATAGAATCTATTTCATCAAAAAATACTATTGCGGGGCTCACCTGCCTTGCCCTGTGAAAAACCTTCCTTATTCCCTTTTCGCTTTCCCCGACCCACATCGAGATGAGTTCGGGGCCCTTGACCGAAATAAAATTTGCCTCCGCGCCTGTCGCAACCGCCCTGGCGAGCATCGTCTTTCCCGTTCCCGGCGGGCCGTAAAGGAGCACTCCTCTCGGGGGGGTTATTCCCATCTTCTTGAAGGAATCGGGGTATTTGAGAGGCCACTCAACAGCCTGTTTCAGCTCCTCCTTCATTTTCTTTAAGCCTCCGACATCCTCCCACCTTACATTGGGAACCTCGATGGTTACTTCTCGCAGGGCGCTTGGCTGGACATCCTTAAGCGCATTATTGAAATCGTTCTTGTCAACAACCATGCTTTCAAGTATCTCGGCAGGGATTGGCTCGTCTTCCTGCAGGCTTCTTAATTTGGGGAGGTACTTTCGCAGGGCCTTCATTGCGGCTTCCTTTACAAGGGATGCGAGATCCGCACCAACAAAACCGTGGGTTGTGCCGGCAAGGCGGTCAAGGTCAACGTCCTTGCCGAGGGGCATTCCCCTTGTGTGTATCTGCAAAACTTCATTTCTTCCCTTCTTGTCAGGAACGCCTATCTCAATTTCCCTGTCAAAGCGGCCGGGCCTTCTCAAGGCCTCGTCAATGGAGTTTACCCTGTTGGTTGCGGCAATGACAATGACATTGCCCCTTGCCTCCATGCCGTCCATCGATGCGAGGAGCTGGGCAACGACCCTTCTTTCAACCTCGCCAACAACCTCATCGCGCTTCGGCGCAATCGCGTCTATCTCATCGAAGAAAATTATACTTGGTGCGTTCTCCTCCGCCTCCTTGAAAACCTGCCGGATACGCTCCTCCGCTTCCCCCACAAACTTGCTCATTAGGGCGGGGGCGTTTATGGAAATGAAATGGGCCTGCGTTTCATTCGCAACCGCCTTTGCGAGAAGTGTTTTTCCCGTTCCGGGAGGACCGTAAAGCAAAACCCCTTTCGGCGGGGAAATGCCGAGCTTCCTGAAAAGCTCGGGCCGTTTCATCGGGAGTTCTATCATTTCCCTTACCTTTCTTACCTCATCGGAAAGCCCCCCGATGTCCTCGTAGGCAATTCTGGGAACGCCCTCCAATGCCTCCTTGACCGGCTTTTCCCTTAGGACAAACTGCGTGAAGTCCGTAACCTTGATTATTCCTCTTGGCGAGGTATCCACCACCTTGTAAACAAAACCCGAACCGAAAACAGAAACCCATACGCTGTCGCCTTTCGCGAGCGGCCTTCCTATGAAATTTCTTTTAAGGACTCGGTCATAGCCCGAGGCAACTATCCTCACATCCTGTGTTGGCGCAAGGACAACCTTCTTCGCCTCGATAGGCTCCACCTTCTTCACAATTACCTTTTCTCCCAAACCCACCCCCGCATTCCGCCTAGTGAGGCTGTCCATGCGGATTATTCCCTTGCGCTCGTCCTCCTGCCTGGCGGGCCAGATTACGGATGCGGTTGTCCTTGTCCCCTCAAGCGCGATTATGTCCCCTGAAGTAACCCCGAGCGATTCCTTTGACTGCCTGTCCAAAGTGACTATATTCCTGCCGACATGGCTTGGTTCCGGGTCGTGAACTCTTAGGCTTATGTTTTTGGCAATCATTTTTCCCCCACGATATGATTTTGCGAATTAATAATAAATATAACTGCTATTCCGGGAAAGTAAGGTCATTTTCCAGCTCAAGGCTGAGTTTTCGGTAGGCTTCCGCCCTCGCTTTTCCCAATTCCTTTCCTTTAAGGGTGTGGAACCCCTGCTCAAGAACTTCCCTATTTGAGCGTATCTTTCTTATTGCCCGGGGCAGGGGCGTCTTTGTGAGGCCAAGCACATAGATATCCTTGATGAAGCCAAGAGCACCGGAATATTCAAGGAGAACGGCGTCGTGGAGGATTTTTGCTTCCGCCGATTCGGGGCTGCCCCCGTAGGGCTGTTCCTTGATTGCCTCAAGTATTTTCTCTGCCTGTTCTTTAGTATAACTTCCCCTCCCCAAAAACTTTTTTGCCAGGGCGAGAGAGGTTTGCTTGAAGTCCTGTGCAAAGGAAATTGCCTGCTTCGCCCCTACGTTGTGGAGGATTGCCGCAGTTTGGAGAACGTCTTTGTCAATTGTCATTGACTTTGAAATCTCAGCTGCGTTGTTAAGAACCCTTTTTGCATGGTTTATTCCGAAAGCCGGAACATCCTTAAGATTGTGCCGCGCAAATGCCCACGCCATCTCGAGGTCAGGCAAGCTCGCTCCCCCCCGCAGGGAGCAGCGACATTATATCGTCGAGCTCAACCTCTACATCCAGCTTTTCCTCAATCTTTGATTTTATCTTTTTCGCAAGCGGCCCTTTCTTTTCATTGCCCGGCTTTATCCCTATCGAAAATTCAGAGCGGCTATCGACCGCAGACCTCGGCCCTGCAATGAGAACAGGTTTATTTTCCTTCGTCTCGATGCCTATCGCAAACGAGAGCGGAACCCTGTGGAACCAGTTTCTCTTTCCATAAATCATAAATGCGCCCGTTCCGATGGACTCGCCGCTTGGCGCCTTCTTGCTCACTTGGGTGGGCATAGCCGAATAGACATCTGCCGCAAGAATCTTGTCCTTCCACGCCCTTGAGTACAGGGCCGCAAATTCGGCAGCCTGCTCCACACTTGTTTTTGGTGCGGCGTTGTTGTCGGACTTGAGGATTGTGTGGGGAGCCCCCACCAAATCCGCATGGAAATAGAGGTCGGTTTGGTCCATATGTTTTTTCACGATGGCCTCGTTGCTCTTCGCATCTTTCCCCGAAATGCAGAGGTAACCGTCGCTCGTGAAAAACCAGTGGAACTTCTCGTACCATTCTTTTTTGCGCTTGATTTTTGGTTTTTTTGTTTCCATTTTTTGCAGGCCTTTTTTCCTTACGGAATCAAGCTTTTCCTTGGTCCGGATGATTGCCTTTTCAACGCCCGCCAATTTCTTTTTCGCCTTCTTGCTTTTTTCATGGTAGTGCGAGGCGTTTTCCTGCAGGCCCTTGTTAAGGTCTATATCCAATTTCATTCCAGCCCCTTCTCAACCTTAATCACTTTGAGGATTGACTCCGTCCTTGACTCGTTTTTGTAGTGCGGCTCTATCGTATAGAAAACCTGCTTGTCCTTGATTATGTCATAGACATTAGGGAGGGACTCGTTATATTTCTTTTGGGTTTCCCTGTGAAAGGACTCTATGTCCTTGTAGAAATGCCTTGTCATGATGTTCCAGTCGCTCGGCCCGGCAATCCCCGATGCCCAGTACATGTGGGGGTCTTTCTCCGCCGCCTTAATGTAGTTCTCGACCTGCTGTTTCCGGTTCATGTCCGCCTTGAGCATGACGATTGCCTCAAGGCCATACCCGAACTTCCTAAAATCTATTTTAGGGCCGTAGCCATTAAGCAGGCCTTCCTTCTCAAGGAAGCCAAGCGATGATTTTATCGTGGCTTTGTGGTAGCCGGTATGGCGCTTTATCTGGCGCATGTTGGGATTTACCGAGCCTTTCTTAATCAGGGCTTCCAGTATCTTAACCCGAATTTCGTCATCAAACTTCATCGCAGTAGGCATGCCATAATCCCGTATTGTATCTTATTGGCATTAAAGGTTAAAAAGGTGTACCTTTTGGCACATTAAAACTCAGAGAGTACTTATAAAGGAGGACATCAGATATTTTAATAGTAGAATTGGAGGATTAACCTAAAACCTGCCAAAGAGTTGAAGGGGAAGGGGTTAGGCTCACCAGGCTAATTTGGTTTTACCAAGGGCTCCTTCCCTAATCTTTTTTACCTTCAGCCTCGGCTTTATTCTTTTTCTCGGCTTCGGCTTCTTCTTTCTTTTTTTTGCGCTCTTCCAGTGCCTTCAGCATTTCCGCCTTAGAGGGGCATTTCATATCAACGCACATCTCATAGCGGTAGCGCTTGCCTATGACCCTTATTGTTGGTTTTCCGCAAGCCTCGCAAGGCTTGTCCAGGGGCATGATTTTTCCCTTCTGGGGGAGGGGGAAAGTTGTCCTGCAATTCGGATAGCCGGTACACCCCAAAAAACGCTTGCCTGTCCTCCCTGTAAGGGTCCTTAGTTGGCCTTCGCACGTTGGGCAATCCCCCAGTATGGAGTCCTCTCTTAGTGCTGCCCTCAACTGCTTTGCGATTTCCCCCTTGTTTTTAAGCAGGACTTCCAGAAGCCCGAACAGGAGTTCCCTTGATTCCTTCACCACTTCTTCCCTTGTTTTCTTTCCGGCCGCAACCTTGTCCATTTCTTTTTCAAGTTCGGAAGTCATCTTTGGTTTTGTGACTGTTTTGCTGTACTTGTCAAGTGAGTCTATCACAGAGAATGCAATCTTGTTCGGCTCGATTGACTTGAGGCCGGAGATGTACTGCCTCGAATAAAGCTTCCTTAGGATTTCATGCCTGGTTGCTTTTGTGCCAAGGCCGTTCTCCTCCATCAGCCTGATTAGGGAACTTTGCGAGTAATGCGCAGGGGGCTGTGTTTCCTTTTCCTGCATTTCCATTCCAAGGAGCTTTGCCGTGTTTCCCTTTTCAAGACAGGGGAGTATGACCTCCTTCAGTTTTGAATAGGGGTAGTATTCTTTCCAGCCTTTCTTAATTATGACCTGGCCGTTCGCAACGAATATCTCCTTGTTGACGTCTATCTCCACGCGGACGTTGTTGGTTACCGCATCCTCCGCCAGGGTTGCGAAGAACCTTCTCACAACAAGCTCGTAGACTTTCCACTGGCGTTCGCTAAGTTTCTGTTTCGGGGCAAGGCTTACGGGATAGATCGGGGGGTGGTCCTTTGTCGATTTTCCTTTTGACGGCTCTATCTTTGGCATGGCAAGTATTTTCTTTGCATTTTCCCCGAAATCCGGGCTTATTGAAAGCGACTTGAGGATGTTTTTTAGGTTGATTGTTTTCGGATAGGTCGAGTTGTCCGTTCTTGGGTAGCTGATGAACCCCTGCTGGTAGAGTTGTTCCGCAAGTTCCATTGCCTGCGATGCGCTGAACCCCAGTACGGTTGAGGCTGAAAGGAAGCCTGTTGTGTTGAAAGGCACCGGTTTCTTGAGTGTTTTCTTTTTGCTTTCAACGTTTACCACGGAGCCTTTGCCGGTTTTCTTTGATAGTACTTTTTCCGCTTTCTCTTTTTCCCAGAACCGCTTTTCCTCGTGCAGTGCCTCGAACTTCTTGGAATCCTTCTCAAACTCTGCCTTCACTTCCCAGTACATTTTCCGGTCGAAAGCGAGCCTTTCTTTTTCCCGGTCCACAATCAGGCCGAGTGTCGGGGTTTGGACTCTTCCCGCGCTCAGGAATTCCTTGCCGAGCCTTCCCGAAATCAGGGAAAGGAACCGGGTAAGAACCGCTCCCCAAATAAGGTCTATTTCCCTCCTGCAGTCCGCGGAGTCCGCAAGGTTCTTGTCGAACTCGCTCAGTTTTGAAAATGCCTCGTCGATGTCCTGCCGGGTAATTGCGGAGAAGTGTGCCCTCTTTACGGGAACCTTAGGATTTTCTTCCAGAATTGCGGCAAGTGCCTCGCCGCCTATTGCCTCTCCTTCCCGGTCAGAATCTGTTGCGACAATAACACTGGTTACGTCCTTTGCAATTTTCTTAAGGGAGGAAACCATTGTTTCCTCGGTTGCTATGTAATTGATGTCCGCTTTTGTGAGGTGTTTCAGGTCTGTGCCCAGCCAGGGCTTGTAGTGCCGGGGGAAATCAACGTCCATGACATGGCCCCTTAACGGGAAGACCATGTAATCTTCCCCGTCCTTAGTGAACTCAAAAACAGTTGCGCGGTTTTTGGCTGTTGCCGCGACCTCCTTCCCCGCAAGGAAATTGGCAATCCTGCCGCCGGCAATTGCCTTCTCAGAGATAACAAGTTTCATTGTTAGGATTATGGGCGGGGAAAACTATAAAAGGGATTGAGGGCGGGGAAAACTATAAAAGCCGAAAGAGCGTAATCTGTGCATGCCGGGGGTGCTTGAACAGATTGCGATTATCCTCGTTGCGGGGATTCTCCTCAAAACCTTTGCCGAGCGGATAAAATTTCCTGCGATTGTGCTTTTTGTGCTGGGGGGAACTCTCCTTGCAACTTACGGCATACTTGACATGGCTGCGTTCGAGTCCATTCCCACCCTTGTCAGGGAGCTTGCGCTTATCATTGTTGTGTTCAGCTCCGCATTCCACCTAAGAATGGAGGAAATTGCGAAGCAGTCGAGGAACATACTGTGGCTTTCAAGTTTTGGGGTTCTTCTTACAGCCCTGATTATAGCGTTCTTTACTTTGCAGATGCTCCCTATAGGGATTCTGAGCGCGGCTTTTTTGGGGGTTCTACTTTGCGGGACAGACCCCGCGGCGATTGCATCTGCGGTACAGAAAAAATCGAAGATACTCACGATAATTTCGGCAGAGTCCTTGTTCAACCAGCCCCTTACGGTTATCCTGCCGCTTCTTTTGCTCGACTTTGTGACAAAGCCCGAAATGGCCTGGATCAATGTCCCTAAATTTTTCAGCCTGATAATTGTCGGGGCGGTTGTGGGGGTTATTTCCGCCTATGCCGGGCAGAAGATACTGAAGAAAGCCGAGGGCAAGCACGAAGAGATAGTTGGGTTGATGGTCGCTATTGGTTCGTATGTCCTTGCCGAGATGTTATTCGGTTCCGGGATACTTGCGGTTGCGATATGCTCCGTGCTGCTCACCTCCTCAAATATTCCGGAGAGGGCATGGCTCGGCCATTTCAATAAGGAGCTGGCTTTCCTCTTCACAATATTTGTTTTTATCATGCTGGGCGCGGAATTTACGCTTGAGGATTTATTCTTCACCCGCCTTGAGATATTTGCGATAATCGTGGCGCTTATTGCGGCAAGGCTTATTGCGGCGTTTATAGCCTTGTTCAGGTCAGAACTCGGCACAGGCGAGATTTTGCGGATAGGGCTGATTGCCCCTAAGGGGATGGGGCCGGCTGCGCTTGCCCCTTTGCTCCTGCTCTACCCTGCCGCAATAGACCCGACTACGGCAGGCTTCATTGTGAAGATTGTTTACCTTGCGATAATTGTCAGTGTGCTGTTCTCCCTTGTCGCAATGGGCTTGTTTGTTGCAAAGCCAAGTGACGAGGAGCAAATCAGGGATGCCCTTGAGGAAAGAAAAAAGATTGAGCGGGGGGTTGCGTGATGCGGGTTTTGCTGCTTTTGGCGGTTTTGCCTGTGCTGATTGCCGCAGGGTGTGTTGAACCGCAGCCAACTGCCGCGGATAATGGTGCCGGAAGCGGAGCAGGCAATGCACAGGGCGGGGGTGTTGCCCCTAATGAAGGGCTCTGCGGCAACGGGCTGGTTGATGCGGGAGAGGACTGCGGGAACTGTGCTGCCGA
>CAZILS010000002.1:0-47806 GCA_964540145.1 uncultured archaeon | reverse complement strand
TCTGCGGCAACGGGCTGGTTGATGCGGGAGAGGACTGCGGGAACTGTGCTGCCGATTTCAGTTGCGGTGCGGGAAAGGAATGTTTTGAAGGAAACTGCAGGGAAATTTGCGGCAACGGGCTGGTTGATGCGGGAGAGGACTGCGGGAACTGTGCTGCCGATGCAGGCTGCGGAAGCGGCGGGGTTTGCATCGATGCGGAGTGTGTGCAGAAAAACGTTCCCATTAGCACGGGAAGGCCCGGCGGTTCGAGTGTGCAGATTGAGATTGGGGCTGTTGCAAGGATTATGAATGTGGGGGACCGGATTTTGGTTGACGGAAAAGGGGACTATGAAGGAGATACCTTGAAAGTTTATCTTGAGGATGTGATGATTACCGGCGAGGAGTATGTTGCCGTGTTTGAGCTATATTCCCTGGACGGGGAGTTGATTGCGACACAGTTGGTTATGGGGGGGATGTTTGTTGATTTCTACGAGGATATTGGCGGGAGTATAGACGCACACCTCTATGTGAGGAAAGTCCTTATTTCGGCATAGGTTCCGTTCCGGAATTCAAAGATAATTCTGGAAGGAGTGCGAAGGCAATGAATTTGTCCTCTTAAGCTCTGCCAGGATTACCAATGTCTTGACATCGATTATGCCGTCCAAAGTTCCCAAACGGTTTATGAATTTCTCCGCGTTTGACAGGTCGGGAACAACCAATTTTGCGAGGAGGTTGTATTCCCCCAAAACCTGGTTAAGCTCGACAATGTAATCCATCTCGTTCATTTTTTTTATCAGGTTCTTGGTCTTGGAGAGTTCTGTGCGCATCTGCACAAAGATGGGATTTTCATAGCCGAGATTTTTTAGGTTTAGGTCTGCGGTTATCGAGGAAATAATCCCTTTTCTCTTTAGCCTTTCATATCGTTTCTTTATCGCAACGTCCGTCAGTTTGGCGTCTTTCGCTATTGCGCTGAAACTCGCCCTCCCGTCCTCGAGAAGGTGCTTGAGTATTTTATGGTCTATTTTGTCCAGGGTAATATCCACAGGCATCACTCTCCGCATAGATTTCTAAACTAAGTTAATAAAAATAATTTGGTTTTCTAACATCGGCCCTGAAAGGGTTTAAGTTAACATCCCGGAATGGTATATGTTGAGGGGGTTTATGGAAATAGCGGTAAATGAGGCTGTTGGGAAAATAGCCAAGGAGTGCGAGGAAGCCGGAGCCACCAAGTGGGATTTGGTCAAGGTTATAAAGGCGCTTTCCGCGGAGAAAGCTTCCGAGGACGCTTTGAGGGAGAAGGCACTTGAACTCCTCCAAGAGGTTAACCCGCGGGCTGCCGAGGTTTATTTTTCGTTCCGGAAGATGAAAGTCCATACCTCTGCCGAGAGGATAGAGGGGTTTGACCGCGGCAATATTATCAAGTCTTTGCTGAGGGAAACCGATGTCAATAGGGCAATAGCGGAGAAGATTGGCAGGGAAGTTGAGAACCAGGTCAAGGATTTGAAGATAAAATATTTGGATACCGCATTGATAAGGGCGATGGTGAATACAAAACTGCTTGAGTACGGCCAAGAAGAAATTTACAGGCAGTACAGCAGGGTCGGGATGCCTGTTTTTGAGTTGAGGAAGCATATTTCAGAAAGTGCGGGCTGCCCAACCGAAATGCTGAGGGAATATAATTGGAGGGAGGGGATTAGCGGGGGCGCGAGGGAACTCCATTTTCAGGGGAGTATTCATATCTGTGCAGTTGAGGATTTCTCCACGAAACTTTTTTCCGCTTCCTGGGAGGGGGAAGAAGGGAAAGGAGAAGAGGCTGTTATTGATGTTTGTGAAAATGTTGGCAGGCTGGGAAAATTACTTTCTCGCGGGCCTTTGGTGAGTGCGGCTAATTTTTTGGTTGCCGATGGAAATCTTTCTAAGGCAAAGGCGGAGAAGGTTTCGGGAATGCTTCTGAGGCTTGCGCGCTGTTCCGGAAGCCATGGAAAGCCCGTGCTTGAAAGCGCGCTCTACGTCCCCGATGGTTTTAAGGGGGCGAACAGGGAGGGGGCATTCGCAGTTGCTGCCGGAATTGAAAGCAATCTCGGGCAGGGAAGTGAAGATGTTGTTTTTTCCCTTGACTCAAAATACAGGCTTAAGCTTCTTGGCGGGAAGGCTTTTTCAAAGAGGCTTGACTTTATTAACTGCAGGGACAGGAAGAACAGGTTTTTGGGGGGGGTTTGCACAAGGGCTAATGCGCTTTCCTATTTTGCGGGAATAAATATGCCGAAGCTTGTTTATGAAAGCAACAATTCGGAAAAGAGATTGTTCGGGGAGATTACTAAGATAGGGGAGGCACTTGCCGCACTGCAGGAAAGGAAACTTGAGATTATGGGCAAGGGGGATTGCCTCGCAAAAAGCGGTTTAGGTGCTTCTTCTGCAGCCCCCGCGGTCGGGATTTTTGGGATTTTCTCTGCGGCTAAAAGCTTTGTCGGGAAAGGCGCCGGGAAAGATGCTGCGAAGTTTGCGGAGGCAATTGCGAGGCAGGTTAGGCAGGCGGTGGGCAATAAAGCCGCAGTCTGTGATTTTTGGGACGGGGATGCGGTTAAAAGGTTCTCAAAGATTAATGGTTTTTTAGGCATCGAGAATATTTCGAGGGGTGTGGAGGACGATATTTTTTTGCGGGGAACTTCCTCGCTCAGGAAGGTTTTCTCGGGCAGTATTGTTGCAGGGGGCAGGAAAGAGCTCGAAGACAGAATCTCGGAGGGATTTGAGGTTATGCATTTAAGGCCATAGAAGGCTTTTTTTTAATTGTTTCGGATGAAGTATAGGTTAATTGGGGAATGGGGGTTTGATGGACAAACGATTTTGCGGGATTCATGTTCCGATTGTAACGCCTTTCAAGAAGGACAAGAGCCTTGACGAGGAGGGGGTGAGGGAACTTGTCGGCCACATGATTGGGGAAGGCCTGCACGGGATTGTCCCTTGCGGCACAACAGGGGAATGCCCCGTCCTGCGCGAAGATGAGTTTGAGAAAGTTGTTAAGATATCTGTCGATGAGGCGAACGGAAAGGTTCCTGTGATTGCGGGGACAGGCACAAACTCAACCGATGCAAGCATTGCGAGGACAAAGGTTGCCGACGACCTTGGAGCCGATGCTTTTTTGGTGGTTACTCCCTACTACAATAAGCCGAGCCAGAAAGGGCTGGTAAACCATTTCAAGAAGGTTGCGGCCTGCACAGGCAAACCAATCATACTTTACAATATCCCGGGCAGGACCGCAAGGGAGATTTCAACGGCCTCACTTATCGAGTTGAGCAAAGTAGGCAATATTGCCGGCGTTAAAGATGCGAGCGGGGATTTGAGGCATTTGATGAATGTTATAAGGGGCACAAGCGACTTCATTGTGCTTAGCGGGGAAGATGCGCTTACCTTTCCGCTTCTTTGTTTGGGGGGCAATGGCGCTATATCTGCTGTTGCGAATGTCATAGGAAAAGAGTATGTTGAGATGTATAACCTTTTTATGAAAGGCGAGATTGATAAGGCGAGGGAAATACACTACAAAACCCTCGGCCTTGTTAATGCGCTTTTCATTGAGACAAACCCTGCGCCGGTTAAGGCTGCGTTGGGAATGATGGGCTTGCCATCGGGCCCGGTAAGGGGGCCTTTGGAAAATTTGAGCGGGAAAGGCGCTGAAATCCTGAAGGCGGAAATGAAAAAGCTTGGAAAGATAAAGTAATCAGCTGATGTCCTTTATCCTTATTGTTTCCTGCACGGGCTTTGTTGACTGCTTTATCCCTCTCGTAAATTTCAGCAGGTCAAATTTCTGCATGTACAGCTCCGTTTTATATGTTTCGAGGAAAGGAATGACAAATACCGTCATAAGTATAAGGGAAATGAAACTTCCCATAAGCGCGAAGTAGGAGTCTATTGCGTATTCTATTGCGGGAACTGCGAGCACCAGGATGCTTCCCAGAATGAAGGCCGAAAGGAATGCCTTGGGGCATTTGCCGATAAATGCAATGCTTGCCTTTATCCCGTTCATTACGGTGAGGTCCTCAACAACAACTGCCTGCGGCAGAAAGAACAACGGAAGGGAGGCGATGCCCAGCAAAAGCACGAGTATCGAAACAGGGACAAACGCGGTTAGGATGGAGTAAAGGGCGATAGATGCGAGTGAAAATACGGCGTAAGCTGCGAACAGCTTGACAGCGTACTTCTGAATCTTTTCCTGCAAATGGTATTTTGCCTTTATCCCCGCAACGTCCCTCTTGACGGCAAAGACCATCAGGGTCACGAAAATCGAGTAAAAGAAAAGGAAGAGAAGTATGAGCGCCAATGGAAGCAGAGCCGAAACAATGTCGGGTTTCAGTAAGCTGTATTCCGCGAAGATGCTGCCCGAACCCACGAATACCCCCGGTGTTTGGGTTGCGGGAAAAAGGAACGCAAGCAGCAATGCGAATGAAAGCGCCACCCTGAAATTGTCAAAATACTCATAAAAGGCATGGGCCAGAGACATGTAACCCCCTTTAGATATATGTGCTGGAACGTATTAAAAGGGTTGCTGGAGCTTTCCGGCTACGTAGTTTGTTTCCGCGCCCCTTATCTCGACGTCCGCATAAATTCCGAGGAGGTTTTCCTCGATGACAACCGCTACATAATTAGAAGCTCTTCCCACATAATTTCCTTTTCCGGCAAGGCCTTTTTCCGTGACAAGGATTCTTTCTATGTTCCCCTGCATTTTTTTCTTTTCGTTTTTTGATATGGTTCTGCAAAGTTCGGTAAGGGACTTGCTCCTCCTTTTTTTCACGGCTCCCGAAATTTGGTTTGGGAATTTTTCTGCGGGGGTGTTTGGCCTCGCGCCATATCTTGAGATGTTGGCCACACAGGGTTTTAATTTCTTGATTGTGTTTACTGTCATCCTGAAATCGGATTCTGTTTCCCCGGGAAACCCCACAATGATGTCGGTTGCGAGTGTGAGGTTTGGAAAGTCCGACCTTAGCCGCTCGGCCAGCCCGAGGAATTGTTTCGCGGTGTAGTTCCTGTTCATCGAGTCCAGGATTTTGTCAGAACCCGACTGCAAAGGAAGGTGCAGAAACTTGTAGATTCTTTCGTCTGCAAAGAGCCGTTTGAAATCACCGTAGAACGATTCAAGGAAAAGGGGGTTCATCATTCCCAAACGGATTCGGTAGTCGCCCTTGTGTTTCAGCAGCAGTTCAAGGAGTTTGGGGAGCGAGCTCCCTATATCTTTCCCATAAGAACCCGTATCTTCGGCGGTAAGCCAGATTTCAGGCGTTTCCTTTATCGCCTTCGCAAATCGCTTCTCAATTGCTTCGGGAGAATAGCTTTTCAGGGGGCCCCTTGCCTGCTTAACACAGCAGAATGCGCAGTTCATTAAACATCCCCTTGAAATCGGGATTATTGTGATGTACGGGTTGTTCGGCACCTCCCGGACAGACAAATCAAAGGTCCTTGTTTTTATTTTTAGGTGCTTGGTAAGCTCCTCAAGGCGCGGCCCCAGCTGCACAATCTCCTCCGAAATTTCCGAAATCCTCTTTGGACTTATTTTTGGAAGGCAGCCGAAAACAACCAGGGTTTGTTTTTCGGTTTTCCCTTCATATAGCTTTCGTATCCTGTTCAGCATCCTGTATTCGGTTTGCTCCTTGACTGCGCAGGTGTTTATGATGAGCAAATCGGCGTCGTTCTCCTCACTTAGTTCAAAACCTTCGCCAAGGAGGCAGCCCTTAATCGCGGCGGTGTCCGCCCGGTTCAGGGAGCAGCCATAGCCTTCAACATGCGCCTTCATAACGGAATTGCGCCGAAAAAGGTTAAATTAGTTATGGGAATCAGCCTTTGCTTTTTTCGGGCTCTTCCCTATTGAGGATGATGTACGCAACCCACCCCAGGATTATCGCAAGTGTGAATGGGAGGAAGACGGAGTCGAGGAGCATCTGGGAGAAATCTATGAACATTACGCCGGGGTCTGCTGCGGGCTGCGCACCTATGTAGAGGGCAACCTTGATGTAGGCGTCTGTGAGGTTGATGATGTTGTTAAAGTACCACTGCAGCTGGACATAATATGCGGGTATTGCGAGCGCAAGGACAAGGATTGGGAATCCTATTGTCGAGCCGAAGTTTGTCTCGTAGTATTTGTTGACCCACTCGACCAGGAAATATCCCGAGAAGAAACCGACTATCGGCAGGAGGAAAAACATGTAGTCCATTTGCGCGAAGTTTCCGGTGAAGTTCCAGTTATGCAACTGCGGCAAAAACAGACCTATAAAATACAGCAGGGCATAGGAAACCACAAACAGGAATCCAAGCTTCGCCATTTTTTCTCTTTCCATTGGAACTACACCTTCTCGACAACGACCGCCGTGCCGTATGCGTATATTTCAATGGCGCCGCCTATTACCTCTGCGCTCTCAATCCTTACGGAAACAACCGCATTTGCCCCCATATCCATGGCGTTCTTGTTGAGCCTGACCATAATGTCGTGGCGGGCCTCGTTGATTAGCTGCCAGAATTCCTTTATCTCCCCCCCCACAATCAACTTCAGGAGCGCCTTGACATCGTCGAAAATCGACTTTGCCCTGACAGTTGATGCCCAGACAAGACCTTTTACTTCCTTAATTTTGTAGCCTGTTAGGGTTTCTGAGCTTACAATCGGGATTCCCGGGGAAAGGGGTTCGGCTCCAATCTTTCGTTCTGCCATCTTAAAAACACTGTATTGTTTGGCGGGCATGATAATTTAAAGATATTCGATATGCGGTTCCTGCCCGGGGGCAGTGTTGGTTTAAAACGATTATTATGTTATCTCATAGTATGAAGCCTGAACTGCCGTGGGTCGAGAAATACAGGCCTGAAAAGCTTGAGAATGTGGTTGGCCAGTCCGAGATAGTGAAAAGGCTGAGGAGGTATGTTGAGAGCAGGAATGTGCCCAATATGCTGTTTTCAGGGCCTGCGGGAATTGGGAAGACAAGCTCTGCTGTTGCGCTTGCAAAGGAGCTTTATGGGGAGGAATACAGCCGGAATTTTTTGGAACTTAACGCAAGCGACGAGAGGGGAATTGATGTTGTGAGGAAAACAATCAAAGACTTTGCAAGAACCCTCGCGTTCAATGCGGATTTCAAAATTATTTTTCTCGATGAGAGTGACGCATTGACAAGCGATGCCCAGCAGGCATTGCGAAGGACAATGGAGATGTACACAAAAACATGCAGGTTTATCCTGAGCTGCAATTATTCGAGCAAGTTGATTGAGCCGATAATGAGCAGGTGTGTTGTCTTCAGGTTCAGGCCTCTCTCCTCTAAGGAAGTTGGCGAAAAGTTAAGCGAGGTTGCGAAAAACGAGGGGGTTAACCTTAACGGCAAGGGGCTGGAAGCGATTATTTATGTTTGTTCGGGGGATATGAGGAAGGCAATCAATGTTTTGCAGGCCGCAGCCTCAACCGAGAACGAGGTCGGGGAGGAGGCTGTTTACGGGGTTGCGAGCAGGGCTCGCCCGGAGGAAGTAAGGAACCTAATCAGGCTCGCTTTGGGAAAGAAGTTTTTGGAGGCAAGGGACAATTTGGACAAGCTGATGTACGAATACGGGATGTCGGGGGAAGATATAATACTCCAGATGTACAGGGAGCTTATAGAGATGGACGAGAAGGAATTGGATTCGAAGCTTAAGATTGACTTGATTGACAAAATCGGGGAATATAACTTCAGGATAGTCGAGGGGGCGAACGAGAGGATTCAGTTAGAGGCCCTGATTGCGCAGTTCATGAAGCATAAGTGATTATGCCCATTGCATCAATTGGGTTTGGTGCTTCAGCGAATCCAAAAGCTTTGACTTTTTCTCATAGAGTTTCATTGAAACTTTGAGCTTGTTTGAGAGATAGGAGAATGCGAGCTTTCGGTCCTGGAAAGCCAGTGGTTTTTTCTTCATTGCGTTTCTCATTGTTTCCCTTATGACCCACACCCCCAAAGGGATGTTGTAGTCGTTTCCTATCTCCCTGAAAACAAGGCAGGCGGCCTGCGCGTTTTCATTGCCGAGGTATTCCGCAATTGCGAGCCTTGCCGCATAGTATGCCCCTTCGACATTGCTCGCGTATTTTTTTCTTCCCCTGAATGGCTCGTGGTCCCGGATTACATTTGCGGTTTGGGAGTCGACATTCCAGCTTGCGCCCGGAAGCCACGCCTCCAATTGCTCAAACTGCCATGCGCCGGGGAACAGCACTGTGTAGAACCGGTTGTCGAGGTATTCGCTGTGGAAGATGCGGATTTCATCTATCGTTGGATTGTAGCGGATTTTGCCGAGAAGATGCTCTGAAAGGTTTGAATCCACGGCGGTTATGCTCCATCGGGTGGGAACGAGTTTCCTGTTCTTTTTCACCCCAAGGAGTCCCGCGGAAAAGATTTTGTGGAGGTAACTTACGGGAATTTCAGCATCGAAAAGTTCGTTCAGCGCAGTTGTTGATTTTACATCTGTATCGCCGACCAGATAATCGACTTTTTGCGGGATGTGGGGGTTTTCAGTTAACTTGAATTTTTCAAGGCCTGCGCTCGGGCCTGTTGGGGCTGAAAAAGCGGAAAAGGAAAGTTTTGGCTTTGGCGCTTTATCCAGTTTCATCTCGACGCCTGTCGGCTTGTCCGACATTGCCATTTCCTGCATCTCCCCCAAAAGCCTGCCCGGGTTTGCTGCAGAGTTTACCTCGAACTTTGCCCTTGCGCTTACAAGTTTTTCCCTGAAGCCTATTACCTCCTGCTGCGGCTTTCCAAACCATTTCTCGGGGGCATCGAAAAGTTCTGTGTTGTGCTCGCCTGCAGGTGCGAGAGGGGAAAAACCGACTTTCGGGTAGTTTTTCCAGGATACGAAAACCGCGGGCGGGGAAGCCCCAAAAAGCTCGTTGTTCGTTATGGATTCAGAGGCCTGCCTGTGCGAGGAATACCTTTCCAAAATAGGGCAGTAGGGCATCCCGCAGAGGAGCTTGCCCTTGCACCTAATGCACAACCGGGGGGAAGGCCTGCTCATTGTAAAAGAAAGCGGGGAATTTGTTAAGAAGTTATTGCTGCCCGATAGTTGTGTTTTAAAGGGTTCTGGGGCGTTATAGATAGAGTGGGAATATGAACGTGCTATTCATACATGCGGGGCATTTGACGTACGAGGCGAAGAAGGCCACGAAATTTGCGGAGAGGGGCGTAAACGAGAAGGGCAGCTTCGGCAAGGGCCTTGTCTGCTTTATGTCTTTCGAGGAAGCGGATGAGGGCAACGAGGAGAAGGTTGCCGGCAGCCTTGTGCATGAGATTAAGGGAGTTGCCTCGCAGTTGGGGGAAAAAAGTGTTGTGTTGTATCCTTATGTCCATCTGCTGTTCGGAAAGAAGCCGGGGAGCCCTGACGGCGCTTTGAAGGTTATGGGCCTTGCGGAGAAAGAGTTGAAAAAAGAGGGCTTTAGCGTGGGGAGAAGCCCGTTTGGTTTTTACAAGGCATTTGAGCTTGATTGTTTGGGACATCCATTGAGCGAGCTTAGCAGGGTTATCGATGGAGGGGAAAGGAAGGAGAGCGCAGCATTGGAAGCGGAGAAAACTTTGGTAAGCCATTGGAAGATTCTTGATGCCGAGGGGAAGCTCCATGGCATTGAGATTGAGGGTGGCAGGGTTAAGGGATTTGATTTTAAGGGAAACGAGAACCTTGAGAAGTTTGCGGTTTACGAGATGGCTAAGAGCAGGGCATCTGAAAAAGAGCCGCCGCATGTCGCCTTGATGAAACAGCTTGAGCTTGCGGATTACGAGGGGGGGAGCGACCCCGGGAATTTAAGGTATCCCCCAAAAGGAAAAATGGTCAAGGCGCTTATAGAGGAGTATGTTACGAGGAAGATGCAGGATTACGGTGCGATGGAGATTGAGGGGCCTATCATGTTCGATTACGAGCACCCTTCACTGAAAAAATATCTTGAAAGATTTCCTGCGAGGCAGTACACTATCATAACGCCGAACAAAAAAGTTTTCCTTAGGTTTAGTGCGTGCTTCGGCCAGTTCCTTATGCTCCATGATGCCATCCTTAGCTACAGGCACATGCCGGTTAAGCTTTATGAGATGGCGAAGTACTCCTTTAGGGTCGAGCAGCGCGGCGAGTTAACAGGATTGAGGAGGCTGCGCGCGTTCACCATGCCGGACTGCCACGCGTTCTGCGCGGATATGAAGCAGGCGAATGAGCAGTACAGGGAGAGGTTCGGGCTCGCACGCGGGATACTTGAAGGGTGTGGTTTGGAAATGCCGAAGGATACGGAGATGGCACTGCGCGTTGTGAAGGATTTCTGGGATAAAGAGGGAGAGACGCTTAAGGAAATGGCCAAGGAGTTTGGGAAACCTGTCCTTGTCGAGATGTGGGACACGCAGTTCTTCTACTTTGTTGTTAAATATGAGTTTAATTTTGTGGATAATCTGGGGAAGGCAAGTGCACTTAGCACAGACCAGATTGACATTGAGAATGCGGAGAGGTACGGCCTTTCTTATGCCGATGCGAATAACCAAAAACAGAGGCCTTTGATTTTGCACCTTTCGCCGAGCGGCGCGATAGAAAGAATTGTTTATGCCCTGCTTGAGAAGGCGTATGCGGAGCAGAAAGCGGGGAAGAACCCGATGCTGCCGCTGTGGCTAAGCCCCACACAGGTGAGGATATGCCCTGTCAACGACAAGATTGTCAAGGATGCCGTGAAGGTTTCCGAGGAGCTTGAGAAAGAGGGGATAAGGGTTGACATTGATGACAGGTCGGAGAGCATTTCGAAGAAGATACGGCAGGCCGAGCACGATTGGGTGCCTTACATAGTTGTCCTTGGGGAAAAGGAATTGAAGAGCAGGAAGCTCGCCGTGAGATTCCGGGAAGACGGGAAGGTCAGGGAACTTACAAACAAGGATATGGTTAAGGAAGTTGTTTCAAAAACACAGGGGATGCCGTTCAGGCCTGTCCCTGTCCCGAAGCTTCTAACAAAGAGGCCTATCTTCATCTCATAGCCTTGTTACAGGGGCTGCCTATTTTCTTTAATAATAATATTTATATAAGAGAAAGGTGTTCTCATACTGAGGTGTGAGCGTGCCCGAAGATTACCTTAAAGACCTTATTAAGAAAGTTAAGCGGAAGAAGGGGGGTGAGGCTGAAGAGCCTGTGCCAAAGCCCGCTAAGCCTGTGAAAGGGGCAGCACCTGTTCCCCCAAAAAAAGAAATGCCCGCCCAAAAACCCGCGCCCCCTTCGGGTCCAAAACCGGGGCTTGCGGAGATGAAGGAGCTTATGAAAGAGGGGGCCGAGCCTCCTGAAGCGCCTGTTAAGGCAGAGGCAAAAACAAGGACTGCCCCCGAGATAAAGGCCGATGCTGAAACAAAGCCCCTGCCTGCGAAACCTGCCGCGCCCGCGGGAAAGGGAGAAGATGCGGAAAAACCCGAAAAAGAGACAAAGTCGGAATTTTCAAAACAGATTGAGAAAAGCAAGAAGATTGAGATTGCATCCTATGGCAGCACAAGGATATTCAAGATTGCGGGGCAGCCGC
Organism: uncultured archaeon; assembly: GCA_964540145.1. GTDB lineage: Archaea > Iainarchaeota > Iainarchaeia > Iainarchaeales > CAZILS01 > CAZILS01. The sequence goes on along the minus strand of CAZILS010000002.1, from coordinate 36,321 downwards.
TTTTGCACTATGAGATTCCTGTCCCAAGGCCGAATGCCTCGGAAAAAATGATTATAAACACAATCAAAGAGGCTGCAACAAGGATAATCAGCATCGCCCCATATAAGATAAGGGACCCTGAACAGAGGAGGCAGGCGTATTTCCAGCGGATTATGGAAATTTTGAGGTCTGCACCGCAGCTTAATATTCCGCAGCACAGATTTAACTTTTACGCGGAGGCTGTTGTCAGGGAAATGGTCGGCTATGGAATGATAGACCCTTTGATTAAGGACGACAAGCTCGAGGAGATTATGGTTATCGGGCCGAACCAGCCTGTTTACATCTTCCACAGGGAATATGAAATGATGACAACAAACATTGAGTTTTACGCAGATAGCGAAATACAGGATTTGATAAACAGGATTGCGAGGCAGGTGGGCCGAAGAGTTGATATCTCCGCACCGCTGCTTGATGCGAGGCTGGTGGACGGGAGCAGGGTGAATGCAACTATGCCCCCCGCCTCAATCGGGGGCTCTACCCTTACCATAAGGAAGTTCAGGAAAGACCCGTACTCTGTGATAGACTTGATAAACATGGGGACTATAAGCGAGGATGTTGCGGCGTTCCTCTGGCTTGCGGTTGAGGGGATGGGAGTTAAGCCCGCGAACATCCTGATAGCGGGAGGCACAGGAAGCGGGAAGACAACTTTGCTGAATGTTCTTGCCTCGTTCATACCCCCTAATGAAAGGATTGTCAGCATTGAGGACACTTCCGAGTTGAATTTGCCGCTTAGGCACTGGATAAGGCTTGAGGCAAGGCCTCCGGGCCTGGAGGAGAAAGGGGAGATTACGCTTGACATACTCACGAAAAACTCACTGCGAATGAGGCCCGACAGGGTTTTGGTCGGGGAAGTGAGGCACGACGAGGCCTTTACACTTTTCACGGCGATGAACACAGGGCATGACGGCTGTTTGGGAACTATCCATTCAAACTCCCCGCGGGAAACCATTGCAAGGGTTACAAGCCCGCCTATGAATGTTCCCGAAATAATGCTTGCGGGCCTTGACTTTATTGTCATAGAACACAGAATCCACGACAAGAAGAAGGGAACCATAAGGCGGGTTACCGAAATTGCCGAAGTAACCGGTGTGCTTGCGGAAAAAGCAAGGACGCAGACGCTTTTCGAGTGGGATGCCACGACAGACAAGGCTGAGAGGGGGGAGATGCCAAGCGCATACCTGAGAGAACTTGAGAAATACACCGGCATGGCCAGAAAACAAATTGAAGCCGAGCTAAATGCAAGGGCCAAGTTCCTTAAGAAGCTTGCCGACAACAACATCAGGGATATAACCGAAGTTTCAAGTTCCTGCCATGGCTTTATTGCGGACCGGGGTGGGAAATAATGGCCGAGTTCGACCGCCTCAAAAAAAAAATTGAGGAGCAGGAAAAAAAAGAGAAGGACAGAATCGGCACAGGCTATGATTCTGTGGATATGGACAAGGTCGATGACATCGTAAACAAGATGAAAAGGAAATACTCCTCCGAAGGAATGGATTTTGAGAAAGTTGGCGGGAGGCTAGGCGAGCTTAGGGGCGCTGTCACAGGGGCGGGCCCCAAGGTAAGTGTCCAGAGGGTTGAGGATTTGGCTGAATTTCAGTCCCCTGTGATAAAACGATTGGGAAAATTTTATCTTGCGTTTCAGGGAATTTTCAGGCCTATTGCAAAGGCCTTGAACGGCTTGCCGCAAGTTAAGAAGCTTGGATTTTACCTTTACTCCGCGAACATGAGGATGAGTGTTCAGCAGTATCTTGCCGTAGGGCTTGCCGCCTCCGCAATTGCGGCTGTGCTTATCGCGATACTCGGGGTTATCTGGGCGGGGATTATGGGTTTTCCCGCAGTGAACATCGCGACTATGGGGATAGGGCTTGTGCTTGGCGTGTTCATGCTTGGAATGGTTGTTGTTTTCATTGTGCCGAAGAATAAAGCACAAAAGAGGGCGGAAGAGTTGAGTGTTGAGCTGCCGTTTGCGCTTAGGCATATGGCTACCGAGCTTAGGGCGGGAATAGGCTTGTATAAAACACTGCAGACCATTGCGGTTGCGGACTATGGTGTTCTTTCCGAGGAGTTTGCGAGGACAATAAGCGAGGTCGAGGAAGGCCTTGACACAAAGGATGCGCTGAGGAATTTTGCGGCAAGGACCGAGTCGAGGGCCTTGAAGATGGCGCTTATGCATGTTGTGAGGGCGCTGAAATCGGGGGGAAACCTTTCCGATATCATGGGGAGCATAGCCGAAGATGTTTCATTTGAGTTGCGGATGAAGGTCAGGGACTTCTCGGAGAAGATGAACTTCTTCGGGGTTATTTTCATTGTCGGCGCGATAGTGTTTCCTGTGTTTGTTGCGATAATCGGGGCGATAGCGAATGCGCCGTTCGGCTTCGCAAGTTTTTCATTGCCCCCGCAATATATTTTCCTTTTCTTTGTGGTTCTTATGCCAATTATATTGTTGTGGCTGGTGTTTTATTTGAAAATTTCGCAACCGAAGGTGTAATGTATGGGAAGAAAATTTGCAGAAAGAATACCGTTCCTTAGGAATTCGGCAGTGCTGCGCAAGTACTCGGACTACCTGGATAAGTCGGGCTTTAAGGTTGATGCAGTGCTGTGGATATTTGTCTCGCTTATGGTTGCGGCAGGGATTTCCCTTGCGGCCTTCGTTATTGTCCCTAATGACATAATACTGGCGGCTGTTGTTTTCCTTGCGGTTGCCGACGGCTTCATAGCCTATCCTTACATGCAGGCGCTGAAAAGGATTGAGGAGATTGAACTTGGTTTGCCCGATGTGTTGAAGCAGATGGGCGATACCTTGAGGGCCGGCGGAACTTACGAGTATGCCCTTAGAGAGGTTGCGGAAGCAGAGTTCGGCGCCTTGAAAAAAGAGGTTAACGAAGTGCTGAGGAAATTGGAGGAGGGGGAGAATTTCGAGAACTCATTGAGGACAATGGCCGAGAGGGTTGATTCCAGGCTTGTCAAGAGGACAATCACGATTATAATCGATTCAATAAGGGCGGGGGCGGGGCTTGCCGACATACTTGAGCAGATTGCGGAGGATGTCAGGGCAATGAACAGGATACACAGGGAGAGGAAGTCAAGGACATTGATGCAGGTTATTTTCATTGCGGTTGCGGGGAGCATGGTTGCTCCGCTTGTTTTCGGTTTTGTTGCGACAATAAGCAACATGCTGATAACGATAGGCGCGGGAATCGTCAAGGACGCAGATAAGATTACGGAGGCGCTTGCGGCGAGAGACACCATATTGCTTAGCATCAGCATTTACATTGTTATTGAAAGTGCGGTTGCGAGTGTTATGCTTGCGCTGATGAGGGAAGGGAAAATTGCGAAGGGGTTTGTTTACTTCCCGATGCTGATGCTCCTCGCATATGTTTCGTTCCTTATCAGCAAGGCGCTTTCCGCTTCTTTAGTTGGAGGGATGTGAATGGATGAAAAAGGACAGGGCTCGATGGAAATGCTTCTGCTTATCGCGGGTGCGATATTGGTTGCGGTGGTTGTGGGCCTGATAATAAAAAGCGCTATGCAGGAAACTGTTGTGCCCGCGGCGAATGCGCAGTACCGGCATGCTGCCGAAGGCTACTAAAAAAGGGAAAGTTATTTAAAGAACTTAAAATAATGTAAATAGAGAAATCCGCGAGGTGAAGGTAATGGATTGTAAAGGACAGGGAGCTTTGGAGTATCTGCTGCTGATTGCAGGGGCAATCATGGTTGCGGTTATCGTAATAAGCCTGCTTTCGGGAATGGCGGAAACAGGAAACGAACTTGCCCAGGGCGAACTTAACGAAGCAAACGCAGTACTTAACCCATAGGGTGTGAAGTAAAATATGGACAGTAAAGGCCAGGTTTCGCTGGAGTACCTTCTTACTGTTGCCTTTGCGGTGGCGCTGGTAATCGGCGCCACAGTTATTGCCCTTAATATGGGTACGCTGAGCATACAGGCAAAGACAAGGGTTCTCCAGTACAGGGACGGAATGATAGGGTCATTGATGGGCTGATTAGGTGTGTTCATCGGCGCCTATTTCCTAATATCTTTAATCGGCTTAATTATAGCCACGTTTACCGATTTCAAGGAACGGATTATCCCGAACAAATTGACTTATTCGCTTGTTGCTATGGGGGTGGGCTTGCATGCTGTGCAGGCGTTCGTCGAGAATGACATGATGATTCTCGGTTTTTCTGTTTTCTCATTGGGGTTTGCATTTGTGCTTTCTTTCCTACTTTACAAGATGGGTGTTTGGGCGGGCGGGGATGTCAAGCTCATGGCTGCGCTTGGCGCACTCAACCCTTTCAATTTTGGGGTTTTGAGGGATGCGCTTGGCCTGAACCTTGAACTGTTTTCTTCTCTTGCTTTGCCTGTTTTTCCGCTCTCGCTTATTATCGCAAGTGTGTTTTCAATGCTCCCTTACGGGGTGTTGATTACCGCGGGGGGGATTGCAAAGAATCCGGGTGTTGGAAGGGAATTCATTTCCCGGATGGGGGGAAAGGCCGTGCAGTTTGCGGTTATCTCTGCGCTGGTTGCCGGAGCAGGGGCAGTTATTGGGCATCTTGGGCTTACGCCCTGGCTTGTCCTGCCTGTGCTGTTGGCCGCTGTATTTTTGCCTAAACTTGCCAAGTGGGCACTTGCCGCAATTGTTTTTGTTTTTGCGTTTACGGTTGATTTGAACCTTGCAATTCAGAATTTCCTGGTTGTTTTTTTGCCGCTGCTTGTGCTTTACTCCCTGATTAAGCTCTACAGCCTTGGGAAAGAGAAGGTGCTGAAAAAGAAGATTAGGATAACGGAACTGGAAGAGGGGATGATTAGCGGGGAGACTTTCGTGAAAAGGGAGGAAAAGATAGGAAGGGCTGAACAGTTCACAATCGGAAATATTATTAAGTACGTTGCAAATAATAATGCCAAGGCGCTCCCCGGGCTTATACAGCCCAAAGGGATGGTTGTCAGTTCATTGGCTGCAAGGGGCGTCACAGACGAAGAGATAGAGCTCCTGAAAGGGGCTGTTAAAAGAGGGGAAATTAAGGACGAGATAAGCATCAAGCTTAGCGCGCCGTTTGTGCCCGCTATGCTTATAGGTTATCTCGCCTTGCAGTTGACCGGGGATTTAATATGGAATTTGGTTCTGTGAATAGGAAGGGGCAGATAACGATTGAGTTTCTTCTGCTTCTTGCGCTTGTTATGATGGCAATACACAGCATGGTGCAGCCCGCGGCGCTTGCTTCCGAAGAAATGGGCAAGGATGTCGCAAGGGCAGGGGCGGCGAACCTCGCCGCGGGGAAATTGAAAAATGCTGTCGAGTATGTTGCCATGCTTCCCGATGACAGCCGGCAGACACTTTACATGTATGTTCCCGAGGGGGCTGTGATTGGGTGTTCGGCAGGGAATATAATCGCGAATGTGGGAATTTCCGACCAGGGAAGCACGCCAACCGGCTGTGCGGCAAGTGACAGTTGCGTAAAGGATTATTCCCCTACTCTCCCTACCGGTGTTTCAATTAACTGCCTTAACTCGGAGTTCTATGAGGGGATGAACAAGGTAAGGGTTGGCAGGCAGGGCAGCCAGATAGTGGTGGGCGGCGCATGAAAAAGGATGGGCAGGTTAATTTTGAATTTGTCCTCATTACCGCGGTTGTTATAGCATTCACGACAATCATTATAGGTTCTGTTCTTTCCACGCCCGATTCTGTAAGTGCTGTTTCGCTTGTTAAAGCCGGGGCGCTTGAGGAGATAAGGAAAACAGGTTACGATGGCTATTTGAAAGGGATTACTGTTGAAGAGTCGGGAGCGGACTCGATAACGATGAATGTTGACTTTGAACCGAACGCCCCCCCGGCACTCGCTAATGAAGTTAGGGCGCTTTCAGGCAAGGTTTCCGACAATACGAAATATGAAACCGCCACTGTGACTGTCGATTCTGTTTAAGGTGTTGGGTGTGCTGCTAAGCAGGGAGATGGGAAAGAAGGGGATTAATGTCCTGTTTATGCAGCTTGTGATTATTGCGATGCTGGTTGTTTCCCTGTTTGGGAGGCTTGATTTTTTTATCTTTGGGCTCATAGAGGGGTTTTTGTCCGTTGTTTACCTTTACCTGCTGTTTTGGAGGCTACGGAAAGTTTCAAAAGATTTCAGACCCTATGCCTTGTTCTTTCTTGGGCTGCTTGCATTTGCACTTGTAATTTCCTTCTCATGGACTCTTTCAGAGAGCCTGGTGGGCGGGGCTTACCTGTTTACGGGGATTGCCGCGGCGTTCCTCCTGTTCTTTGCGGTATTCTCACTTACCCAAGGGAGGGCTTACACAACAGGGGTTGTGGAGATGTCGGGAAAGGGAAAGGCTGTTGTAAGGGCTGATTTTGACGTAAGAACCATGACAAATGCGGGAATGTTTCTAGTGGATGCGCGTAAAAGCGTGGTTAAGGGAGAAACAGCCAGGCTTAAGGTCGGGAAAACCCTCTTCGGAAGGCGGCCTACGGAAATTGTATAATTACGTCTATTGACGTATTTCTTATAATAGGTTTTGTGCACATATACTGCATGAGGATTGATGATTTCCTGTTGAGGAAGATTGCGATAGCCTTTTCCGCCATAGGGATAATTGGATTGTTTATTTGGTCCGGTTTTGCGGGTGCGGAAAGGGTTGGCCTTTCGGAGATAGGGGAGAAGCACCTCGGCAAAGAGGTTATTGTCCGGGGGGAGGTTGAGTGGGTTAGGTTCAGTAAAGGTGTTCTTATCTTTGGGTTGGTTCAGGGAACCGGGAAAATCAATGCTGTTGTTTTTTCCCCCTCTTTCGACGACATGCTTGTTGTGCGGGGTGAAAATCTAATTGAGGTGAAAGGCAAAGTAGAGAATTATCAGGGAAGCTTAGAGATAGTTGCGGGGGAAGTGAGATTTATTGATTGAGCTTTTGGGCTGGATTTTTCTCGGGTGTGCTCTTGGTATTTTTACGGGATGTGTTCCGGGGATACATGTGAACACGGTTGCCGCATTTGCGATTCTTATGTTTCCCGCAGGGGGAATTGAAAAGGCGGTTGCGATAGCATCTATGTGTGTTGTGCATTCGTTTGTTGATTTTGTGCCGAGTGTTTTATTGGGGGCGCCTGATTCGGAAGGGTTTGTTGCGATGCTGCCCGGGCATGCGCTTGTCCTTAAGGGAGAAGGCATTTATGCGATTAAGCTGACTGCGTTGGGGGGGTTGTTGGGTGCGGGGGTTGCGCTCTTGGCAGTTCCGTTCTTCGCACTTTTTCTGGGGGGAGCCGTAAGTGCAATTAATCCTTTAATCGGTGTTGCGATTGCCGCGCTTCTTTTGGCTATGCCCCTAACCGAAAAGAAAGGGGGGAGAAGATGGGCATTTGTTGCTGTTGGGCTGGGCAGTGCGCTTGGCCTTGTTGTTTTAGGGCGGGGAAATTCAATGCAGTCACTTGCGCCTTTGGTCGGGGGATTGTTCGGGGCTTCGACTGTGCTTTACTCGCTTAAGGGAAAGTTCGAACTGCCTGCACAAAGTTTGGAGGCGAGCAGTTATCCTAAAGGTGCTGTTGGGAAGGGAACTTTGGTTGGGGCGATTGCGGGGGGTGTTGTTTCTGTGCTGCCTTCGCTCGGGGCTGCGCAGGCCGCATTTATTGTGGGCAGGGCCATAGGGAACATGACAAGGAGCACTTATTTGGTTACTGTCGGCGCAATCAATACTTGCAATGCGATGTTGAGCATGGCTGTTCTGTGGGTTCTTGGAAAGACAAGGACAGGCGCTGCTGTCGCGGTGAAGGAAATGGTTGAGCCGGGAAGCAATGAGTTTGTTTTGCTTGTTCTTGCGATGGTCGCTTCTGCGGGGATTGGTTTCTTTGCCGCGGAATTTTCCGCGAAAAAAATTTTGGGGGTTATGCACAGGGTGCCGTACAAAGCGACAAACATTGCCGTGTTGGCTGTCCTTACGGGAATATCGGTTCTTTTGGGCGGAGTTTACGGGCTGGCTGTGTTTGGGGTTGCTGCCTGCATCGGCCTTGTGCCATTAGTTTCGGGGATAAGGAGAACGCACAGCATGGCGTTCCTCATGGCACCTACCGCGCTTTTCTACCTTTTTGGATAAGGGTTTTTAACAGGGAAAAACAATAATTATGGATGGGCTATAAAATAAAGAGGGGCACAGCGGAAAGCATTGCGCTTGCCGCGAGGAACACCTACCCCGACGAGTTCATCGCGATGGTTGGCGGAAATAAGGGAGAAATGCTGATTGACGAGCTTGTTGTTGTTCCCGCAATTTACGGGGAGGATTTTGCCGCGGTAAAACAGTATCTCCTGCCTTTCGATTTCAGGGTTTTGGGGAGCGTGCATTCCCATCCTTCAGCCAGCAATTTGCCCTCGGTGGAAGACCTTGCGACGTTCCTCGCCCTCGGAGAAATTCATATAATCATCGCGTATCCATTTACTTTAAATACGATGAAAGCTTTCAATAGTAATGGGAAGGAAATTGGGCTGGAAGTGGTCGAATGAAGGTTGTGCTTCTTGTTATGGACGGGTGGGGGCTTGCCCCAAAGTCGGAGAGGAATGCGATTTCACAGGCGAAAACCCCGAACTTTGAAAGGCTTTGGAAGGAATACCTCCATTGCGAAATTAAGGCAAGCGGCGGGGCCGTCGGCCTTCCTGAAGGATACCAGGGCAACAGCGAAGTGGGGCACATAACGATGGGCTCGGGAAGGATTGTCTGCCAATCGCTTATGCGGATAAACAAGAGCATTGAGGAAGGGGACTTTTTCGGGAATCCGGGGCTGCTTAAGGCTGTCGAGAACTGCAGGAAGAATAGGAGTGCGATGCACCTGATGGGGCTGGTGCAGGACCAGGGGGTGCATGCCCACGAGCGGCATCTTTATGCCCTGCTTGAGCTGTGCAGGCGCAAGGGCATTGAAAATGTGCCGATACATTTTTTTTCAGACGGAAGGGACACCCCTCCCAAAAGCGCACTGGCCTGCCTTGAAAGGCTTGAGAGGGTTATCGAGGAAAAAAAAGTTGGGAAAATTGCGACTGTTACCGGAAGGTATTATGCCATGGACAGGGACAATAGGTGGGAGAGGACCGAGGTTGCATACCGCGGAATTGCGGAGGCTAAGGGTAAAAAGGAGGCAAGTGCACGGGAAGCGATTGGCGATGCGTACAGGGAAGGGGAAAAAGATGAATTTATCAAGCCCAGGATTATCGGGGACTATAAAGGCATTAAGGAAAACGACTCTGTCGTGTTTTTCAATTACAGGCTCGACAGGGCAAGGCAGCTGACAAGGGCATTTGTCGATGATGGGTTCAATGGGTTCCGGAGGGAACTTCCGAAGGTGCACTATACCTGCATGACACGGTACTATAAGGAGGTGACCGCAGGGGTTGCATTTGACGAGATTAAGATTGGGAATACGCTTGGGGAAGTTGTCTCGGCGGAAGGGCTGAAACAGCTTAGGATTTCCGAAACCGAGAAGTATGCGCATGTTACATTCTTCTTCAACGCGCAGAGGGAGGAGCCATCAAAAGGCGAAGAAAGGTTTCTTGTGCCTAGCCCAAAGGTCGCAACCTACGACATGAAGCCGGAAATGTCCGCATACGAGGTTACCGAGAAGCTTGTGGGGGAAATTAAGGGAAATAAATTTGATTTCATACTTTGCAACCTTGTCAACTGCGACATGGTCGGACATACCGGGAAAAAAGATGCGGTTATCAGGGCAATTGAGGTTGTAGATGATTGCCTGGGGAAAGTTGCTGATGCCGCCAAGGAAAGCGGCTATGCCCTGGTTGTGACAGCGGACCACGGAAATGCGGAGGACATCGGGGTTGAAGGAAATCCAAAAACAGCGCACACAACAAACAATGTGCCGCTTATCCTGGTTTCGGAAGAGCCAAAGGGAAAAAAGCCTGGCGGCGGGCTTAAGGATATTGCCCCAACCGTGTTGAAACTTATGGGGATCGAAAAGCCTTCCGAAATGACCGGGAAGGCCCTTTTTGGATAACTGCCGCTAATTTTATATAGGATACGGCAATATTAATAGTGATTCGATGCGAAAGGGCCAAATTAGCTTTGATTTTGTTTTTGCCGCAATTGCCGCCATCGTTGTGCTGCAGTTCCTTATCGGCACAGGGATTGGTTTGGGGGACAGCCAGGAGAATGCGGCTATCGCAAGCCAGGCGAGAAGGATAGCATCAGAGCTGGAAATGACAGAGAACTATAGCAGGCTGTTTGATGATTTGGGAGCAGGTTCAAGTGTGGAGTATGAGATTCCTATGCTTAAGTATATTCCTGAAAATGCAGGCGACCCAATAGAGCTTGGCTGTGTTGTTATTTTGTCAGGTGACGAGATAAGGATAACTCCCGATGGGTGGGGAGAGGCGATTGTGGTTAATGCAAATATAGAGAAGATCCCGGGGGCGGGAAAAGCCTGCGGAGGAACAATAACTTTCACAAATGCGGGGGCTGCGTGATGGGGAGAAGGGGATTTATTTTTTCTTATGATGTTGCTGTTTCCGCGGCAATTGTTGTGCTGGCGCTTGCTGTCCTTATACAGGCGATGGAGATAGCGTCCTATGCAGAGCAGGAATCTTTGCTGAGGGAGGAATTGGAGAATTCTGCGATAACCGCATCGAGCCTTATGGTTGGGGGCATGGACAATACATGTGAATTGCGGAACACCAAGGGAATTCCTTTGGGCATTCACATACCGAACTGCGTTGTGTTTAACAGCATTACAAAGGACAATTTGGGGTTGAGCAGTACCTATGGCTGCAGGGTTGAAGATGGGGCGGGGCGCGGCCTTAATGTGAACGGCTGCCTGGCGCCCGGGGAACAGCCTCCTGCCGGAAAAGATTTGTTTGTTGTTGAAAGATTGGTTCTTAATGGGGGGGCAAGTGAAACAAAAGCCGGCCTTGCCGGCCTTGAAGAAGAAACACTTAGGATAATAGTCTGGAGGGATGTTTAGTGGAAAGGGGCTTTGTTTTCAGCATTGATGCGATGGCTGCGCTTGTTGTGGCGATAGCTGCGGTGAGCATGATATTTATTGCGGTTTCCTATAACCAGGATTTGACTGCGGGATACAAAACGATTTCGATGAAAGCAGGGGATGAGGCAAGGATTAATTTCTACAAGGATGTTTCCGCGAATGAAAGTGCGGGAGATGTTGATTTTTTCAGGTGCGCAAAGTATTACCGGTATGGCGGGGCAGACCCTATCGGGTTTGATGGTTTGAGCGAAAATACTGCTTGTGAGGAGATTGGATGAACACGAAGGGTTTTTACTCTGCGGTTATGGGGCTTGTTGCGGTTGTGATAGCCGGAACGATATTTCTTTCATCGGTTCCTTCGCAGGATACGGCTGCGGCAGGGGCTGTTGTTATGGGAGTTGAGGACGGGAAATTCAGGGTTACGGAGTTTTTGCTTCTTGCGGATAGGGCCGTTAGTGACGCGCTTGCGGACCACCTTTTTGAAAATGCGGTTGGTGCAGGGAGCTGCGGAAGCTCGGATAAGGCGTTGTTCGAGGCGAAGCTTGAAAGTTATTTCACGGAACTGGAAACAGAAACAGAGGGAGCGTGCAGTGTCGATACCTCCCTGCTTGCGGTTAACCCTTTCAATGCAAACCTGGTTAAGGCCGGCAACTTGAAGATTGTGTGCAGTGCGCTGGAGAAGCCAAATTTGACGATTGAAAAAAGCTACAGCACTAACTTCACTCCCGGAGCGGGCCCTAACCCCGGGATTTGCGAAATCAATGTTTTTGACGGCGATGGCGCCGGCGGCAGCCCTGAGATAACCCTGGTTAAGGCCATTTAGGGCATTTCCCTCACAAAAACGCAAAGGATATATTTGAGAAGGGCGTAATAATATCGTGGTTTTATGAGAAAACTATTTGCTTTTTTTGCCGTTCTTCTGGTTGCGGCAAGTGTTGGCGCATCTTCGATACAGGCAGATGCTAATGTTGGAAAGGTTGTACTTTACAATAGTTCTGCATTTGTAAGCAAGTCGGCTGATGTTAGCACATCACTCGGGGAGCAAACTGTTACTTTTTCAATTCCGCAGAGCGCGGATGAGGACACTCTTTTGATTATAGATGACGGCGCCGATATAGTCGGGTATTCTGTCGGGGTGAGTAAAGAGGACAGGGACAGCCTCATTCTCCGGATACTCAAAGAAAATCCGGATGAATTGATTGCGATAGTTACCGAGCACTTCTCGATAAAGGCCGAGATTGAGGAGGTAGTGAGGGACAAGTACATCGTTGTCAGCAGGCCTGAATTCATAGATGACATGAGCGATATCCAGCTCAACCAACTGCACAGGCTTTTCATGCCAATATCGCTTATACAGGCGGTTTCTTTCTTGGATGCCCCTGATTTCGAGGGTCTTGAGGACCTGATGGAAAAAACCGTTTCCGTGAAGGAGGATGTTTCCGCGAAAAACCGGGAGCTGACCGCAAGCTACTTTGTGAGTAATGCTTCCTGGAAACCTAATTACCAATTGTTCCTTACAGGGAATGAAACAGGGAAACTCTATTACTGGGCAAAAGCTGTCAACAACACGAAAGAGGATTGGGAAGGCGTTGATTTGACTATTGTTGCGGGCCAGCCTAATATGAAGTACTCCCCGGGCAGGTATTATGGGTATGGCGAGAATTATATGATGGAATCTGTGGTCGGTGCTGCGACCGGTGCGGGGGTGGATGAAGGGCAGTTCGATGTTTCGGAAAGCCAAGAGTACCACGTATATGAGCTCGACAGGAAGATTTCCATACCCGGGAAAAGCACCTCCTATGTGCCTGTATTAGTGGAGTATATCGCATATGAGAAAGTCTATGATTGGGATGCGAGAGGCAGGGTGTACGAGGATAAAATGGAAGGCGTTGTGAAATACAGCGTTAAGTTTGATAATGAGGCCGGGGAGCCGCTTGCCGCAGGGTGGGTCTCGGTTTACAGCGATGGGCTTTATGTCGGTGGAAATAACACTGCCTGGGTTGCGGATGGCGATGAGGTTGAATTGTATCTTGCGCCTGCTCTCGATATAAAAGCCGAGAAATTCGAGGAAGTCAAAACAAGCGAGACTCCTGAGGCGACTTTTACAGAATACCGCTATACCTTGCACCTCGAAAACCACAAGAACGGGGATGTTGTTGTTACAGTTAAGGATAATTTGCCAAGTAATGCCCGGGATTTCAAGAGAAACCTTGACCCAAGCAAGATGGAGAACAATGAGGTTGAGTGGGATGTTAAGATTAAGGCCGGCGGAGAGCAGAACATTGTTTACAGCTACGGCACAATCTACTACTCGAGGTATTAGGTAAAGGTATAATAGTAATTCCCGGATTTTTTCTGTTCCTTGTCCTTGACCGAGTTTGGCTTGTTTGCCCTCGGCCTTCCCGAGTCGGGGTCTCTTCGGTAGGTTACTCCCATCCCTTTCAGGAAGCGGTTCATGCCCTGCCGCATCCCCGTGGGTTTCAGCGCCTTTCCTCTTTCGCCCGGCTTGCCTTCGAAAACCATTAGCCTGTCGGAAACATAGTCCTGGAAGAGGATATCGTGGTCAACTACCATTGCGGTTTTTGCCTTCTTGTCGACAACAGAACGTATTGCGTTTGCCATCGCAAGCCTGTCCTCGACATCAACAAAGGCCGAGGGCTCATCGAGAAGCAGAAGGTCGTATTCCTCCCGGGCAAGCGCGATTGCGACAGAAACTTTCTGGAGCTCCCCTCCTGAAAGTTCATCTGCCATTTTGTCCTCAAGCTCGTTTATATGGAGCCTTCTCTCGATCTCTGTCTTGAAAATGCCATTGTCTATTTTTGCCCGGGCGAGGAGTTCTCTTACACTAATTCCTTCCTCGGCTTTCAGGTACTGGGGTTTGTAAGATACTTTCAGAGAGAAGTCAAGTTTGCCGTTATCTGGCTTTTCAGCGCCGGCAAGCATCTTCACGAAGGTTGTTTTTCCTATCGCATTCGGCCCGAGTATTCCTATTACCTCGCTCTCCCGGAGGTCTCCTCCGTCTGCGCTGAGGGAGAAACCATCGAAGCCTTTCTCGAGGAACGGGTATTTTGCGATAACCGCTTTCTTTTCCGGTTCGGACGGAGGGGTAACCTGGAACTTTAATTCAAAGGGACGGAACCGCAGGTTTTCATCTTTGATTTCTCCCGCCAGGAATTCGTTTAGTCCGTTCCTTACTGTTTTTGTTGCCGAAATAACACCGTAAACTCCTCTCTTTCCGAAGAGGATGTGGATGTACTCGCTTAAGTAGTCGAGGACAGCGAGGTCGTGTTCAATCACAATTACAGAACGGCCTTCATCCGCAAGTTCCCTCAGGACTTTTGCCATGCCGAGCCTTTCCTTGACATCGAGGTAAGAGGAGGGTTCATCAATGGCATATAGCTGCGCATCCCTTAGGACAGAGGCGGCGATAGCAACTCTCTGGAGTTCCCCTCCCGAAAGACAAGAGAGTTCCCTGCCGAGTATATTTGAGATGTGGAGGTTTTCAGCAACTTCTTTCAGCTTATTCCTTTCGTCAACTTTCTCAAGGATTTCTGAGACCTTGCCGTTTGTTATCTTGGAAAGTTTCTCGATGTTCTGGGGTTTGTAGGATACTTTCAGGTTTCCTTCCTTCACATTCTCAAAGAACTGCTGCAGTTCCTTTCCCCGAAAATGTTCTATTGTTTCGCCTATTGTTCCCTGCTCATTCTCGAAATTTCCGAGGTTTGGATTGAGCTGTCCTGAGAGGATTTTTAGGGCTGTTGATTTTCCGATTCCGTTCCTCCCAATTAGGCCGACTATTGCCGAGTCTTTCGGCGATAGCAGGCGGTAGAGCCTGAACTCGTTCTGACCATAGCGGTGGATAGGCGCCCCTAAGGTCGCTGTCAAGTTGATAATTGAAATTGCCTTGAATGGGCATTTGTGCGGGCAGATGCCGCAGGCTGTGCAAAGCTCTTCAGAAATCAGGGGCTTTCCGGTTGTGTCATCTACCACTATGCACTCCTTGCCCATCCTGTTCACGGGACACACCCTTTCACAAAGAAAGTTGCACTTGTCGGGCTGGCACTTGTCATAGTCTATGACTGCTACTCTAATCTTCTTCTCCTCTTCCAAAGACATAGATTGAATATTGGATGAAATACTTTAAATATGTGGGGGGGGTAAGTTAATTATGCGCATAGTGAAAATAGACCGCAAGAACAGGGTTATAGAGGTTATTCCCGAAAGCATGGATGACCTTTGGCACCTTGAGAAAGTAATAGAACGGGGAGACCTGGTCAGCGGTAAGAGTGAAAGAAAAATCAAGCCGAAGAAGGAGGGAGATAAGGCCTTCAAGATCGAGATATTTGCGAAGATTGATGCCGAGAAAATTGAGTTCCACAAGCATAGTGGCGAGTTGAGGGTTTCCGGGATAATTGTCGAATCAAGGCCTGCCGGTTTGGTCGGGGAGAAGGAACACCACGCTCTCGAGATTAGGGAAGGAAGGAAGGTCGGCATTGGGAAAGAGGAGATAAAGAAGTGGCAGGTCGATAGGCTGGAGAAGGCGAAGGCAGCGAGCGGCAGGGAGAAATTGGTCCTGGTTGTGCTGGATGACGAGGTTGCGGACATCGCCTTGCTGAAGGACTTTGGGTTTGAGGACAAGGCGAAGATTATGGCTGCCAAAGGCGGGAAGCAATATGGCGGAGAGAAAAGCGAGGAAGGTTATTTCAAGGAGATTTTGGATAAGGTCGGGGAACTGAAAGCCGAGAAGGTTATTTTTGCCGGCCCGGGCTTCACAAAGAACAATATACAAAAATACATTACCGAAAAAAATTTGAGGCTTGGCAGCCTGTTCTTTGAGTCGACGAATTCTGTTGGCGTTACCGGGCTGAATGAGCTGCTGAAGAGCGGGAAGGTTGACAAGATAGTTGGGGATTTGCAGTTGAGCAAGGAAACCGCCTTGATAGAGAAAGTGTTTGAGGAAATTGGGAAAGGCGGTGCAGTTGCATATGGCCGGGAAAGCGTGGAGGAAGCGATAAGTAAGGGGGCTGTCGAGCAGCTTGTGATTGGGGAGGAAGCGATGCTTGAAGACAGGAAGGAGGCGGAGAAGATTATGGATTTGGTTGAGAAGCTGAAGGGCAAAGTTCACATAATAAGCGGCGAGCATGAAGGCATGAGAAGGCTGAAGGGGATTGGGGGCATAGCCGCTCTTCTTAGGTACAAGCTCGATTAGGAAATTGTGAATTCCATCCACTCTACTTTCTTGTCCTTTACCATTTTCTTTATTCTTTTTTGTTTCTCGTTAAGTTTTGAACTTCCCGATTTAAACTCGCAGAAGACTATTTCGTCGTCCGCAAAAACCAGGCCGTCTATCGGAGCCCCTATGAAACGGAATTGTTCCGGGGGGTAGGGAAATTTGCCTGTGAAAGGAATCCACTGTTCGGTCATTTTTCCATACCTTACGGACTGGCTCGATTTTGAGAACCGGAGGGAGGAGAGCTCTTCCCGGAGAGCTGCTGTTTTTCGGTAGAGGAATATGGCTGCAGCTAAGATTATAAGCAGTACTAAAATCAGCACAGGGATTAGGGAATCCATGTAAGGCCCTAGTAGTACTTTGTTCCGTCGCCTGTAAGAGTGACAATCTCGTAGTCTGTGCCCGCTTCCTTGGCTGCGGCAATGAGAGCCATGTGCTCCTTGCCTGTTCCCGAAACCAGTGAAAAAGCTATTTTGCCTTTAGGCAATTTTTCCTTGATTGTGTCCTTGATGACATCAAAACCCGAACGGGTGTTGATTATTATCCAGTCGCACTCCTTTGGCGGCGTGAAATTCTCCTTGCCCCATTCGTTTGAAACAAGCAGGATCGCATCCCATTCCTCGTCGGCTATGAGCCTTGCAACATGGCCCCATGTTCCTTTTCCAACACCAAGGCTTGCAATAAGAGATTTAGCCATAATACCCCCCCATATTATTATTAATATAATAATAATCCTATAAATTTATATATATTACATGCGCTTTTTGGGGCTTAGCCCACCTTCAACGCCGATTTTATCTTGTCTGCCTCGCTTATAAGCTCCTTGCCATCTTCGGTGACATAGTACATTAATTTCGTCGCGGTCTTTAGCTTGTCCAAGAGCTTGAGGCGCATAAGGGAAAGAATTATCAATTCAAGGTCCTCTCTTGAGATTACGGGAAAATGGGAGTTCAGCTCATTCTGGGTTTTTGCGGCTTTCTCCAGATTTTTCAGGATTTTCAGGTAGATGTCTGCATGGGTAACCGGATAGTACTCGGGGTGGTCCTCGATATAGCGGATAAACTCCTTCTCTTCCCTTGTGCGGACCATGGTTGTAAAAGGTGCAAAGGGCAATATATTTGTTTCTTTTTAGAGTTTCTTTGAGACGTAAGGGCCGTCGTTTTTGTAGCCAAGTGCCCGGTAATACTCCCTCGCACCGAGGCCCGAAATAACCAGCATTTTCTTGGCGGAGAATTCTTCCTTCGCAGTTTGCTCTGCTCTTTCAAGAAGGCTCTTTCCAAAGCCCATGTGCTGGAATTCCTTTTTCGGTTTCTCCCCCAGGGGCAAAGAAGTTCCGTAAACATGGAGTTCTCTGATAAGCGCAGTTTGGGGCGTGATTTCTTTTCGGAAAGGCAGGGCGGGAATGCGCAGCCTGCAAAATCCATATAAGAGGTCTTTCTTCCCCTCTTCGGCGCTTATGAAAATTTCCTTTCCAAGGCTTGCATCGTAATGTTCTTCCATGAGTTTTGCTTTTTCAGGGCTAGGAACAACGCCATTTCTTTGCGATAGGCCTGCTTCCCTGCAGCGGATACATCCGCACTTTGTTCCACGCTCTTCCATCTTCTTTTCAACAACCTGGCGAAGGTTGCTTAAGCCGACCCCCGCACTGAGAAGGTCTGTGGGAATGTCCCTTTGCACACGCATAACCCTAACCCACTTTGGGATGTGGGGTTTTAGTTTTGCGATGAACAGGGCCGCCTTCTCGGTTGTAGGAGGGGCGTATTCCCCGGACTTCCACATTTTATAAAGCTCGGTGTTCTCAAGGACAAGGCAGGGGTAAATCTTTAGCATGTCAGGCATGTAGTCCTGGCTTGTGAAAAGTGATTTGAAAGTTTTTAGGTCTGAGCTTGGTGTTGTTCCCGGCAGGCCCGGGATGATGTGGTACGCAATCTTGAAGGCGGAATCTTTTAGCATGGAAGTTGCGTTGACAACATCCTTTACGGTGTGGCCCCTGTTCACAATTTTGTAAATTTCATCGTTTGGGTTCTGAACCCCGAGCTCAACTCTTGTGCCGCCCATATTGAGCATCCTGTTGATTTCGGTCTTGCCGCAGAAGTCGGGCCTGGTTTCAAAGGTTATGCCTATCACCCGGTTCTTTGATTTTTCCGCGTTGAGTTTTGCCTCTTTTAGGGAGGGCGAGTTTTTTTCCGTAATGGCGTCAAGGCAGCGCTTTATGAAACGGTTTTGGTAGGCTGTTTCTGTCGAGAGGAAAGTTCCTCCCATGATTATGAGTTCTATCTTTTCGGTTGAATGCCCTGTTGCGTTGAGCTGAGAAATCCTGTTCCTGACCTGCCTCAGCGGAGAGAAATTGAACATCCGCGCCCTTCGTGCCGCAGGCTCCTTCCCGGTGTAGCTTTTCGGCATGTCCTGCCCGATGCCGCTTGGGCAGTAGATGCATTCCCCGGGGCATTTGTGGGGCTTGGCCATAGCTGCAACAACCGCAATCCCCGAGAGGGAGCGGGTTGGCTTTATGGAAAGATATGAAATTAATTTTTCAGACGGGAATTTGGAAAAGGCGAGGATGTCTGGATTTGTCGGCATCTGTTTGAGGGAGTATTTCTTGGCAAGCCTTATCTTGAGCCTGTTCAGCTGCCGCCTGTCTCGGACCTCGCCCCGCTCTATTGCCTCAATTACTTCTTTGGAATAGGGTTCAAGCATGCCCTCACGCCCTACGGAATCAGCAGGCTCGAAATTGCATTAAATGCATAATGCGGGAGCAGGGCTATCGAGAAAAAAGGAAAGCCGCTTAGTGCGGGGCTGTATTTGCTCCTGAACGTTGGCTTTACTGCGAGGCTTGCTTCGAAAGCCCCTAGCTCCGAGTTGTTCAGGGAGCTTTTTGCGGTGAATTTGAATCCTCTTTTGCCGTAAACCATCGGCAGGACTTCTAATTCCTCGTCAAGCGTGGATTTTGGGGCAACCTCAAAAGTGCGGGGCTTGAACCATGATTCGGGAAGTGTTGAGCCAAGAGTTACGGTGTGGGGTGCGGAGGAATCATTGATAAGCCTTAGCTTGAATTTTACAGAGCTGCCTACAACCGCATCCCGGCCCGGGCCCGAAATTGAGGCTGTGAGCAGGTTTTGCTTTACCCTTATTTTCGCGAAAAAATGTTCCGGGTTCAGGTGCTGTGCAGTGTTGTCCAATACAATTTTAATGTTCCGGGGAATTTCCGGGGAGGTTCTCGGCGCGGTTATTGAAAGGGAGATTGTTTTTGAGGTTGTGCTGTCTCCGGCTATTTTCCAGCCCTGCGGCGAGGCCTCAACCGACGCAGATGCCCAGATTTTTGATTTTCCATAATTTGTGTCTGTCGAGAGGACAAGGTTTATTGTTTCCCCCGGCTGGATTGTGCCTATTTCAAGTGTTGAGCCCGTCTCGATTGTCTTGCTTACGGGGGCAACCGTGGTTATCGCCGCTGCCGCGTATGTGCCGCAGAGAATAAGGGCCATAAATACTGTAAGCCTTTTTAACATTCTACCCCCAGATATATTGGTTTAAACAAAATTAAAAGGGTTTGCAAATTGAGGTTGGGGGCTATTTCAGACCTGCATGGCGATGTGGGGAAAGCTAAGGCGTTTGCGCGGCTTATTATACATAAGGATGTTGATGCTGTTGTTATTGCGGGGGACCTGACCAACGAAGGAATGGGGAAATTTGCCAAGGAAATTCTTGGTTGTTTTTCGGGGACCCGGGTTTTTGCGGTTCCGGGAAATATGGACAGCGATGCTGTTGCAAAGGTTCTTGATGAGGAGGGTGCGAACCTCCATAAGAAGGCTGTTGAGTTCGGGGGGTATTGGTTTGTTGGTTTGGGCGGTGCGAAGCCTGTCAACACCTATTATAGGTTTAATATCGGGGAGCTTGAGGCAAAGAAGTATCTTTCCGGGCTGATGGAGGGCAAAGAAAATATTGTTTTGATTTCACACTCACCCCCTTCGGGAACAAAAATTTCGATGAGCAGTTCCGGATTTGACTTGGGGGTTGATGCCGTGAGGGAAGCGATTGAAAAGTACGGGCCAAAGGTTTGCATATGCGGGCATGTGCACGAATCAATGGGCAGGGTGCTGCTTGGAGATACGCTTTGCGTTAACCTCGGGCCTGCGAAAGACGGGAATGCCGCAATTATTGACCTCGATAAAATGGAGGTTGAGAGGCTGGAAATATGAGCAATCCTGTGGATGAGAAAAGGTTTTGTATGGTAAGGGAGCGCCACAGGGGAACTTTTGAGAGGGCGCTGGAAGCGGGGAAGGTTGATGAAAGGTTTATACCGTTTTGCAAGTGGATTGCGGAGAACAGGGACTATTTTACAAGTTCGTGCTGTTCGGGGAGGATTTTGCTGCTTGCGGTTCCCGATAGCGGCTCAAAAAAGGATGCATACTTCCACAGGGCCTGGCACAGGGCAATTTCCCCGGAAGAATTGAAAGAGGGGCTGGATAGCGCCTCTGTTGAGGGGGGAGAGCTCTGGTTCAAGATGGAGGGTTTCATTCTGCACATAGGGTGCAAGAATTTGAAGAATGCCGAAAAAATAATGGAGCTCAAGGCAAAGGCGGGGATTAAACGCGGCGGGATAATTGTGGCAAAGCCGGGGAAGTTCATTGTCGAATTGGTTTCAAGCCAGGGGATTGCTTTGCCGATTAAGAGGGGCGGGAAGGTATTGGTCGGCGATGATTACCTTGGGGATTTGCTTGAACGGGCAAATGAAAAGCTCGGAAAGAACTATGGGTTTCTGGATAGGCTGGAAAAGGTTGCAAAGGAAGTGTTGTGATGGAAGGGAGAAGGATGTTCCTTGCGGTTAACCTCCCGGAAAAAACGAAAAAAGAAATCTATTCCAAGTTTTGTGAAAGAGCAGGCAGGCCCGGCCTTAAGATTGTTGAGGAAAAAAACCTTCATATCACAATGAAGTTTTTTGGTTATTTGGGGGAGGGGAAATTAAAGGAAATTATTAAACAACTCTCCGGTTTAGGCAAACGCGGGGGGTTCACTGCCGAGGTTGGGAAAATCGGGCATTTTGGAGGGAGGGTGATTTGGCTCGGTATTGGAAAAGGCAGCGGGAAATTTATCGGGCTGGCTGCGGAAATTGACAGGCTTCTCGGCATTGGGGGGAAGAAGCTGCATCCGCACATAACTATTGCGAGGAATAAGAAGCTTACGAGGAAGGAGGCTATTGCGGTTGTTGGGGAATTGCAAAAGGAAAGCTATGAAGGCAGTTTTGAGGTCGGGAGTGTGGATTTGATGGAATCGAAGCCTTCCTCGGAAGGGCCCGAGTACTTGGTTGTTGAGAAATTTGAACTTGGCTAAGATTCTCTTGAAACCGCATCGATTATCTTTGCCGGGCTGTAATAGTACTCCTGAATTACCTTTTCCACTTCCGGGGCGGAAGTTATTTCCTTTTTTATCATCCACTCCAGTATTGCCTGCCTAACGGTGATTTCTTCCATTACCTCTTTTTTTGTGCGGTTTGTCCTCTCCGCCATCCTCTCAATAATCCTCGAGGGTGTTTTTGTCCTGCCGATTTTGTCCTTTATCGGGTCCCATTCATAGAGGTTGCTCATCAGGACCTGGTCTTCCATCCTTGCGAGTTCCGCGACGTGGGAAACCCGCCTTATCAGACCCCTGTCTTTTGTGTAACGCCTGTCCTGGACAACGATTAGGTTCAGCATAGGCAGCATCGATTCGGGAACGGACATGGGCGGGCTTTTCAGCCTTATTAGGCATTCCCTTGCGTTGTTTGCATGGAGTGTTCCCATGCAGCCGCTGAGGCCGATGTCCATCGCAACGTAGAGTGTCTGCGCTTCCTTGCCCCTTACCTCCCCCACCAATAGGCGGTCCGGCCTCATCCGCAAAGAGTTTCTCAAAAGTTCGTCCATATCAACCTCTTCGCAGTCTTTGCTCTTTGGCCTCGATTCCATCTGAACCCAGTTTTCCCTCGAACCTAATTGAAGTTCTGCGGTGTCCTCGATTGTTATTACCCTGTCGTTGTATGCGATGAAGTTTGAGAGGCAGTTCAGGGTTGTTGTTTTTCCGGAGCCTGCCGAGCCCGCAACGATTATGTTAAGCGGCTCTATCGACAGGCCTTCGACCGCAACCCAGAGGAATGCCGCAAGTTCTGTTGAGAGTGTGCCCTTTTTTATGAGGTCGATTATCGACAATGGAATTTTTGTGAACTTTCTTATGGTCAGGGAGTGGCCAAAAGGCGTGATGTATGAGAGAGTTGCGTTTGCCCTGTTGCCGTCGGGCAATCTCGCATCAACGTAGGGGTTTGCCCTTGTGAGTTTTTTTCCCGCGGTTGCCGCAATCCTGTGGAGAAGGGTTTCAAGGAAACCGTCATGCTCGACAGCTATGTTCGTGCGGCACATCCCGTACTCCTTGTGGAAAACGTAGACGCTGCGGTTGAAGCCGTTTACCATTATTTCCTCAAGCTCCTGGTCCCGTATCAATTCGGATAGTTCATGGTAGCCCGCGGTGCTGTCTATGGCGAGGTTAACCACTTCATCGGCATTCTTCGCAAAGGGCGCGAATTTCTTAAGCATTGAATGAAGAAGGTTCCTAAGGTATTTTGTTTCTTCGGAAGAGGGCAAACGGTCAAAAAGGCTCCTGGATTCCATATAATTCAATATCTTCTCGTCGAAGATGATTGTGAAGTCTGTCGATATTATCTTTGAGAGTTTTGCAAGGGCCTCTGTAGGAGTTATCTGCTTTGTTAGCCTTGCTATCATCATTTCCGCAAGTTCCTGTTCCTTGGGATCGAGATTGGGGGGCGAAACTTCATAGTAGTTATTGGGAAACCCGTCGTATATAGTTATCCTGCCGTAGGATTTTTTCTCGTCGCCACGCAGGTACTTGATAGCCTCTCCCATGGAATCGCGAATATAATGGTTAAATTAATATTTAAGGGTGTCCCTAATAGGTGGCATGGGCAAAACCGAAATATGCAAAAGGGTGCTGAAGAAAGTTACCCCCTCGAAGGGCGAGATTGGCGCCGAAAAGAAACTCACGGAAGAGATAGTGGCAAAAATAAAGGGCCTTGAAGGGAGCCATGTTGACGTTATGGCTGTTGGCAGCACTGCCAGAAACACCCACCTTAGGGGGGACAGGGACATCGATATTTTCGTGCTTTTTCCGACAGGCGTTAAGAGGGAGAGATTTGTCGAAGAGGGGCTTAAGATAGGCAAACGGATTTTCCGCGGGCACAAATGGGAGAAGGCGTATAGCGAGCACCCTTACATACGGGGCAAAATAGGGGAATTTGACGTTGAGGTTGTGCCGAGCTATAAGATTGGGGAGGGGCATTTGCTTGAAAGTTCGGTTGACAGGAGCCCTTTCCATATGGCATATCTTATGGGAAAATTGACCGCAAAGGACAGGAAAGAGGTGAGGCTGTTAAGGCAGTTTTTGAAGGGAATTGGCTGTTATGGCGCCGATTTGAAAGTTAGTTCTGTTCCGGGGTATGTTGTTGAGCTGCTTATTTTGAAATATGGCAGTTTTGATGCCTGCATAAAGGCGGTTTCGAAATGGAAGGACAGGCAAGTTATTGAACTTTCCGGGGAGCGGGATAAGGCCGAGAAAGAGCTTTTGAAGAGGTTTGACAGCCCGTTGGTTGTTATTGATCCTGTCGACAATAACAGGAATGTTGCTGCCGCGCTTTCCCTGAACCAGTACAGCAGGCTTATTGCCGCTTCAAGGGCTTTTCTGAAAAAGCCTTCGATGAATTTCTTTTTTCCCGGGAATGTGAAGCCGTGGCCCCTGAAGAAAGTCAAGGAGATGCTTGGCAAGAAGGAGTTGGTGGGTGTGAAGATTGCATATCCGAAAAAGGCGCTTTCCGACATCCTTTGGGGGCAGGCCAGGAGGCTTAGGAAAAAGCTTGTTTCGCAGATGGGGGCGATGGGCTTTGTTGTCGTTAGGAGCGAGGATTGGATGGATGAGGAAAGTGCGATGGCTATGGTGTTTGAGCTTGAAAGTTTGGAGCTGCAGAGGAGTGAGAAAAGGGCGGGGCCGAGAGTTGCGGATGTTCGGCACAGCGAGAAGTTTTTGGCCTCGCACAAAAGGCTTATCTCCGGGCCGAGGATAGAGGATGGCCGATGGGTTATTGAAATTCCGAGGAAGTATGTTAATGCAAATAAGTTCCTGCGGGATTATTTGAAGAAGGCGAGGAAAGATGCGAAGTCGGATTTGAAAAAGGGGATGAACAAAAAAACCGAGGTAATGGACGAGAAGAAATTGGTTGAGTTCTATAAAAAGAACAGGGGCTTTGCGAAATTCCTCACAAGGTATTTGCGGGGCAGGGAAGAGTTTGTTTAATGCGGCTATCGGGGGCTGTTCTTGCCGGCTTTTTTGAAAAACATCGTGTGCGACCGCCGGGGGTCGAACCCGGGACACAAGCTTGGAAGGCTTGGATGTTACCACTACACCACAGTCGCAAAACCTTTTTCCAAAAAGCCCAAGTTGAGCGAAGCTCAACAGGGCCCGGTTCAGCTTTGCTGCAATAGGGCTGCGAAAAATGCCCCTTCATTAGACGGGACAAACCGCTTCCTTTTGAGACAGGCATATAGATAGTATCCTGATTTACCTTTTAAAAACGTTGTCTCTTGATAAGGGAATGGACATAGGGCTTATAGGGATAGGGGCTATAGGCGGGTATTTGGCGAAGGAACTCCAAAAAGAGGGTTTCAAGGTCAGGTGGGTTTTCGATGCGGATGAGGCCTTTGCCAGGGAAAGGCTTAGGAAGCTGAAAATCAGGGCAAAATTTTCAAAGAAACCGAAGGCGGATGTTGATTTGGTTGTTGAGGCCGCCTCGCAAGCCGCGGTTAAAGAATATGTCCCTGCGCTTTTGAAAGGGACGGATGTCATTGTGATGTCTGTTGGGGCATTTGCCGATGCAAAATTGTTTAAGAAAGTGAAGGCCGCTGCGAAGAGGAATAAGCGAAAAGTGTACATACCGAGCGGGGCCATTGCCGGCTTGGACGCGGTGAAATCAAGCAGGGATTTTTTGGACGAGGTTGTTCTTGAAAGCAGGAAAAACCCGAAAGGATTTGGAAGGAAAGACCTGAAAGAGAGGTTGCTTTATTCCGGGAATGCGAGGGCGGCGTGTAAGCTCTTCCCTAAAAATGTCAATGTTTCGGCCACTTTGTCTTTGGCGGGTTTGGGCTTCGGGAAGACAAAGGTAAGGATTATCTCGGACCCTAAAGTCAGGGGGAACAGGCATACGATAAGAGCCGGGGGCAAGGCGGGAAAGCTTCTGCTCCGGGCGGATAATGTTCCCAGCCCCGACAATCCAAAAACGTCTTTCCTTGCGGCACTTTCGGCACTAAGGGTTATAAGGGAACTGAATGAGAATATTGCGGTGAGGTGAGGTTTTGGATTACGCAAAAGAAATAAATAGATTAAAGGAAGAGAAAAATGCGGTTATACTCGCCCATAATTACCAGTTGCCGGAGGTGCAGGACGTTGCCGACTTTACCGGGGATTCTTTGGAATTGTCGAGGAAGGCTGCGGCAACAGGGGCGGACATTATTGTTTTTGCGGGTGTTGATTTCATGGCGGAAACCGCAAAGATATTAAGCCCGGAAAAAAAAGTTTTGATTACCTCGAGGGAGGCGGTTTGCCCGATGGCCGCGATGCTCACCCCGGAGGGGCTTGAAAAAGCCAAAAAAGAGTATCCTCACGCAGAGGTTGTTTTGTATGTGAATAGTTCTGCGAAGTGCAAGTCGATGGCCGATTGCTGCTGTACAAGCGCGAATGCAATCGAGGTTGTCAATGCAATGGAAAGCAGCACTGTTCTCTTTGGGCCCGATAAGAACCTTGCCGACTATGTGCAGAGGCATTCCGGGAAGAGGGTTGTTGCGGTTCCTGCAGAAGGATATTGCTATGTCCACGGCTGCATAGAAAAAGAGGGGCTGCTTGCGATGAAGGCGGAGCATCCCGGCGCGGCGATAATTGCGCATCCCGAATGCACCCCCGGGGTTATTGACATTAGCGATTATGTCGGTTCCACCTCCCAGATGCTGAAGATTGCCAAGGAATCCAAAAGTAAGGAGTTCATAATAGCCACCGAAAAAGAGATGGTTTACCGGCTTGGGAAGGAAAATCCCGGCAAGAAATTTTATCCTTTTCCCGCCATATGCCTGCAGATGAAGAAGACAGGCGTTGATTCTGTTTATAATTCTCTGGAAAAAGAAGAGTTTGAGGTCGAAATTCCCGGGGGGATTACCGGCAAGGCGGTGAAGGCGATAAACAGGATGCTTGAGATAACATGACGGGGAAGTTTATTGTTTTTGAGGGAATAGACGGGTGCGGGAAAGGAACGCAAATAGCGAAAGCTGAAAACTATTTCAGGGAAAGGGGCATTGAGGTTGTTGTTACTGCCGAGCCGACCGATGGAAAGTATGGGAAAGAGCTTAGGCGGATGCTGAAAGAAGGGAAAGACCCGAAGGAAAATGCAGGGAGGTTCCTTGACTTATACATAACAGATAGGCGGGAGCACATCGAAAAAGTTGTTAAGCCTTCTTTGGAAGAAGGCAAAGTTGTGCTTTGCGACAGGTACAAATATTCTACGATTGCTTACCAGGGGGCACAGGGCGGAGATATGGAAGGGCTTGTTAAGATGCACGAGGGGATGCCCGTACCCAATCTTGTGTTTGTTTTTGATTTGCCGGGGAAGGATGCAATCGACAGGATTGACGAAGATGAGAAACGGCAGGGAAAGGAGGTCTTTGAGAAATCCGGGTTTCAGGAGAAAGTGAGGGAGAATTTCCTCAAAATAGGGGGGTTGCTGCCTTCCGAGAATATTGTTATTATTGACGCAGGGAAGGCTGTTGACGAGGTTTTCTTGGAAGTGCGCAAAGCACTCGATGGATTATTGTAAATGAGCCCAGAGGGATTCGAACCCCCGACCTGTTGGTTTCTCCAGGCATAAAACCTTCCGAAGCCAACCGCGCTGTCCAGACTACGCCATGGGCCCTTAAGATAGCATGAACCTTTTTAAAGTTAGCCTATAAGGAATAGTATAGCCCTAGATATTTAAAGCTAAGGGGAAGGTAATGAAAATGAAGGTCTGTTCAACTTGCAACAAAGAAGTAACAGAGGAGTATGTTTCCTTTAAGTGCCCCGGCTGCGGGAAAGAGCCCTTGGTCAGGTGCAGGCACTGCAGGACCACTTCCAAGCCGTATAAATGTAAGTGCGGTTTTGTGGGGCCATAGGCGATAATATGGGTGACGAGGTACTTGTTGTCCTGAAAGTTTATCCCGAGGGGCCTGATGAAGTGGAGGCTGCCGATGCCGGGCTTAAGGAAGTTAAGGCAGGCACTTTGAAAGATTCTAAGCGGGAGCCGCTTGCATTCGGCCTGGAGCTCATAAAGGCCGCTTTTACCATTAAGGACAAGCAAGAAGGTGCGCTTGAGGCGCTCCTTGAAGAGATTAAGGCTGTCGAAGGCGTCAAGGACGTTGAAGTCGAGGCTACGACGCTTTTGTAGCTTAGCTTTTTCTATATTTCCGGGTTAATCCTATAGGGGTTTTCTCGTGATAACTAAAGTTGTGCTAAAAAACTGGAAAAGCCACTCGCACAGCGAGCTGGAATTCGGCAGGGGCACGAACGTTCTTATCGGGGTTATGGGCAGCGGCAAGACCAGCGTTACCGATGCCATATGTTTTGCGCTGTTCGGGACTTTCCCGTCCCTGAATGCCAAAAGGGTTTCTCTTGCGGAGCTGATTATGAATGTTCCCAACGAAAGGGAGAAGGCCGAGGTTGAGCTGTTTTTTGATTATGATGGAGATGGGTATAGGGTTGAGAGGCAGGTAAACCGGAAGGGGGTTAACAGTGCAAAGCTTTTCAGGGAGGGAAGGATGCTTGCCGGTCCGGGCATGAGGGACGTCACCGAGAAGGTAGAAGAAATTTTAGATATGAACTATGAGCTGTTCAGCCGCGCGGTTTATGCCGAGCAAAACCAGATTGATTACTTCCTTAGGCTTACGCCTATGCAGAGGAAAGAGAAGTTTGACCAGCTGCTTGGCCTTGACCGGTATGAAAAAGTTAGGGGGAATGCGGTCAACCTTGCAAACCGGCTGAAGAGGAATGTTGAGGAGAGAAATAGATTTATCAGGGAGCAGAGGGAACGGCTGGGCAGGGAAGATATTGGCAGGGGCAGAAAGGAGATTGAGATTAAGGTAAAGGAAGTTGAGAGGCTGGAGAATTTAGGGGCTGAGGTGCGCAGTAAGAAAAATACTTTGGAGAAGGAGATAAGCGAGGGGGAGAAAAAGGAGGGGACGCACAGGGCGCTTAAAGAGAGGCTGACGGGAGTTTCCGCAAAAATCTCAAGCCTTGAGGATTTAATTAAAGAATCGGAGAGGAGATTGCAGGGGAGGGGGCTTGACGAGATAAAGAGGGGGGAAAGCAAGGTCGAGGAAGGGCTTTCCGGGCTTGTCAAACGGGCAGGGGAAATTGATTCTGAAATTGAGAGGGTTGGCGGGGAGATATCCGGGTTTGAGAAGAGTATCGGGATTAACAAGAGCAAAGTTTTGGAGATAAGAAAGGTTGTTTCCCAGCTGAAAGGGGCGGAGGCGAGCTGCCCTGTGTGCAAGTCCCCGCTTGACCGGGACACAAAGCACAGCATTCTTGAGAGCGATGAAAAAGAGATTGGGAAGCTTGAGCTGGAGGCGGGGAAGGCTATGAAAGAGATTGGGAAGGCAAATATTGTAATTGAAAAGCTGCGCAAGGAAAGGTCCGAGATTGAGGAGGAGAGGGAATTGCTAATGAAAAAAAGGGCCGGGTTTTCGGCAGACATAGATTCTGCACAAAAACTTGAGAAACGGATTATTGAGGTCGAGGGATTGAAGGGGGAAAAGAAAAAGCTTGACGCGCGGCTAAAAGAACTTTCGTTTGATGAAGCCATCTTAAGGAAAAACAGGGACTCTTTTGCGGAAAATAGAGAGAGGGCTTCCGGCCTAGAGAGGGAAATAGGCTACCTGAAAGAGACTATTGCCGAGATGGAGAAACGGATAAAGAAGCATGATGATGATTTGAAACAGGTTGAGAAAGAGGAGGCCGGGATTGCGGGTGTTGATTTGATTTCGGAAAAAATGGCGCTTTTCACTAATTCCTTGAAGGCTGCGCAGGCCGAGTTAAGGGCCACCCTGACAGACAATGTCAATGAGGCGATGGATGATGTCTGGGGAAGAATCTATCCTTACCGGGATTATACAAGTGCGAAGATAAGTGTGGTTGAGGGCAATTTTGAGGTTATGGCCCGGGACAGGGATGGAAAGTGGATAAGGGTAGACGGGATATTAAGCGGCGGGGAAAGAAGTGCTGCCGCGCTTGCGATGAGAATTGCGATATCTTTGGTTCTTACCCGAAACCTTAGCTGGCTTATTCTGGATGAGCCCACCCATAATTTGGATGTAGGTGCGGTTAACTCGCTTAGCGAACTTATGAAATCTCATCTCCCTGCCTTGGTCGAGCAGATTTTCATAATCACACACGATAAAGAAATGGAAAAGGCCGCAAGCTCAAGCCTTTATGTGCTGGAGAGAAATAAGGATGAGGGAGAAGCAACTAAAATTGCTGTCGACCCGGCCGCCTAGGAGTTTCCTTCTTCGGCATTGCGCGGGGCTTCTTCGGCTTCTTCGCCTGCTGCGTTGTTCTTGTTATGAAACCCGCAATGAGGTTTCTTGTTGATTTCGCAATAGGGATTTCAAGGGTGGTTATGAATTCCTTGTTGCCCTCGAAACTTTCCGAAAACTTTTCAGGATAGATTTCCATAAGCTCCTCGGCTTTTACCTTTACGCCTCTTGGTACTGCTTTGCCCATATTATCACTAACCCACTGCAATCCTTCTTATTTCCCCGCTCGGGTATTTCCTTAATACTGTGAGAGGCAGGACCTTCTCCAAAATCTCCTGCTTAGCTATATCCTCGGGGGGAATATCGTTCGGCACCTTGACAAGAACCGGCGCCCCCAAAGCCAACTGTAACGAACGTGCGCTTATCAGGCGCGCTTTTTCAAACCTTGTTAACTTTGTTAGTTTTTCCATAAAATCCCCAAAAATAGGAGTCTTAATATATTTCTCCCTAAATAGCATTTAAAAGGCTTTTGCTCGGCTTAGGAAAAGACCAATGAGTCCCAACTGGCCTCAACAGCGGGCTGTGGGAGGTTATACCTTGCCGAAAAGCCCTTTACAAGCTCAAGAGCCGAGGGGGTGATTACAAAAGTCCTTAGGTTATTGCTGTGTAAGTAGCGTGCACCGAACGACTCCGCAAACTGCCTAAACATGCCCAGAACCTCTCCTTGCAGCGCCAGAATCGAGTTTCCAAGCTTGGGGTCGTAAAATGAGCTTCTTCGGTCGGCGAGGTGGGAAGGCAGGCTCTCTAAAATTCCTGCAAAAGTGCCTGCATATGCCTTTCTGTAGAAATAGCCGGGGTCTTTTTCAAATAAAGAACCTGCCGCAAGGCCTGCCTCCCTAACTCCCGATTTTTGGTGAGCTGTTATGCTATTCTCCAGGGAACGAAGAAAGGATTTCATTCCGGAGAACTCCCTTGACAAGAAGGAAGTGTTATTTTTGCAAAACCATGTTAGTTCATGGCCATTTTCCGAAATCTTTGCCTTTCCTTCTGCGGAAAGGCGTACAGCGTCGGCCAAAGGTATTTTTAGGCCGGAATTTCTTGAAAACGGACCTGCCGGGAGTGCGGGAAGATACCATTCTTTTTGGTGGCTGAGGCGGCTTTTCTTTCCGGGCATTTTGGAATCCATTTCTTCGGCCCATGCCGGGAGAAGGGATTCAAAATATATTCCGTCCTGCAGAAACTCAACTGAGACAAGCGAACTCGGGGAAACGTTTTCAGCGAGGGGTGTTTTAGGCGCGCAGCAGCCGCAGTTAAGCGTGTCGGGCCCCATGTTCCTTTCGGAGCCCAGGGCAAGCCAGACCTCGGAAAAATTTATCTCCGCGATGTTATTGAAGTTGCCGTGTATAAGGGTGTTGATGTGCCGATCCTTCAGAGGATGCGGGTTGTGGGCGGGCGGGAAGAAATTTGCGAAGAACAGGTTTTCCAGAAATATTTCTGTTCTTCTGAATTTCTCCT
The DNA here is from genome assembly GCA_964540145.1 of uncultured archaeon. Taxonomy (GTDB): domain Archaea; phylum Iainarchaeota; class Iainarchaeia; order Iainarchaeales; family CAZILS01; genus CAZILS01. Next base: position 4,999 of record CAZILS010000002.1, on the reverse strand, counting down.
CGGGGATATTTTCGGCCTTGCACAGGAGCATTGAACTTAATGCGATTTTTTCCGTGAGGGTTTTCGCCGAAAAATGGTTTTCATTAAGAAGTTCTGTGAGTGTGGAGATGAGGCCTTCAACTAAAAAGTCCGGCTTTACGTCCGGCAGCCCTGTGAAGTGCTGTTCTAGCGGCGTTTCTCCCATTGAAAAAAGCTTGAAATAAGACCAGCCGTTCTCCGCAAGGAACTGCCTTTCAGGCTCTATCAAAAGAGAGGGAATTGAAAAATCTTCGAGGAGAAAGGAGTGTGCTTCCCTCGCCCCCTCAAATGAGGAAAACGAAAGCACAGCCCTCTCCCCATCGAGATTGGCGATTTTCGCCTTGGGTTTAAGGTTGGATATCGAAGTGTCAAGGAGCTCCTTGCTTAGTCCTCTTGTCGAAATCTGAAGCTTCGGGTAGAATGCATATTTTCTTGTTTCAGTATGGCCGGGGCTGTTCTGGAATGTCACCAGGACGTTCCTTTTATCCGGGAAGTAACGGACGTTTGTGAGGAACATTGCCTTTTCAGGGGCGGTATTGGGGGGTTCCATGCATATTGTTTGTTTAAGGCGTTTATATGCGGTTTCGGAACGGTGTGGATTTCCGGTGCGAACCGCCTTGTTTAGGCCGGCAGCAGGAATATATATCTGTTAATGCCACAGTAAACCATGAAGAAAATCCTTGTTTTTGCGGCCTTTCTGGTTTTTGTGCTTAGCGGATGCGTGCAGAGGGAACCGCTGGGGATTGATTGCGAAGACAGGGAATTAAACAGTTGGTGGGGGGAAGGCTGCAAGGAATGCATCTGCTACCCCGGCGGGAATTCTTTTTGCAGGGACATTTGTGTTGAGGGGTGCGGCAGCCATAAACTCGGGGATAGGTGGAAACATCCCGACGGGTGCAACACCTGTTCCTGCACTGCGCAAGGGGAAGAATGCACCGAAATTGCCTGTTACTCTAAAGGGGAATGTAAAATAGCCGAGGACTGCGAGCCACAGGGATTGGCGCACATACAGTGCGTTGGGCAGTGGGGCTGTGTTGAGGGAATGTGCGTGTGGGAGTGTGAAATCGCGGTTGTTTGCGACGATTATCGGTACAGCGACTGCCCTGAAAGCTGTGTGAAAACATGCGTCCCGAGCGAGTGCCCGTTCAGTGTTCCTTTGGGAACAATTCTTTGCACAGATGATTGCGAGGGGGAAGGGAGCTGCACAGCCCCTTCATAGGAATTCATCGGTTTCTTTTTCGGCAGATTCCTTGTTGCCCTCGAAGTCCGTTGCCGCCTGCTCAAGGGTTACTTCGTGCCTGGAATCAGCCGACTTCCTTTTCCGGACCTTGAAAAAAACAGGGTAATTTACCGCCTCCCCTACCAAGAGTGCCTCTCCCACCTTCAGGGAGGTTATCATGTCGAGGCTCCTGCGGTCCAGGCCTTCCGAGCTTTTTCCGATGTGGTCGAGGTCATAGGGATTTGTTATCCGCAGAATAAGGTTGCTGTTGCACTGGGAAAGTGTTGTTGTGTCGAGCTGTATCGGCCTCTGTGAAACAAGGCACAGGGAAGCGCCGAACTTCCTTCCTTCCCTTGCGATTGTCCTCATTATCCCCCGGGAAATTGCGGCTTCCTGCGCAGCCTTTTCAGGGACAAATTGGTGCGCCTCTTCCAGGACAAGGAGGAACGGGGGGATGCGGTGCTGCCTCCTCTCGTTGAAAAGTTTCTGGCCGAAATAGCTTACTATTATCTGCTTCTTACGCATGTTGATTATTCTTGAAAGGTCGATAACCGTCATTGTTCCCGGTTTTGAGAGGTCGGAAATTGAGGGGTTGTCTGTTTTGCCGAACAGCCTTAGGTCATTGAGGCTGTTTATCCATCCGAGGAGTGCATTCTTTGTGTTCTCCTTTATGCCCTCGTCCTTGAGCAGCTCCGACTTGACCTGCGAAAAATCGAAAGGCCCCAATCCCGACTTCATTTCCCCCTTAAGTTTCTCTATTATCTTTTGCAAATCCCTTTTCTGCGGGCCGCTTAATCCTGGGATAATGTTTGAAATCTGGCCTATTGAAAGTTTTGGAACCCCTATTCTTACGTCTGTTGCGTTCACAATTTTTGTCCTTGTTGAATAGTCTTGGCCCTTCCCCTCCGGGGGGGTTTCTGCGAAGGAGCTGTACTCGCCATGCGGGTCCATTATTATGGTTGCAATCCTTCCCTGTTCTTTTTTCCTGTCGAGAAGCTCCTCCATAAGGCAGCTTACCGCGTAGGACTTGCCAGATCCCGATATTGAGAGAATCGCGAGGTGCTTCTTGAAAAGCCTGCTGAGGTTGAGCTTTACGGGGAGGTCGTGGTACTCGACCATCCCGAGGCTAATGCCGTTCTGCTCATCCATCCCAAGGAAGTCCTTGAGGGTTTCCCTTTCTGCTATCCTGACCTTTGTTCCGGGGGAGGGGGGATAGGTTGGCCGTTTTATCATCCCGTTCTTGCCGTAAACCCCCAAGGGCCTTGTCTTTGCGAGGAGGAATTCCCACTCTGTTGTTGGGAACTGCTCAAAGAGTTTTATTCCGGAAGCCTCGAACTCCTTGACGCTTTCAGCGCGCTCGAAGTAGCGGTTTGTCTTAATGACATCCGTGATAAGCGCAATTAGCTTCCCTTCGGAGTAGTCCATTTCGACGAACTGCCCACGGTGTATTGTTCCCGTGCTGACCACGAAATCAAGGCTGCCGGGGGAGGGGCCTTCCGGTGTTGAGATAACTGTCCCTATTTCATTGTTCATTTTTTTCACCTTTAAGCCTGTCCTTGTAGTCTGAAATGAAATTAACGTCTCCCTCGAGCATAATCCCTTCGTAGCCGCAGTCCATGCAGTGGTAATGCGAAAGTGCCCCGAAGTAAACCTTGCCGGGGGAAGTGGTCATCTTTATTCGTGTTGAACCGCACTTTGGGCAGAACTTCGCCATTGGCTGCTTGTCATCTTCCTTTCGTTTCATTCCCAGCATTCAATCACCTAAAACGGCCTGTTCTCCCGCCTCATCCTCAAATTGGTTCTTGTGGCGAGCTTATCCATAATTTTGTTGTAAACAATATTTATTTCCTGTGGTCGAAGCTTTGCGCGGAGGTCCGCCTCTATCAGGATTGAGGGATAGGCGTATTCGCGGTGCATTGAGGAAAGGGCGTATGTGATTTCCGCTATCTTGTCCGCGAGTTTTGAGTTCTCCTTTTCTCTGGAGACGAACTCAACCCTCAATGGCTTGTCGAGCGGCGCAGGCTTGAGGTAGAAGCCGTATATGCTCTCGGCCCATTCTTTTTTGTAGTCCATCAGGATTGGGTGTTCTGCGATGCTCTTTGAGTAGTTGAAATGAAAAGAGCGCTCCCCCTCATTCAGCATGTGGTCAAGGAGTGCAGAATCGGTGAAGCTGTCCAGCTTTCTGCTCTCGACTGCATTCTCTTTGGGGAGGACAAAATCCTGTATGATACCGCGGACTCTGCTCCCCCTTGAGTCCTCGACACACCCCGCGAGGATGCAGTTGTTTTTTTCCGCCGACTCGTAAAGCTGCCGGAAGTTGTCCAGGATTTTTTCATAAAGAGAATTGACTCTTGAGCCCTTGCGCGGCTTGTCAGCGTATTGGGGAATTACAGAGCCGTCCAAAAAACAGATATCCGGCTTGAACTTTTCTATGCAGGACCTTGCGGTGTTGACCTCGTCGATAAGCCTTATCAGAGACATCGAGCAGTTCTCTTCATCTTTCTCCATCGCGCCGTTGGTTACATGAGGTGTCGGAAGTGAATACAGGTTTGGGAAATATTCCGCGCTTGAGACCTTGCCTTGGGAGTAGGTGAAGGCAGCCCCTACAGCCCTTACCAGGATAAGGTCGACCGCGCCCATATTTTTTCCTACAAATCCTGAGTCGACGCCGCATACTTTCATGTTTAGCTTGTTTTTCGCGATTTTTTTCGCGAACTCTTTGTCCCTGAATTCCGGGGATGGAAAATCCGAAAGGTCGCGCTCCCTAAGGAAAGCGAGCTTTTCGCAGAGCTGTTTTCTGGTTGACTCGTTGGCGTTGATAAACTCAACCGCCTTGCTTATTACAGAACCTATGTCCATGGAAGTGCCCATGGAAGCATTGTGTTTAAGGGCTTTTAAATGGTTCCATGGGTTGGGATTTCCGGTGCCGCTGACCCTCCCCCCCTCGCTTCGCTCGGCAGGTGCAGGGCGGGCGGGAAGGCGCTCAGTTGTATTTAAATAGTGGAAAAGACTTTCTCTTAGCCATGGCAAAGCTTCTTTGGGACACGTTAATCACAATGTCCTTGATTGTGATAATCTACGCACTGCTCGCGGAGTTTTTCTTCCACCCCCCTGAATATGAGCTTGAGCTTCTGCATAATTTGGAGATAGTTGCGCTTTCCTTCCTTTTTGTGGAGTTGGCGTATGACTTTTACAAAGCAAAAGACAAGAAAAATTTTGTGAGGAGGGAATGGCTGCTCATAATCAGCTTTTTGCCGTTTGGGACCATATTCAGGCTTATGCGGTTTGTCAGGGCGTCAAGGGTTGTTCAGGCATTGAGCTCTGCCACGGGGAGGCTTGCAAGGGCGCTTAGGATTGAAAGTGTCGGCGTCAAGAGTGCGCAGGGGGCGGTGCATGCCTCCAAGGTGGGAAGGTTCCTGCCAAAGCTGGGGAGGGCAATCAGGCCTATTGCGCAGTTCCTGAGCAAAAAGGATAAGAGGCTTGAAGAGGTTAGGGGCCGTTAAGCCAAGTCCTTTCGGGAGGGACAGGCCTGCATCAGCGGGGGATGTATCTTCCCGCCACATCATCTTTGCGTGTCCTCGAGCCACATCATGAGCAGGTTGTTTATCCTTTCGTAGTGCAAATCCCTCTTGAACTGCGAATCTGTCCACCAGAGGGCGGAATGCCTATTGATAAACCTGAATTCCAAATCAGGGGTTCTTTCCACCATGTTGAAGCTTGTTATGCCGTATCTCGAGGAGTAGCGGTCCATGCGAAGCTCGT
>CAZILS010000001.1:355079-387661 GCA_964540145.1 uncultured archaeon | reverse complement strand
TACTGGAACGAAGCAGGGCTCGCCAAAAGCAGTTAGTGGTTAGATGGACTTCCCTAAGGTTCTCACCGCAATGGGCATCGCAAGTTTCATTGCAGGTGTTGGCATAGCATACCTCTTTTCTGTCGAGGGAGTTTCGTTTGCGTTCGGCCTCGGCCCTATCTTTGACCTTGTTTTCATAACTGCGGGAATCTTTGTGCTCTCGATGGGATTCTTTGGTTACGGAGCTCCTTTGGTCATGCTTTTCACCGGCCTCGCATATGGGAATTACGTTGTGAGCGAACCGGTTGCGGGAATTGCCACTGTTTTGCCCATGGTTGTTGCGCTCTACGCAGGGGCGAAGGCCGGAAACCTCATTTACCGGGATTTGCAGGGAAAGGCAAACCTCTACGAGCACCTCATGGAAATAGGGAAAGCGCTTGGCATAGCATTTGTGCTTGCCTTGGTAATCGGTTTCTATTTGCCAAGCATGCCTGCTGTTTCAGAATTGGCTGCGGCAATAGGGCTTTGATTATTTCCGTTTTATGCGCGGCCTTGGCGCGGGCTTCTTCTTTTCCCCCTTCAGGATAGCCCCTTCCTTTCCCGCAACCCTCTTCCTGAAGTCTTTGACAATCCTGAAACGCTCCTTTGGGCTTGCCCCCGACCTTACAAGCTCTCCTACAAGCACTATCTCCCCGGGAACATTCCCCAAGGCCGCAAGGTTCCTCTTCAGTTTGCCTTTGTCGGAAAGCGCGGACTCCGCAGCCTCGACCTGGAACTTTCTCCAAACCTCGAGCTTATTTGAGAGCTGCTCCCCAAGGAAAGGGTTATATGAAGAAATGAAACGGAGCTCCTCCCTTATGTTGATATCCCTGCCCTCGGTTTTTATTGTGCCTTCCCTGGCCTCCACCCCTTTTGTCCTCTTGTGCTTTATTCTCCTCGCAAGTAGCTCGATGAGTGGTTTTGCCCCCTCCGGACTGCGCGCATACGACCCGACAAGGTCGTTCCTTAGTTTGTCGACAACCGTTCCCCTCGCAAGGTGCAGGATTTTAACGTCCAGGTAAAGCTTATGGAGTTCCCTCAAGCGTTGCCTGTCCTCCCTCTGGCTTTCGGTGGTTATCAGGCCCTCCCGGGCAAGGTCGAACGAGTCAATCATCGGGACAGACCTCTCCTTGCCCCCCTCGGGTGAGGCGAACCACAGGTTTCTTTTTTTCCCGGACCACCCGTGCCTACGGGAAATCACAGGGTAGGTTTTCGCAAGCAGCCTGCATGCGGACATATAGGCCTTGTGCGATATCCCTGACTCTTGGCCATAGCGATGGTGCCGCAATATGGCACTGACCGCAGCCTCGATTTCCTTTGTAACCTTTTTATCGGCCATCCTAAAAAAAAGGGCGCGGAACTTGTTAATATCACTTTCTGTTCCTGCGGGGAAAGGAGGGGCAAGCAAAAGCTATATAAATGAGTAGAGCTTATTCCTACTAATAGTAACTTATATAAATTCAAACACACAAGGATATTATTGCATACGGTGAACCGGTGATTACTTGGGAGCGCTCGACCCGCTAAAAGACCTGTACTACAAAGGAGAGGACAAATACTACCAGTTCCTCGACAAGATTCCTGCGATGTACAAGATTGTCGACCCGATAGACAAGGTTGTGCCGAGCTTTGCGCTGTTTCTGGTTTTAGGCGTTTTAATCCTGATTCTTCTGGGTTCGTTAATCCTAGGGGGCTTGCCTGCCTTAGGGCCTGCGCAGGCAAATTTGACGATTGTTGCGGTTGACGAGGACGGGGCGCAGCTGCCGAATGTAAATCTCTTGGTCGAGTATGGGGCCGAAGTTGTGAGCAGCCAGACCGATGAGTTAGGGGCTGCTGAATTTGTAGGAATACCGCTTGATGCCGATGTTTATGTAACCGCAACGAAGGAAGGATATGATTCAAGGAGTACTTCTTTCATAATATCGCAGAGCCCAACCCAATCGGAAACGATTACGCTCGAGGAAGAAGAGGAAGAGGCTTTGACAAGGACAATAAGGCTTTTGGCTGAAGATGGAAGCACGATAACCGACGCTGTCTGGCTGACTTTCGACTGCGAAAACCCTTACGCAGATGACCCTCCGGCAGACTACGCATATGGGGGCGAGTACACAGTTACTTTGCCGGGCACATGCGAGAGGCTGACTGTTTCAGGGAGTGTAAGCGGCGGGAGTTACAAAGATATAATCGGAGTTTTGGTTGACCGCGACTACAAGAGCATTTACTTTTCCGCGGATGTTACGGCAAAGGGCTCTGTTGTTGCGAGCGTTTTCTCGGGAACTACACCTTTAGACGGCATAATGGTCGAGCTTTACCTTTACAATGAGGTAGCTGCAAACCCCGATGTCGGGCCTGTCTCCCAGTCAAGCTCATACAACGGGCAGGCGCAGTTCTCAAACGTTGCCCCGGGATATTACATTGTGAAAACCTACGACCCGAATGGCATTTACGGGCCTGTGCAGAGCAATATGGTAAGTGTTGCCCCTGAGCAGGAGGCTTTGGTTGAATTGAGCCTCGAGGAGAGGGTTATCGGGAATGTCATGATTAAGGTGGTGGATAGCTCGACAAAGGCGGGAATTGAGGGCGCTGAAGTTACGTTGATGTACTCTGCGGATAAGTCGATTGTCACAAAGCTTACAACAAAGGAATATGAGAATTATACTGCCGACTTTGCGCTTAGCAAGGATGTCGAGTACCTTGCGAGTGTTGTGGCAGACGGCTATGGAATAAGCAAGGCAAATGTCAGGATAAGCGACGCAGTTATAACGATGGAGCTCGAGCCCTGTACTCCCGCAACATGCGGGATTATGCGGGTGCAGGTGCTGGACCAGGACGGGGAGGCTGTCGAGAACGCAAGGGTTGTGCTTTACAGTTCCGCAACCAATTTCCTTTCGGGGTATTCCGAGGAGATTTCGGATTTGAACGGAGTTGCGGAGTTCCCCGGGGTGAGCAGCGGCACTTACTATGCTTTCGCCTACAAGGATGTTTCATCCGGAAGGAGCGACGGCAAGTACTTCTCCCCGACAGCGGGAGAGAGCCTTAGCCCTAACCTCACTGTTACAATGGAAATTCCGGATGGGACGATTGAGGCAAGGGTTATGGACAAGGACGAGAGGCCGATTTCATTTGCAATTGTGAGCATTTACGATGCATTTAATGAGGAGCTTATAGGGAGCGACTTCACGGACGGGAACGGGGTTTATAGCCTTGACACAAAGGCGGACAAGAGTGTTTATTTGGTTGTTACCAAGGAGGATTATGCGGATTATGTGACTGCGAAAAAGCGCGTTGTTCCTTTGGGAAAGGCGGGCTTTGATGTTATGCTTGAGCCCCCTATCATAGACAGGGATATTGAGGTTCGGTTCATGGGCTTCTATAGCGGGGAGCAGGGCGCAAAGAACACTGTTGCAGCCGGCCGGGAGTACACTGCGAAGTTTAAGATGAGAGTGCCGGAGGAGAAGGATTATGAACAAATTGGGCTGCATGTCAGGACAGGCGACCAGATAATCATGGAGAAGGACGGGATTTACATAATGTCGGTTAATGTTCCTTCAGCCTCCATAATCAAGGCTGCAAAATACGATTCAGACAGCGGCCTTAGCGCGCAGGAATACAGATTCACTGAAAGCGACGCGAAGTGGGCAAATGTTTACTGGACAGCCGAAACTTCAATTGCGCCGGGGATTTATGAAGCTGAAGCGGTTGTCAAAATAAAGGAGACAGCGAAGGTAGGGGACGAACTCAACCTATATTATAGGGCTTGGGCGGAGAACTCGGGCAAGGAAAGGGATCCTGCAGATGACAGGCTTGAGGTTATAGACCTTTACGCAAACGCATATAAACAAACTTACCAGGTCGGGATAAGCACCCTGTGCGATAAAGACTTCTGCTTCAGCGCAAGCATAAAGGATTTGGACGAAGGGCTGATAGATTCTGTGAGCGATTCATACGATGCGAAAATCTTCCAGGACTATGTGCTCACTTATACGATTACAAACAACTCAAAGACGAAGATACACGATAACGCGGATTTGAGGATGAGGAACGAGGATGAAGCGATTCTTTTCAGCAGCTATATGATAATAGATGCAGAGTCGCAGCCATTTGGGGATTCGCTGGGGGAGAACAACGATCCCTTGGTTCCGGGGCATGAGATAACAAGGCACACGATAGGGAACCTTTCCCCTGGCAAGAGCGCAAAGGTTACGCTTGACTTCAAAACCCTGAAGAGCATGGCGGGAGTGGTAAACCTACAGATTGTCAGCGATTACCGGGTTGTGTTCGAGAAGAACATCACAATCAATATCGCTGCGCCGAAAGAGCTTTCGGTTTCGGTTACCCCCGCCAAATACCCTTCAGGCATACCGATAGACCTTGAGGTATTGGTGAAGGATGCTGCAAGCAACCTTGAGATAGATGATGCTGTTGTGAAGCTGCTCGACAGGCACAAGAATATTTTGGTAACTTCCTTGACAGATAAAACTGGAATAGCGAAGATAACAATGCCTGCGCAAAAACCGGGCGAGGAGATTACTGTTGTTGTTGAGAAGCCGGAATACAACAGGGTTGAGAAAGTGCTGAAGATTGACCCTAATGTGATTAAACTTACGCCTGAACAGATAGGGCTTACACTTAATGCAAAGACAAAGCATGAGGACAGCAAGACCATGCAGGCGAAGAACATGACGAGCTTCCCGCTGAAGGTTACTTCAATAAAGCTGGTTGGGGGCTTTGAAAACCTCCTGGATGAGGCGAAAATGCAGAGCTGGCTGGAAGGGGCATATAACAACCTCACACTGCGGGCAGGGGAAGAGGTCGGGATGGACATAAGGGCATTTATCAGCGACGACGGAAAGCTCATAGAGGAAACAACCACTTTGCAGGGAACCCTTGAGATAGGGGTAAGCAATTTCGGGGAAACATGGTATTTCACCGCGCCTGTAACGGTTACGATAGGGGTAGGAGCAGAGGTTGACGATGCGGGCTGTTTGACAATAACAAAGGCAAAGTGGGTTGCTGCTACCGAAGGAAACCCTGTTTTGGCGGAGTTTGACATCCAGAACAATTGTACAGTTGCCGGAAACCCTGTCTCATTGAAGAACCTCGAGGCAAAGGTTGATTTGCAGGCAAGCAACGAAATAGGAGATTATTTCATCAGCATAGGCGAAGACTCAAGGCTGCTGAGGAGCGGTTATTTCAAGATGCTGAAGCAGGTTATGGCGCCGGATGAGAGGTATTCTGCTGTCCTTACATTCTCGCCCTATGCGCAGGTAAGCGGTGTTTCAACAGCGAACATTGTGATACAGGCAAGCAATGCGCTTGAGGGCCCTGACCAGATACTCCGGACAACTATGGCAACCGAAATTACCGCGGTTAACCTCAAGGACTGCATAAGCTTCTCGAAGGAGCTTATAGATATAGACCCTGAAGGGGAGGCAAGCTTCAAAATTTCAACCAAAGGGTGCGGGGACAAGGTTGACTTTACATTTGAAAGTGATTTAGACCTTTCCCTGAAGGAGCTAACGCTTGGGGCAGAGGAGGAAAGCCCTGAAATCACAGTAAGCGCGAGGGGAAGAATCCCGGGGCAGTATGGGATAAAGGTTCTTGCGAAGGGGGCAAACCTGAAGCAGGAAGGGGAATTCAGGCTGGTAAGGGCAAGGGTCTGGAGCGCAGGGTGTATCCAGCTCTCGAGGTATGAGTTTGATGTTTACAAAAACCCATTGGACCGGTACAGCGGCTACGACACAGCAGAGCTTGTGAACACCTGCTACGAGCAGCAGGTAACAACCAAAGTCAAGGCCGAACCCGACCTAATGCGCAGTTTGGGCACAGCCTCCTCAATGTTTATTGGAGGGGCGTTGATTAACCTTGCATCAGGGAAAGATGCCGACAAAGTAGGCGAATGCGACTGGGATGAAAAATGGGATGGCACAAAAAAGAAGTGCGTGAAGATACCTGAAGCAGGGCGTGAGGAGACTTGTGTGGAGAGCAAATACTTTGGGCGCGACAATTGCAACAAAAAAATGGGCCTCGAATGCCACGATACAAGGAATGTTTGTGTATGCCCTGACGGTAAAGAATGGGATGACCAAGATAAGGAGTGCAAGACTACTAAATCTGAAGATAGGTTAGTTAGTGTTGCGACAACCACTCCCGCAGACATATCCCCACTTGCAGGATTCGCATCGCTCTTCGCAATACCAACCGCCCTTGCGAACCAGGGCGGCCTCGACCTGCAGGGCGTTACCAACCAGCTCAACCGGACAGTAGGGATAGTCGACAAGCTCGGGAAGGTTGCGCTTGGAGGGGGAAACCCATTGGCAACAGGGGGAGTGTGGGGCCTGACAGGATTCCTCTACGGCCAGAACAAGACAACCGAGTTCACTGTGCAGAGCGTGCAAGACAGGGTTGTCATTGAGGGGGAGGGCGGAAGCCTTAGTGCGGAGGATGAGGAAAACCCGCTGCTGTTTGCTGCGCAGAGGCCAGGCGAGGATGTTGCAATTGAGAATGACCCTTACTCGGTAAGGTGGATAAGGGACAGGGGCGAGGAAATACAGGCAATTGAGAAGAAGTTTGTGCCCGACCCGAACAACCCTGCGTTGAGGTATGCAAAGATGCAAATAGCCATCGAAAACAACGAGGAAAACCCCACAATAACCGGAATATACAACCCTGATTACAGGATTATAAGGATAAGTGCGGAAGAGCACAGGTATGTGGACCGGACCCACGACCTTGGAGACCTTGTTGATATGGGCGAGGATTTGGACAGGTTCCTTGAGGGAATGAGGTTCGATTACGACTTCCCTACGGTTGATATTGAAAGGGACGACCCGAGGCTTGCGCAGGAGCTTCCCACAGACGCAACCCAGAGGTTCAGGATAGAGCTTAATGCAATAAACCCAAGCGACCTTAACTACATTTCACCGGGACCTTTGCTGAACTGCCAGTGGGGCACAAGGCAGGGGACAACAGGCGCAGAGAACAGACCGATGGTAAATTACGTGTGGAACTGGGGGGCTGTGGGGGCCTTGAGCAATGGTTTGGGCAGGTGCGATGTTGAATCAAATGACCCGTTCTATTGTGATGGGACGCAGTTCGCAACCGAGGTCATGAACAAGCTTAACTATGTAGACACAACGCTGTCCGGGATGGGCCTCGACGAGTGCCCAAGCCCGTTCTCCGCGGTTTCGTCTGTCGAAAACACAATCGGGGTTAGCGACGTTGGATTAAGCAGGCTTAACATAGACAAAACAAGCGATGTTGATGTGAATGTTCTTGTCGATATCACAAACACAAACCCGGGGGGAGCAGTGCTTGTTGATGTGCAGCTTACGATTAGCGAGGATGACGGGAGCAATGCGCAAATATGCAGCATAGATGATACCGAAGTTCCTGCGGGTTCGCTGACCATAGGGACAAGCGTGCAGATTGGCTGCGAGTTTGAAAATCTGGCTGATGGAGAGTATAGGGTAACCGCAATCATACCTGATGCGGGAATAACAATACCTGCCGCATGCAAAGAGTGCGAATACATCACTGCAAGCAACGCAATCTCCACAAGCTTCTCGATAGGGCAGACAGGTTTGGAGGAATGCGAGCCTTACTCGACAACAAGGTTAAGAGATTTCCTTGCGGCGAACAACATAGACGCCTCCACTGTGCAGGGCCTGACAAACGCGGTGAGTTTCCAGGCATACCTGATTAAGGACAGGTACAGCAAGGACTTCCAGGGCGATTTCGACCAATATGCTGTTTCCGAGTCCTTGTTCAACGCCCCGAGCTGGTACACCAATGCCCGGACAGGCCTGACGAAGTACATGACAGACTACGAGAGGATGAGGTTCGCACCGCTGTATGGCGAGGCAAACCCGGAGGGATATATGCTCCCCGGCCCGGGAATATACAATGTTACGCTTGACATAGAGTACGAGGATGCGAGCTGGCAGCTCTTCAACGGGGATAACCCAAACGCAGTGGTAAGGGTAAGGCTTGACAAGGCAGATACCCCGAATCCCGACAGCCCGCTTTATTACATACCCTTTGATGGCAGGATAGGCCTTAGCAGCGGAAGGACAGGCTATGGGGCAAACTACTCGGGAAGCAATGTGCCTGTGCAGAGCGGGAGCAATGTTGTGAGGACAGTTGAGATTGCGGGTTCAACCCCTGTTACAACTGTCAATGTCAGCTCATATGACGATTTCAAGAGGCTGAATGTCCTTGACAGGGGAGTTGTCCTAAGCATAAAGGACAAAGATAATCCGAAGATTGTGTTCTCGCCGAGCTCGGCAACGCCTGTTATGATGCGCATAGAGAACGAGAGGGACGAGGCATGGGGCTTCTACTCGGTAGGGATTTCAGGGGATTCGGATGCCGAAGGCGGCCTTGGAGGTTCTGCAATCAATACAGGGCCCTGGATGAGCGAGTGGTCAGGGGTGGGAATGGCATGCAGGGACTTCGACGACAGGATAGCAGCGGATTCCTTCGACTGGAAGAAGGACCAGCACGCAATTGACACCGAATGTGCGGTCATACCTATGGACTACAAGGCGACTGCATATGGGTTTGAGTTCTGCGAGCCGAGCAAGGCAGGAGACCTCTACTTAAAAAGTATTATGTTCACGCCCGCGAACAAGACAGCCACTATGAGTGTTGTGCACGGGAACGATGAGATAAGGCTGTTCAACGGCAACATCTGGAACACGCAGAACGTGCCTCTGGGCGGCGCATCGGGCCAGTTCGGCTCCTCAATGGACAGCCTCAACGCGATTATAGAGATGATGGATGATGAGCTCATCTGCATGAGCACGAGCACAGGCAGCACCGAATTCTGGTGGAATCCGAAGACAGTCTATGGCACAGGCAATTTCGCTAACGAAGTAAGCAGCATAGAGCAGGATTGCGAGCAGTAGGCCTAATTCCGCCCTAATAATATATTTAAATATTAAGAAGCACTAATTTTAGCGATGGGCATAAAGGAAAACCTTGCTGATATGTATTACGCGCTAGAGGACAAGCTTTACTCCATGGGGATAAACCCAAAGCTGTTCTTCGGTGCGTTAGGAGTTCTGCTCATTCTCATTATTGCTTTCTTCCTTGCGGGGCTGCCTTTGGCGGCGGGAAGCTCTGTCCTTACTGTTGCCGTCTTTGACGGGGATGCAGGAACTGCCATAGAGGACAGCTATGTTGTTATCGCATATAATGGGGAAACTGCGCAGGGAAAGACCGATGAGTATGGCGAGGTTGATTTCAGCGTTCCGATAGGGGCGAGTGTTGAGATTGCGGTTGAGAGGAGCGGCTACAAAAACGGAACTAAGAGCATTTACGTTGAAAATGCGCTTGAGCAGGCAGAGGTTGAGCTCTACCTTGAAGAGGGCGCGGAGAAGCCTGTGACAAAAACAATCAGGCTGTTGGGTGCGGACGGAACACAACTTGTCGGAAAAGAGGTTACGGTCAGCTTTGCGTGCAGCAACCCCGGAGTTAATCCTGTTCCTACTTCGAAGAAGGTTACGGCAGGAGAGGTTACTGTGCTGCAGCCTGCCGGCTGCGGGACACTTAGCGCGAGGGCGGTATCTGCAGGATATTTGGAAAGCTCGATGGCAATTGATGATGTGACAGATGTCATAAGGCTCTCGGCTGGCCGGGTTGTCGAGGGCGTTCTTGCTGTAAGCGTGCAAAACCAGGATGATTTGAGGGCGATTGACGGCGCAAAGGTTTCACTGTACAACTCGGACAATGTTCTGCTTGAGAGCAGTTACACAGAGTGGGGCGAAGTGAGGTTCTCGAAGCCTCCCGGGTATTACTACCTTACAGTCGAGGATGAACAAGGCAACTATGCGATGGAGAGCGGGAGCGCTGAAATTGTAGGAAATTTGACAACGAACAAGAGCTTCATGCTTTCGCAAACAATCAAGGCAAACCTGCGTGTAAGTGTTTACATCACGGGAACAACAACCTACATAGGGGGGGCGGAAGTTGAGCTCCTAAACCAGAACAGCCGGCCCATGGGCAAGCAGAGTGTTCCGGCAAACGGTGGGGATGTCAAGTTCTCTGTGAAGGATTATGGAACCTATGTTGTGAGGGCTTCTGCCGAGGGTTATTTGGCAAGCGAGGATTTGGAGATTGTTATTGATGGTGCAACACCTGCGGCAGGCGGAGATTTAGATGTGAGGATTGAGCTTGAGCAGCTAAGCCCCTTGAACAGCGGCAAGGTTGTTGTGCAGGTATTTGACGAGGATGGAATTGTTGTTGAGAATGCGCTTGTTTCACTGGCGGATGCAGATACAGAATTCCTTACAGCCTGGGCAGGGGAAACCACGGATTCAAATGGAGTGGTTGAGTTTTTGGGCGTGAGGGAAGGAAAGTACTTTGCGATTGTGCACAAGCTCGCTGCTTCCGGAACCTCGGCTGCGTTCAATGTCGTTATTGACGAGCTAAGTAATGCAAGGGTTGACATGGTTATAGGAAAGGGCATCCTTGAGATAGAGGCTGTTGATGCAGATGGCAGGCCTATTCCTTTCGCAGATGTTGAGATAATTGCAGACAACGGGGATGAGATGGGCACAATCTCAACGGATGAGGAAGGGATTGCGAGGAAGGAGATAAAGGCTGACAAAAGGGTTCACTTCAAGGTCGGTAAGGAAGATTACACTGCTTGGCATTCTATTTCATACCAGATGTACCCCGGCACAACAACCGCTGTGAAGGCTGCGCTTGAGGAGGAGATTCTGGGTGAGGAGCCTGTTGTGCTGTTCATGGGGATGTACAGGGAAAATGCGAAGGCGGGGATGCTTGAGGCAGGCAATTACTACACTGCGAAGTTCATTGTGAAGGTTCCTTCGGAGGCAGATTACAGGCAGATGGGCCTGAATGTACGAGTAGGGCAGAGCAACGAGCTTGCGAAGGACAAGATTTACATCAACAGCATCAACGCCCCCGGCGCAATGGTTGCGAGGGGAACAACTTTTGACAGCCTTGCAAGGAAAGATATGGAACTTCCCACACTTGGAGATGCGAAATGGGCGCAGGTTACATGGGCCAATGACATACCTGCAGGACTTTACAATATAGAGGTTGAGATGAAGGTAAGGGATGATACAGTACAGGGAAGGGAAATTCCTGTTTCATACAGCGCTTGGGCATCAACCACAGATGCCGGGCTTTTGAGAGACCCTATTGACATAAGCACCGGGGAAGCCCCGGAAAATGCGCTTTATGCGAACGCCTACACAAAATACTTCTACGAGGGGAAGGATGAAACCTGCGAGGGGGATTTCTGCTACTCGGAAAGGGTGTTTGATGTGAAGGAAGGGCTTTATTTGATGACAGACCCTTACGGCCTGCGCATCTTTCAGGATGAAGGGTATAAGTTAAGGTTCTCGATAACAAACAACTCGCAGACTGTTTACTCCCCTGCAAGGATAAGGATACGGAACACCACAGACGGAGTTAAGATTGACCGGATTTTGGAGATGTCTTCCCACACAATCATCAATGCCGATGCGCAGGAGTATGGAAGCACTGTTCCTTCATATGACATAGGCGGGAGCGAAACAATTGACATAGGAAGGCTTGGCCAATACAGGACTGTGCAGGGAGAGATAATGCTGCTGCCTGAAAAGGTCGGGCCGGCAAACCTCCTGCTTGAGGTTATTTCTGAAGGGTATATAGTCTATCAAAAGAACATAAGCTTCACTATAGCCTCGCAGAAGGACATGGTGTTGAAAGTTACGCCTGCAGAAATCCCCGCATACGATGTTGTGATGCTTGAGGTTGAGGCGCAGTACGGGGAGAGCGACGAGGAGTTTGCGGGAGAACCTATCCGGGATGTCCAGATAAGCTTGCGAAGGAAAGACCCGAATTTGAACGATACTGCAAGGATACATATGACAAACGCACAAGGAAGGACCGCGTTTGCGATTGGGCCGTGGGCTGCAGGAACAAAGATAGTTATTGAGGCACAGAAACCCGGGTTTGCCCCTGTTAAGGTTGAGAAGGAGATTGGGAAGGATGTTTTCGAGGTTGAGCCAAGTTCATTGAGCGCAACACTTGATTTGACGAATGTGAGGAGCGAAACACTTGGCCTTTCTGTGAAGAATCTCTTGCGAAGGTCTTTGGAGACAGAGGAAATTGTCCTTTCCGGGGGCTTTGATGGTTTGCTTGACCTTGCCGCAATGGCAAGCGCGCTCGCGGCATACAACAACCAGGAGATAGAGGGGGAAAAGAGCCTTGCTGTAAGGGTTCCTGTTAAGCTTTCCTCGCAGGCTGATGCTCTTAAGCAGGCCGGCTACCCTCAAGGAGCTATTGTTGTCGAGATGACAAACCCGTACAAGCCGGGGGCCTGGGTGAAGAGTGTTCCTTTGTCTGCAACCATAAACCTTATACAGCCCCCTTCAGACAGCGCATGCCTGAACACGGATAAGGCGCAGTGGGATGCGGTTGTTTCAAGCGAGGAAGTTGAGCAGTTTGCGTTTGAGATTTGGAATGCATGCATGACCGATGCAGGGCAGGAAATGACCTTGGGGGATTTAGAGGCAAAGCTTACCTGGACAGGCAACCCGATAGGTGTTATTGAACTTACTGTTGGGGATGCCCCGCCGGTTGTTATGAGGCAGGGTGTCTGGTCGAGGATTGGCTTTGACCGGATGGAAGCAGGCTATCCCTACTCATCTATGCTTTCGTTTGCTCCAAGGTCCGACCATGACGGGGAGACTGCCGCATTTACCATTGAGTTCAGGGCGCCTTTGCAGACATCCGAAGGGAAGCAGTATGTCACTTCCGCAACGCCGATAACCGCAAATATATTGATTACCTCGCTCAAAGACTGTGTCAGGTTTGAGGATGAGGCAGGGAACAACGCACTTAATGGAATAGTGATGGGCAGGGCGGAGAACGAGAAGGTATTCACGATAACGACAAAGGCGGAGGGAGAGGGCACAGGCTGCGGGGCAATGGAGGTTGACTTCAGGCTTTGTTTCAACACTGAGCTTAATGGGTATGACGGCTGCAGCGGAATAGGGATGAACATTGCTGACCTTGCGCTCGAGGGCAGCGGCCTTTCAGGGGCTCCCCCCTACCAAATAAACAATGTGCACAATGACGAGAAGCAGATAACTGTGAGAAGGGCAACCGACACGATACCGGGGGCATATGACATCACAGTGCACGCAAGGGCGAGCGGGGGAACGTGGCAAAAGATTGGCGCAGTGCCGATAACAATAAGGCCGGGGGAAAGCGAGTTCCTCGAGCTTGACAGGTATAGCTTCTTCCTCCCGCCGGGGGAAAGTGAAACAAACCAGTCAAGCGTTGCGACAACAGATGTTGTAAATCACATGGTGTTTGAGGATGTTACGATTACAGCGAATATGTGCAGTTGGGGAGAGGCGAGTGATAATTTGTCGAAGCTGGAGCAGTTTGGGGTTTACACTGCGGGAGGTGCAGTTGGGGCAATTGCAGGTTATTACTATATGCAAAATGTCGTCTTCTACGGCACAAAGCTCCTTATGGGCCCGGTATTAGGAGGAATAGTTGGTTTGGTAGCGGCATACTACATCATCGAAGAACTCCAATACGACTGCCACGATGAGGAGCAGACAACAGACACGCCCTGGCAGGATTACGTTGTGAATTTGAGTGGCACCAAGAACACGAACAGCAGAGGAGGCGTTATCTCCCATGAGGATGCCTTGTCTGACCCGACAGCAATACTTAGGATAATGCCGGATGCGTACAGCAGCGAGGATGGCTACTACGCTGAGCAGTGCGAGCATCCCGATGACTATACCGATAATCCGTATGAGTACGAGTGTGGGGTTTCGGTTGAGGGCACGGATGTCCAAAACAAGATAACCGCAAGCTGGCTCCTGCCCTTCGGGAATCTGGATGACAGGGCAGGCGAGAATGGAAAGCAGACTGTTGCGCTTGCGTTCTACAATCCTCATGTGTACTCGGATGGCTCAGGCGGTTTGGAGGATTACGAGGCTGACTTCGGTGTTGTTACACTGTGCTATAAGGAGCACGTGCACGGGGACATAAGGCACGAAGATGCGCATGTCTACTGCAACAACGGCCAGTTTAAGCCGTTCAGAATTGGGCCCGGGGAGGGGCAGGGGGCATGCGGGCAGGGAGGCACTGTCGCGGGCTATGTCGAGGATAAGGTTGATACAGACACCTGCCAGAAGTTCCATGTTAAGTTTACCACGATGATTCCTGCAGAGCCGCAGAAGCCTGTCGCATTTGACACATTTACTTGCGGAACAGGGATAGGCGCAACAGGGAGAAGCGGGCCGGGTGCTGTTCCGCAGGTAAGCTATAATTGGGACTGGGTCGGGAACAATGCAATAGAGTGGGACAGCTGTGATGAAGGAAACCCGGATGCGATTTACTGCGATGCAGCGCAGTTTACAATAGCATTGAGCAAAAGGATGAAGATGCTGGAAGACTTCCTTGCAACTAACAACTACACATTTGACTGTCCTGAGGATAGCTCAGCAGCAGGCCTTGCGGTTTCAGACGCAACTTATAACGAGGAGCACTCAACGCATTTGGTAAACCCGCAGAGCGTTGGCATTAAGGAGATACTGACAAGTGTTGATTACGGCGCTAAGAGTGCGGTTGTGAGCGTTACAATCGAAAACAAGAGCGCGGTTGAGCAGACAGTGCAGCTTTCGGTTGGGGCTCCGGGAGTTACCGACCCGCCGCAATGCGAGCGCACTGTGATAGTGCCTGCGACAGGAACAAAAACAGTTACAGAGCAGTGTACATTCGGCAATTTGAGCGACGGAAGGTATGTTGCGGTTGCTTTGCTGAGTGGTGGTGCGCCCGGGCCTCTTGACAATGAGAGTTTGTCAATGGTCTTCAATATGACTACGCCAACAACAACACCTGTGTGCGAGCTTACAAAGACAACAGAGACTGTTGGGGGAGAACCTACAATCAACAAGTTTGTTGCCGCAACCTCAAACCTTAGCTGGACAAACGAGGTTGAGAGTTTGGAAGACCTTGACAACCTGCTCAAGTTCAATGCTTTGCTGATGAGAGATGGTTACAGCGCCGATTTCAGGCATGATTTTGCGAGGTTCTACACCGAGAATGATTTCCTCAATGTCGGCACTTGGTTTGAAGACGATGGATTTGACAGGCTGTTCCTGGAAGATGCGTTAATCTTCTCGAAAAGGTACACAGACAGCTCAATGCTCGACTCCCCGGGAACTTACAGTGTTGAGATTGCAGCATACTTCACCGGAGACGACTGGAGCTTTATAGATGCGCAGGGCAACATAAGCTCGGTTACAAGCGTCCTTTTCTCACCGCTCCACACCCCGGAGTACGGAAGCCCGCTGTACTATATGCCGATTGACGGAAGGGTCGGTTTGGAAGGAAACGCCCTTGACAGGCAGGGCTATGGCTCCGGCTTTGAGAATATGGGGTCATTGATAGACATAAGCAGCTGGCAGGGCGGGGTAAAAACATACTCGACCAACGGGTCAAACACAGTTGCGAATGTGGAAACAAAGGTAGAGCAGGACTTCTACCGGCTGAACTCGGACCCTGCAAACAGGGGGGCTGTGCTTACCATAGAGGCGCTTTCCCCGGACAATGTGAAGATGACGCTTTCGCCGAGCGACGCAACTCCTGTACTTATGAGGATGAGGCAGGCTTCCCCCACAACAGAGCCTTTCGGAGCGTTCTATGGGATTGCCGAGAACAACCAGCCGAAAGATGTCGGGAATAACCTCACTTTGTGGGAAGGGGTTGGGAATTGTTTCGATTATTCGGGAACTCCGGTATGGGAGGCGTTCTCAAAAACGCCTGATGCAAAGGCGACTGCGGAAGATGGAGTTTACGGCTGGCCTAACCAATACAGGATAATGTGGAACGGGGCAGAGCCCCATGTCCAGCAGACCGGAGGGGAGAATGTCTTCCTAAGGACAATTTTCTACACCCCCTCAAGGACAGGCGCTAACTATTCACTGCATGCAGGAACTCCGGCTGAACTAGGGTTTGCAACGCATGCTTCTGGAAATGCGGAGAGCCCGATGGCGAATGTCTCTCTCAACGGGGTTGGCGGATACAGCTTTGACTCGGTTGATGCAATCCTCGATATGGTTGCGGATGGAGAACTCTGCATGCGCTCATCCGGAAACAGGATGAAGGTGTTCTGGAATGAGAAGAATGTTTACGGCGCAAACGAGCAGAACGACATAAGCAAGGTAAGCAATTGTTTGGGAGGAGTTTCCCCTGCTTCAGAGTACTTAGATAACTGCGAAAATGCCTGCGGCTCAACTGCTTGTTCAGGGCTTTGCGCAAGCTCTTGGAGCGCAGGGCAAACACAGCCCTGAGGCTTGCCCCTCCTAACTTCCCCGAAGGAGCCGGCCCTAAAGCCCCTGAAAAAGCAGCTACAAAGGTATTTAAACAAAAAACGCCCTAATGTTGCGCATGGCCCTTATCGACATATACTACTCTTTGGAGGACTGGCTTTACGATAGGGGAATAGACCCAAAACTGTTTTTCGGGGCTGTTGCAGCACTGTTTGTTGTGGGGATAGGATACTGGCTCTTTGCAGGGGCAAATACTGCTGACGTAACAATTGTTGTTGCAGATGCGGAAACAGGGCTTGCAATCGAGGGGGCAAGCGTTACTGTCAGGCATACCGGGGGGATTATGCAGGGCATTACAGGGAAAGAAGGAAGGTATAGCTTCCTTGTTCCCTTGGATGCTGAATTGGAGATTGATGTTAAGGCTGAAAATTACAGGGATGTAAAAGCGAGGAAGGTTATCGCAGAGAAGGGCCTTCTTGAAGGGATTGGGCTTGTCAGTGTTGCAAGTTTTAGCGGGAAGAATTTGAGGAGGATACAGCTGCTTGGGGCGGACGGGAAGGTTTTACAGGGGGAGGTTTCGATGCGGCTTGCCTGCTCGAATGGTAAGGTAAAGCCAAGCCCTGTGGAGGGAACGACAAGGAACGGGGAGTTTGAGGTTGAAGTTCCGGAAGAGTGCGGGAAGCTTTTGGTTATAGCGAAGGCTGTTGGGTTTGAGCAGGCTTCTTTTGTTGTTGACAGGGCTTACAAGGTTGTTAGGCTTTCCCCCCGGGAAGGGGCTAAGGGAGTTGCGGTTGTCAAGGTTGGGAATGCGCAGGGGGAAATACTTGACGGGATGAAAGTAAGCATGTACGCCGAGGATGGAACCTTGAAGAGAAAGCTTTACACTGCGTGGGGGGAGGCAAGGTTTTCTTTGCCCTCCGGAGAGTACTATGCTGTTATTGAGGACGAAAAGCTGGTTTATGCCCCTGAAAGGGCTGAGTTCATGGTGATGCCGAACCAGGTAGATGAGAGGGAGATTGTCCTGCTTAAGAGCATCAAGGCTGTGCTTGATGTCGAGGTTGTGGACAGCTCTACCTTGCTGCCGATAGATTTTGCGGAGGTTAGCGTTCTGAGTGGCAATGCGATTGTTGCAAGCGGAACCCTGCGGCAGGGGGAATCGAGGGCAAGGATTGCATTGAAGGATGCGGGAGACTACAAGATAAGGGCATTCCATGAGGATTACCTCTATTCAGGGGATATTGATTTGAAGGTGGAGGCAGCCGGCAGCGCAAAGGAAGTTGACGTGAGGATAGAGCTTGAGAGGATGAGCCTTGAGAACAGCGGGAGGGTGAGGGTTTACGTTACCGATGTTGAGAATGTTCCCATAGAGAACGCAAGTGTTACGATATTTGATGCACAGACGGAGTTTGCAACTCCCTGGCAGCAGGGGAGCGATGTCAATGGAATTGTTGATTTCTTTGGCGTTACTGAGGGAAGTTATTTCCTTGTTGCGGAGAAGATGATGGACCGGCAGGTTTCCCCAATCTTCGATATGGACATAAGGAAGCAGCATGAGCAGGTTTTGAAGATACAGTTCAGGAAGGGGACTGCCGCTGTGCTTGTCGTGAATGAGGACGGCGTTCCGGTAGAGAAGGCGGAGGTTGAGTTCATAACCTCCGAAGGAAGGGAAAAATACATGGCAAATGCAGAGGGGATTGCAAGCGTTGAGATGGTTTCCGGCACTGAGTTCAGGGCAAGGGTTAGCAAGGAAGGGATGTTAACTTACCATACTGAAGAGATTGTTGTGCTCCCTAATCAAATTGTTTCCGCAAAGGCAAGGATGTATATGGAGCCAATGCAGAACGAGCCGGAGGTTGTGCTTGAGGGAATTTACGCCGAAGGGCAGGAGGTTGTTGTGCTCAATGCGGGAACAACCTACAAGGCAAAGTTTTTGCTGAAGGTTCCTTCGAACGTAAAGTTCTCCGAGTTTGGCATGCACTTCAGGGTTGGGGACAGTGAGGAAATGGCAACCGACAGCATTTATATAGGGAGAGTTACCGCAAGGGATGGCTTTGTGATGAAAGGCGCAACATATCGGCCTGAACAAGGGGGGGATGCAGAGAACACAACCGAAGGCTTTGCGAAGTGGGCAAATGTCTCCTGGGTTGGGGAAGAGAGCGGGCTTTACCTTGCCGAGGTTGAATTTACGGTTAGGGGCGCGACCAAGGCAGGGAAAGAACTCCCGATATTTTACAGGGCATGGGGCATTGACGGGGCAGGGGGCTATTACCTCGATCCCCTGGATGCGCAGGTGCCTGCGGTTGGGCCATTGTACGCTAACTCCTACTCGAAGTATTTCTATGAGGGAAGGATTCCTGTCTGTAAGGAAGGTTTTTGCGAAAGCACAAGGGTATATGATGAGGAGCAGGGTTTGTATTTGAGAGCTCCTTACAGCCTGGAGATATACCGGCCTTACCTTGTGAAGTTCAGGGTGAGCAATGGAGGTATTGCTGATTACACAGATGCTGAATTGAGGGTTGGGACAGATTCTTTGAAGATAGGGAAATACGAGGTCATGGATGCTGATTTGGGGATTGCGGGCAGTGATGATGCAGATGCCTATGAGTTCGGGGGAATTCCGTTGGGGAACTTTGCGCAGAACAGGGAGGTAAGCGGTGAGTTCTACATAACAGGTATGCAGACAGGGCAGAAATCGCTGGCCCTCGAGATTGTTTCTGGGGGAGAGGTTGTTTACAGCGGGCAGACAATGGTTAACGTTGCCGCGGAGAGCAGGATGGAAGTTTCGCTTGCGGATGAGGCCATACCTGCATTTGATTTGGTTAATATGGAGATTGCGGTTAGGTATGCTTCGGGGGAGGAGTATGAGGGGAAGGGAGTCGAAAATGCATATGTTACACTTACGAGGATTTTGCAGGATGGGAGCGAGAGTGAGCTGCATGGCTACACAAACAGCGCAGGGAAAATTATTTTGCCTGTCTACCCCTCCTCCCCCGGAACAAGGATAAAGGTTACAGCGCACAAGGCAGGGTTTGAGCAGGCAACTGCACAGAGAACTGTTGGGGGAAGCTTGGTTGAGATTTCCCCCGGCTCTTTGAACTTCGCCTTGAAGGCCAACGACCCTGCGGCGGAGGAGGGTTTTGCGGAGCTTGAGATTGAGAATCTGCTGGCGAGAGATATTGTGATTTCAGGGCTTGAGGCTTTCGGCGAGGGGCCGATTGATTATGCGAAGATGAATGGATGGCTTAGGGAGCAGTACTCCGGCGGGTTGGTAATTGCGGCAGGGAGCTCCGAAAAGATAAATGTCAAGGCTGTGCTTATCTCCGCAGAAATTATTGAGCAAAGCGGGAATTACGAGGGGGGTTTGCTTGTCGAGGTCGCGCATCCTTTGGGCTTTGAGGCTTATAGATACGGGGTTGGGCTTGCGGTTTCAGTAAATCCGGCATCGGTGCCGAGTGAGGGATGCATCTCCCTGAGTGAGGTTCGCTGGGATGAAACCTCTTTGGGAGGTTCATTGTACAGGGAATTTGAAATAACAAACTACTGCGAGTATGCAAACGACGAGCCGAGGGACATCCACGATGTGAGATTCAGATTACAGGACGCTGCGGCGGGCGAGGACATAGGATACCTGACGGTTGTTGTGGGGAGGGAAGGCCGGGAAAGCCCGGAGCTTGTGATGAACAGGCAGGTCTGGACAGAAGTTGGGTTGGGGAGGATGGAGTATGGCGTTCCTTATACTGTTGGGCTTAAGTTTGTGCCAAAGCCAAACTCGACCGGGAAGGAGGCAAGTTTCTTTGTCGAAGTGCAGGGGACTGAAATAGGGGAGCAGGGGGAGGTAGGCATTGGGCAGCCCTCACGTTATGAGGGGAATCTGCTGATAACGAACCTGCATGATTGTGTGAAGGTAACGCCTGAACAGGGAACGAAGATAGGGAAAGAAGAGGAAGCAACAGGCACTTTTAAGGTAGACACTACAAGGTGCAAGAACCTGGATATAGAGATGAGGTTCTGTTACAGGGGCAATGAGATTGATAAGTGCAGGGGCGGAACTAACGAAGGCGGAATAGAACTTGAGGGAATCGGAGCTAATTGGAAACTTAATTTGAGTGAAGACACAGTTAACGTTACCGCGAGGAGGGTTTCAGGGATACAAATTCCTGGCTATTATGGTGTTAATGTGGAGGCGAAGGTGAGGGGCAGGGACTGGACAAAGCTGAAGACTGTTCCTGTTGTGGTTGAGCCCCTTGAACACCGGTACTTCAGGCTTGACAGGTACAAGTTTGATTTAGTGCCCACGCCCGGGATTGATGAGGAGCCTACGGCTGTTGCAAAGCTGACTAACAGGATGGTCGAGGAACAGGTTTCGGTAAAGGCGAGCCTGTGCTGCTGGGAGGACTTCTGGAACAAAAACTGGGATTCCCAGGGGGCGTCTTTAGGTGCGGGGCTTGGGGTGAGCCTCGCAACGGGCGTAATTACAGCCTCGCTTGTGACTGGCGCATCCGGAATAGTCTCGATAGGTGCGGGGGCGGCGGCGGCCACCTCGCTCGGCGGGCTTTCGGGGCTGGGCAGCTATGTGCTTGCTGTGGGGGGTGCGGTAGGGCCTGTGGGCTGGATTGCCGCAGGCGCTGTATTTGTGGGAGCGATGGTTATAGGGGGAATAGCGGGGCAAAAAAGCTGCCAATCGTTCAGGGAGACAAAGCCGCTGCAGGACTATGTAATAAACCTCACCGGAAGCGCAAACCCCTCTTATGAGAGGTATGTGAACCCGGATACAATATGCTCAAACACCGGAAAGCAGCATGAACGGTATGAGGCAACGCCGTGCGACCACAACGGGAGTTTCCAGGAACTGCCGGACTGCGAGGTTAACCAAACCCCCTGTGAAATTTACGTTGAAAGCGGCGCCTCGGAGTATATAACTGCGGAATGGTTTTTCGCAAGCTCGGATTTGACGGTTAGTGAAGAGGGGCAGGCAACCCAGGAAATAGACCTGCTGTTCACTCACACGCCCGACACACAGGGGAATTATTACGCAGGGGATGCGGAGAGTTATGGGGTGGTTGAAGTTAAGGCTGTTGAGCACATACACGGGGATGCGGACCACGAGGAAGCAAGCGTTGCGGGAAACTGCGGGGGCGAAAAAGGGGTATTCGGGCCGTACTGGATAGGGGCTGCCCCTGAACACTGCACAGGTGGGAGCGCACCTTCCTGGAGAGACAGCCTTCTTGACGGGCAGGGGTGCTGCTCGCCGAGGGAGCAGAACCGGGAAGTTTATGACACAACATATTCGCAGAAGTTCCACGTGATGTTCGAGACAGAGAGAGAGGAGGAGGTTCTCCCTGTCATTGACTTTGACAGCGAGGGCTGCGGGGAGTTTGGAAGCTCGAACTCCCCAAAGGTGAAGTTCAACTGGGGCTGGAATGAGCAGAGGGGAATTACAGAGTACACCTGCCTGCCGGAGGAGCAGGGGGGCGAAGGAATTTATTGCGATGCTACGCAGTTCAGCATACTTGTCAGCAAGAGGCTTTACAGGCTTTATGAGTTTCTCAACAGGAATAATTTCTCCCTTGAATGCCCCCCTGCAACAGACCCGGCATATTACGAGGAGCTGCAGAGGCAGTTCAATACCCAGAACTCAAGCGCAAGAATTGAAACGCTCAGGGCAGGGGCGGAAAGCATAAATGTGCAGTTCGAGGGGAGAACCGCCAAGGTAATAACAACACTGAAGAACAACACCCCCGATGTGCAACTCGTGGACCTGACTGTGGGGATAACAAAGCAGGGATATGAGGCATACTGCCGGAAGGTTGATGTGCTGGTCGCAGATATAGGGGCGAGGGATGCCAAGGTTGTTTGCGAGTTCCCTAACCTTGCCCCGGGGAGATATGCTGCGGTTGCGAGGGCGGTAAGTGCGGAGCCGGGGGAGCTTCAGGAAACCGCTATTTCCATAGGGTTTGAAATGCCCGGGGCCTCCGGTGGGGAAGGGGATTGCAAGATGGCCAAGACAACGCTGAACAGGATGGGCGAGCCGATAATAAACAGGTTTATCAGGGCAAGCGAGTTCAACCCCACCGCAAGGATACAAAACGCACAGGATATGACGGAGCTGCTTGAGTTTGATGCGTATTTGATGAAGGATGCCTTCTCCCCGGATTTCCTAACGGACTTTTCCGACTATTACACAAATGTTAATTTGGCCGACACCCCGACTTGGTTCGCGAACCTTGTTTCGGAAGGCGGGGAAAGCTTCGGAATAAACAAGTTCTTCAAGGAAAGGCTTATTGTGTTCACGAGGAGCAGTGCGGAAAGCCCGCTTATACAAAGCCCGGGAAAGTACCGTGTGAGCATGGCGCTCACTTTCCTTGGGGAGGACGGGGGAACGGGAACGAACTGGAACTTCTTTGGCAAGGATGGAAATCCTGTTGTCGCTGTCGGAATTGAAATGAGGAAGGTCGAGGACAGCGGGGTGCAGAGCCCGTTCTATTACCTGCCGTTTGACGGGGCATTGGGATTCAACAGCGGGACAGGCCGGCTTGAGAGGGAAGGTTATGGAACCGCATTTGTCTCAGAGCAGGGAAGCAACCTTGTAAGGGTTAATGAGGGGGAGGCAGGGAGCGGGATATTGTGGACCTATCCTTCGGAGGGGTCGAGCGCGGTTACGAAGGCAACCGTGAAGGAGGTCGGAGATTTCCATACGCTGAACATAAACCCGGAGACCAGGGGCAACCTCCTTGATGTTAGTATGAAGGGGAACGGCGAGGTTGAGATTGTGCTGAGCCCGAACAAGCCCTCTCCCCTGATTATGAAGGCAAGCGCAGATGAAGAAAGCCTTGCGGAGGGGATGCTCGCGGCCTATGGTATTTCAGAAAACGAACAGCCGTTGAATGAATGGGAAACGATGAATTATTGGTCGGGAGTGGGGCAGTGCAGGGACTTTTCAGGAGAGTATGTATGGACAAGCCTGCGGGGGGAGCCCGACTTCAGGAACGAGCCGGGGGGAGAGGATAGTGAATGGCCGAACGACTATGCGCTGAAATGGGAGGATGTTTCGGCAGAGGCAGCGGGCGATGTTTATTTGAGGGGGATATTCTACCTGCCTCCGCAGGGGCAATACCTTGCGAGGGCCGGGAACAGGGGCATTGTGGAGGGATTCATAACACCGGAGTATCCAAGGGGCAATGCGCTTGAAAACGCGGGGGAGAGCGTTGATTTGGAAGGCAGTGTTCCCGATACAGCTTCCATAGAGAAAATCTTCAGGGATATCGGGAAAGGGAAATACTGCATAAGGAATACAGGGACAAGAACATCGGCATTCTGGAACCCGCAGGCTGTTTACTCGGGGTTTGAAGGGCAGGACAACAACCTTAGCGAAATAAGCAACTGTTTGGGCAGCGGCAATTATGTGATTGGGAATGAAAATGCCTGCGCAAAGCAGGAATATTCTGGATGGGATTGGCAAAGCTGCACCCCTGTGCAGAGCTAGCACCGATAGTAAGGGTTAGTTATTTAAACTCGGAAAACGATATATGGGCATGGAGATGTACGTGGCTGAGTTCATGAACCTGGGGCAGATGCTCTCGGATTTCAACCTCATTGTGAAGATATTCGTGATGATGACTGTTGTCAGCTTCGTGAACAACCACATCGAGAACAAACAGCTCGGCATGGTAATCATGGTGTTCATGTTCTTTTTTATCTTCGGGAACTTCTGGGCGTTCTTCGGCGGGGTTTACCTGATTTATATCCTGCTGATGATGGGGGTCAGCGGAATTATGGTGGATTGGTTCTTCCTGGGCGGGGGCGCCAAAGGGCAGCAGAAGCAGAAGGGCGGCATACAGAACGAGATTTCCGGTGCGGACATGGTAAGGAGAAGGGCGGGGATGCAGGCCAACATGGCGAGGATGGCCGGCGGGGCAGGCGGGCCGCCAATGAGGAGGCCCGGCGGATGAACGAAAGAGGCAATCTCCTGGTTTTCCTTGTTATAGGCTTTCTTGCGATAGCGCTCATACCGCCGATAATATTGGCTGTATTTCCGCCGGCGAAGCTGCTTTTCCAGGCAATAATGATATTTGTGCTTTACTCGATGGTTAGGGGATATATGGGCTCGGGAGTGCTTACAATTATCATAACCGCAATACTTGTTTGGCTGCTTGTGTTCAAATACACCTATATCTTCGCATCTGTCTATGTTATGCAAATGCTGCTCATGGTGGGTTTCACATCTGTGATAATGTGGGGCATAGGGACGAGTGTGAAGAAGCACTGACCTGGGGGAGAGGGTTAAACAAACAACTTTAAAGGCGTTTGAGGAACAATAAATGTGGTACTATGATGTATGCGCTCGCTGCAGACCCCCTGCTGAACAACCTCGAGATAGTCGCAACGCTCTTTGTGTTCGTCTGGCTTTTTTCATGGTCGAAGAATGCATTGGGAAGCCCGAAGCTGGCTGTGCTGTTTGCGTTTATAGTGACTTACCTTACGGTGTTCCTTTTCCCGGTTCTTATTTGGGTTGGGGTGGTATTGTTCCTCCTTGCAACATTCGGCGAGGAGTTTTTTGAGAAGGTAAATGTGTACAAGAGCTGATTTCAATGGATACTTTCACATTCCTTGTCATGATTTTCCTGATGTGGATGATACTGCAGGCAGGGCAGGCCTGGCTCGTCTGGGTTATTGCCGCAATCATGGTTGTAACAATGAGGTCTGTCTCCGGAACGGTTATGGTGCTCGGGGTTGTCGGGGTTCTTTACTACCTCACCACGGAGGGGCTTACCGAGTTGATACCTTTCGCGGTTCTTGGGCTTGTTATAGTTGCGCTTGCGCTCGGCATCGGCGGGAAACAGGAACAGCCAGAATATTACTCGCCGGATATGGGTGGATATGAGGGCATGTTTGGCGGCGGCGGTGAGGGAGGCTACTGATTGAATCCCGCGCTTTTAATAATACTGCTTGCGCTTGTTTTTGTTTTTCTCCAGATGGAGATTGCGTGGGCTGCATTGTTGTGTGCTGCCGCAGCGATAGCCATGCTGCTTGGGGCTTTTCTCGCGATGCTGGGCAGGGGAGGGAAGAAAGGTTTCACAGCCTTGAGGAAAGACCTTCAGGGGGATTATGCCGCAATGGAGCAGGCGAAGGGGCAGTGGCCAAAGGGGAAGGGCATTGCCGAGGGAGCAAAGAATGTTGGGAAAGTCGCCGCAGAGTATGCCTTTGCAGGGGATGAAAAACGGTACACAGGCAGAAAGTTCTGGAAGAGAGTGGGAGAAGGCTCCGAGAAAATTATAGACAGCCTAAAAAAGCTGTTCAGCTAGCCGGGGCGGCGAAGCTATTTCTTCCTGCCCCAGCACGGCGGGATTTACTTTTTCTTGCTCAGCTCGAGCAGGATTTTCCTGTCGGTTTCAAGTATCTTCTTTAGCAAGGACTGGAGCGCGGAGCTTGACGCCTTAAGCTCTGAGATGTCCCTCGCCTGCGCAACCAATGCCTTCTGGAGGTTCTCGTTCGGCATCATTGCCGCGGGCAGCCTCTCATGGAGCTCCTCAACCCTCTTCCCTACATCGCCTATTGCCGCATTTTGCTCCTCGGCCAGCACTTGGGAAGTTGTTTCCCGGAGCCGCTGTTCCTCCACAGGGGCTGTGGCGGAAGGGGCTGTCCTTTGCGCAGGTTTCGGCGGTGATGCGACGGGCTTTGCCGGAGCGGAAGGCTTTTCCTCAATTACATCCTCGCCTATTGCGCCCGCCATTTCATCCGCCTCGGTCTTTGGAGGGGGTGTTGGAACAGGGGGCGCGGGCTCGGCTTTCGACTGGGCCTCGGCAGGTTCCGTTTCCGGCAGGGGTGTTTTTGGCGCAGGCGCTGCAGGTTTTGGCGCAACTCCCTTTGCGCCCGCAATAGCGTTCTTCGCCTCGTCCTCTGTAAGGCCTATGTCCATTAAAGTCAGCCTGATTGTTTCGTCGTCTATCCCGGAGGAGAGCATTCTTTTTACGGTTTCATGTA
The DNA here is from genome assembly GCA_964540145.1 of uncultured archaeon. Taxonomy (GTDB): domain Archaea; phylum Iainarchaeota; class Iainarchaeia; order Iainarchaeales; family CAZILS01; genus CAZILS01. The sequence continues at coordinate 361,346 of CAZILS010000001.1, read as the reverse complement.
CAACAGAACTCTCAGGCATCAAATCACGCAGTTTTTTATATAAATAACCGTATCATATATAAATACTTATTTGAGGCACAAAAGCAAGTGATTGAATGGTTTTACCGAAAATATCCGAGGGGCCGTGGACAAAGCTCTTTGATGGCGATTTCCAGGATATGCCTGTGGAGATATACAGGAATCCGGAAAGCGTGCTGCTTGTCGCAATCTATGAGAAAGAAAAGGGGAAGGTAACCGGCGCGGTAATAGAGCTTTACAAGATGTTTTCCGCGCAGGGCGAGTTATCCGGGTTTGTCGAGACCCTGCCGAGGGAAGTTGTTGTGATGACAAAGCACACAAAGCAGGAAACTGTGAGGTACCTGCTTCTTGGGAGCGCCCCCGCATACATAAAGTATGAGGACGAGGAGTTCGTTAAGGAGGTTGACTCCCTGCTCAAGAAACTTAAGGCATCCTCGATTATGATTAAGGATGTCTCGAAGGCATACGACCTTACCTTGAGCGAGATTGAGGCGAGTAGCGAGCATGTCAAGGCGGCATTTTTCTCACAGCCCCTTCTTATTCCCGCAACCACAACCGCCTCGCATCCCGCACCATCAACTCCCGCCCACGAGTTCGAAGGAATGGCGAAAGGCGAGGTCATACTCGGTATAACAAAGGAGAAGGCAAAGGTTGTTGAGCCCCTTGACCTCTTCGCGAGGAGCCTTGTGACGGAGGGGGAAAGCCTCGACAGGATGAAGGCAATGCATGTGCTTATCGAGAGTTTCCTCCTTTCTAATACGCCTGTCGCAATACTTGACCGGGAGGAAAAGTTTTCGGGGCTGGGGGAGGCAACCCCTGAAAGGGAGGAGCTGCAGAAATACAGCGTTGATGCCGCGCCGATAGGGTTCCCAATAAACACATTCAGGGTTATGAAAGATATTGTGGTGGATTTGAACATGATTAACCCCGAAGGAATGCTTGAGCTTTTCGGGACCGGGAAAAACCAGGCTTCGCAGCTCATTTCCGAGAAGATGGGGGAAGGAAACCTTGAAAGCCTTGAGGACCTTGTCAAGAGGGTTTCCGGCATAGCCGCAGACGATGAGAAGCACGCATTCCAGATAGGGAGAGCGGTGAGGTTCCTCAGGATTATCGGGTTAAGATACACAGGCCTGTTCGGGGGGGAAAATAATATAGATGAGGTCTGCAAAACCTGGGTTAAGGCAATCGGAAGGGCGGGCATAGTGGAAATGAAGGGCTTGGATTCGAGGCAGGAACTTATGCTTGCGCACAGCCTTGTGAACGGGATACTTGAGTACTACAAAAAGAAGGGCAAGACAACCGTGCTGAAGGCCGCGGTTGCCATTCCCTCCGCCGAGAAAATTGTGCCGCTTGAGGGCAACATCCTGCAGAGGGAAATAGCCGCAATGCTTTCCGAGATTGCGGCTTATGGCGTCGGGGTTATTCTTTCGGCAAAGAACGGCACCGACCTTGACAGGAAGCTATACGCAACAATGGAAACAATGATTAACATTGTGAATGGCAATGATGCGGGCATAAGGATTAAAGGGAGAAAGGGATACAGGGCATTTATCAGACCGGGGATAAGCAGGAGCCCGGCATAGCCGCTACTTTTTCTTGCCCTTGGGTTTAGGTTTTTTGCCCTTCAGTTTTTCGTCTATAAGCCCGTTCACATCCGTATATGTCACGAACTCAAGCGGGTTGATTGAATCGATTACGTACTTTACCTCTTTCAGGGATTCCGCCTTTGCGTAAGTTTCCTTCATCATCTCCAAGTCGGAACGCAGGCCGGCAATTGATGCGGAGTTCTTCTCAATCTTATCGGCCAGGGCCTTAAGGTCGTTTGTTATGGGTGCGAGCTGCTCCTCGGAAATTGTGCCCGCCGCAGGCCTTGAAACGCCTTCGCTCATCTTTTTGTTCAGGACAAGGAGGTTCCTCCCCAGGATTTTCTCGTTTCGCACTAAGTACTTTATTTTCTGGGAAAGGATAAGGATGCTTGAATTAAGCGCCCTGATATCCCGCGCCATCTTCGCGGCGGAATACATTGTTTCCTGCGGCCTTCCCGGCTTTGCTCTCCTCGGCATGTTACCTAACTATTAAATGAAGTTACTTATAAATATATCACATGGTTTCCGCCCTGAGTTCCGGCATTCTGGTGGATGCGGGCTACTGCAGTTCCAAAGAGGGGCACTCGCAGATAGAGCTTTATATCCGCACCAAGGAAGGGATTGAAAAATTTGTTGATGCCGAGTTCAGGCCCTATTTCTATGTTGTTGCAAAGGACATGCGGAGCGTGGAAAAACGCCTTAAGGAACTTAAGGTTGAAGGAAATTCCCCGCTTGCGGTTGAGGAGGTGAAGAGGAAAAATGCCGAGAATGTTTTGAAAGTTGTTTTCCGCACAACCAAGGAGCTTAGCATTTCAAGGGACCGGGTAAAGGACATTCAGGGCGTGAGGGAATTGAGGGAGTACGACATACCCTTCACAAACCGCTATCTGATTGACAAGGGGCTGGAGCCCTTGAGGGAAGTTAAGTTCAGGCACAGCAACAACGAACTGGAAGAGATTAAGGCCTCCGGAAAAGAGGTTAACGCTGTTAAGGATTTGGAGATTGGCTGTTTTGACATTGAAACTTACTCTCCGGGAAGGATGAGCGACCCGAAGCAGGACCCCATACTTTCCATTGCGTATGCCGACAGCAAGGAAAGTGTTGTGTTTACCCACGGGAAATGGAAAGCCGGGAAAGGAACCTCCGGAAAGGTTGAGGTAAAGGCGAACGAGGCCGGGATGGTAAAGGCGTTTGTTGAAAAAGTGAGCGAGAGAAATCCCGATGTTCTTGTCACTTACAACGGGGATGGGTTTGACATGCCCTACTTGAGGGAACGCTGTGAAAAACTTGGCGTTAATTTTGGCATAGGTTTTGGCGGGGAAATTCCGAAGGCGGAAAGGAAGGGGATGGACAACGCCTATTCTGTGCAGGGAAGGCAGCACCTTGATGCATACTTGATGATGAGGCTTCTTTCAAAGTTGGGGGCGGTAAGCCTGGTTAAGTATGATTTGGAAAGTGTGGTTGGGGCTGTCCTTGGCAAGGAGAAGGAGAAGCTGGACCACAACGAGATAAACAGGCTTTGGGACAGCGGAAAAAACCTTGGCAGGATATTTGAGTACAACAGGGAAGACACTGAAACCACGAGGGAGCTTGCCGTGAGGTATCTGCCGCTGATTGCGGAGATTTGCAGGCTCACGAGGAGGATGATGTTCGATGTGAGCAGGGTCTCGACGGGGATTTTGGTTGAGGCATTGCTGATGAACCGGGCTTTCGAAAATAAACTGTTGGTTCCTAACAGGCCTGAAGAGGGGGAGGTCAGGGCGAGGATAATGCAGACCTTCAAGGGAGGCTATGTGAAGTCCCCTGTTCCGGGATTACATGACAACATTGCTGTCGTTGATTTCCGTTCTTTGCACCCCTCCATAATCATTGCGCACAATGTCAGCCCTGAAACACTGAACTGCAAATGCTGCAAAGGAAAAAAGAAAAACCTTGCCCCAACCAAGGACTGGTTCTGCGAAAAGGAAAAAGGCTTTATCCCAGAAACAATAAAGAGTGTTTTCAAGGGGAGGGTCGAGGCAAAGGCTGCCATGAAAAAAGTTAAGGAAAAAAGTGCAGAGTACAATGCGCTTGATGCAAAGCAGCATGCCCTGAAAATCATGCTCAACAGTTTCTATGGCACGCTTGCTTATGCGAGGTTTCGTTGGTATAGCATGCAGGCCGCGAGCGCCGTGACTTCTTGGAGCAGGCGTTACATAAGGGAAACGCTCGACAAATCCGAGAAAAACGGTTTTAAGCCGCTTTATTCAGATACAGACTCGGCCCTGTTTGTTGTTCCCAAAGGGCAGGGAAAGAAAGAAGTTCTTGAGTTTGTGAAGAAAGTGAACAGCGAACTGCCGAAGGGGATGGAGCTTGAGTTTGAGGGCCTGTTCAAGCGCGGTATTTTTGTCACGAAGAAGGAAGGAGGTGCTGCGAAAAAGAGGTATGCGCTGATTGATTTCAATGACAATTTGAAAATTGTCGGCTTCGAGTATGTAAGGAGGGATTGGTCCGGGATTGCGAAGGCCACCCAGAGGGATGTTCTGGAGGCTGTGCTGAAGGAGGGAAAGCCGGAGAAAGCGGCGGAGATTGCGAAATCAAGGATAGGGCTGCTGAAGGGAGGGAAGGTTCCCAAAGCGGATTTGGTCATAATGACGCAGATAAAAAAGCCTTTGAAGGATTACGCAGCGATAGGTCCGCACATTGCGGCGGCGAAGAAGGCGATAAATAGGGGAAAGGAGCTGGGTGTGGGAAGCGTTATCGGCTATGTCATAACAAAGGCGGGCAAGAGCATCTCGGACAGGGCGGAGCTTGAGGAGTATGTGAGCGAGGGGAATTACGATGCCGACTATTACATTGAGAACCAGGTTGTTCCTGCAGTGATAAAGATACTTGCGGAGCTTGGTTATAGCAAGGAAGATTTGATGCACGGCGGAAAACAAAAAACCCTTGGAAGCTTCTCGTGAACCCAAAAATTAGTCTTTTATAGTAGTTAACTCATATAGTTTAATGATGAAAAAGTTTGTTTTTGCGCTGGCCATTCTATGCACGCTCGTGCTTGCGCAGGGCGCGATGGCGGATCTCCGGTTCGGCAATTACATATACAGCAAGGAGCCGTATGGGGCTTCCGGGGCGAAGCTTGTCGCGACCCATTTCACAAACCCATCGGATTCCCGCACAATAAAGTCCTCGGCATACTCCGATTACATTCCCGAGCCGGGCGCGTTCTTCATGGTGCAGTTCGGCGACTATGTTTATGCCAAGATAGGGTACAGCGGAACGCAGAGCGACCTTTACGCGATTTATGTTCCTAACCCGAAAACCCTGAAGGATTCCGACAGGATTATGAGGGACTACCACGACCACGTCCCCTATGCGAGCCAGCTGATGGGCAACTGCGGGTTTGTCTATTCGAGGAGAATGGTCAGCGCAACGGAAACCGCAATAGAGGTCTGGCCTGCGGAAAGCCCCTCCTCCTCGGCAGTGAGTGAGGTATTCAAGCATTACGAGGATTATGTTCCGCAGCTTTCCGAGCTTAGGCACATCGGTTCATATTTCTATTTCAGGGCAGGATATGACGGCACAAGGGACGTGCTCTATGCGGTTCCTGTTTATAACCCTAGCAAGTCGGCAAGGGAGGAGCTGTTCAGGCAGTACCGCAGTATAGGCGAAAGGCCGGGGGTCCCTTCCGCAACCGAGATAGTGCAGCTTGGCAACTTCCTTTACTTCATAGGCGCCTATGACAGCCAGAATGACGCGATTTACGCCTTCCCTTATTATGACCCGAAGAAGGCTAATGTCGAGATGGTCAAGAAAGGGTATTACGGGCAGGAAAGCAGGCCTGACCAGGTGCCTGAACTCTATGACCTGAGAAAGATTGGGAACTATGTTTACATGAAGAGCGAGTACGATACCACAAGGAGTGTTATACATGCGGTTCCGGCGGACAATCCAAAGTCCTCGGAACGCATCGAGGTTTTCAGGGCGGGGGATGGGTTTGTTCCGGACGAAAAATGGCTGAAGGCGAACTCCGCAAGGACGTATGTCTGCTTCACATCCGATTCGAAATCCTACAGGACGCCGTATGCGCTGCCGGCGCAGGCTGTGCAGGGAAGCTGCACAGGGGTTTATCCCGGGGACAGTGCGAAAACAGACCTTGTAAAAAGCTGCGACTGCATGCCATTCTGCCCGCAGAATTGCGGCGAAGCAGACTACTGCGGCGGAAACTGCCCGGTTATTGAAGACACGCTTTACAGGGACGGGGATGGAGATACCTGGGGAACAAGCGATTCGAGGGGGAGCTGCTCAAACCCCCCTTCTGTTTACAGCGCCACGAGGGACAGGGACTGTGATGACAGCGACTTTGACGTAAATCCCGGGGCTGACGAGGTTTGCGATGACGGCATTGACAATGACTGCGATGGGGATATAGACTGCTGCGACAGCGAATGCACATTTGATTCTGCGTGCGGCGAGGTTTGCGATGACGGGATTGACAATGACTGTGATACATTGGTTGATTGTGATGACACTGCGGACTGCTGTTCCGAGGCGGTTTGTGCCGGGGATCCTGCCTGCGTAGGGGTGGAGATATGCGACAACAGCCTGGACGATGACGGCGATACTCTCGTTGATTGTGATGACACTGCGGACTGCTGTTCCGAGGCGGTTTGTGCCGGGGATC
>CAZILS010000001.1:185947-354979 GCA_964540145.1 uncultured archaeon | reverse complement strand
GTTGATTGTGATGACACTGCGGACTGCTGTTCCGAGGCGGTTTGTGCCGGGGATCCTGCCTGCGTAGGGGTGGAGATATGCGACAACAGCCTGGACGATGACGGCGATACTCTCGTTGATTGTGATGACACTGCGGACTGCTGTTCCGAGGCGGTTTGTGCCGGGGATCCTGCCTGCGTAGGGTGTATCGATGCGGACGGCGACACCTATGACCTCTTTGATGCGGTTGAATGCCCGACAGGGGACGATTGCGACGACACAGACGCAGCGGTAAATCCGGGCGCTTCGGAGGACTGTTACGATGGCATAGACAACGACTGCGATTTTGCGGTAGACTGCAGCGACAGCGACTGCTTTTCCGACCCGGGATGCTGTGAGGATAAAGACAGCGATGGTTATGGTGTGGGGGACCTCTCCGCATGTCCCGAAAGCGGCGAGGACTGCGACGATTCAGACCCCTTCACATATCCGGGGGCAATTGAAATTTGTGACGAGAAGGACAATGACTGCGACGGGGAGATAGACGAGGGGTGCGTGAGCGGAAAGACCTCCATACTTTCGGTTGTTGCCCCGGACACGAGTGCGGGAACTGCAACATCGATAGGCGTCTCCTTGAGGCTGGCCAGGGAGGACGAGAAGGAAGTTACGTTAAAAGTTTACTATGAAGATTCGATAGCTCCCGATTATGAGGGAAGCTCGCTGCAGGGCGAAACAGGGAGTTATGCTTTCACGCCGGGCAAGGAGGGAACTTACAAGGTTGTTGTTACCATCCCTGCGGAGTGCGATGTCTGCACACGAACATCGTATTTTAGTGTTGTGAGGGGGGAGCTTGATACTGTTGCAATTCCGGGGATTAGCCCTTTGCTGGCGGTTTTGTGCGCGGTTGTTGTGGTGTTTGTTGTTGGGAAAAGGGATTAGTTAGCTTAATAAAAAGTAAACCACACCATATTAGCATGGAAAACAAGCTTGGTTTTTATGCAGTAGTTGCAGTCTTAGCGGTTGCGGTTTTGGCGGTTCTTTTGGTTTATTTCCCTGCCCCGGTCACAGGGAACGTGAGTATGGGGGACATAGAAAGCGAGCCTGTTAAGGCAACTGAAGAAAATTTCTTTACAGTGCTTGAGAAATCTCAGGATTTCCGGGATTTCAAAGACGATTTTAAGAAGAGTAATAACAGGGAATATGACCCTGTCCTGCGGGAGCAGATGCAGATGACCTATGTTAACATAAGGGAAAGAAAGGAGCTCTGGGAGCAGGACCCGGGAACAGCGCCGTTTGTTGCGATTTTTGATGGGGTTAATCCAAGCAAAACAACCTACTATGTCGAGTTCTCCGACAGCGAGAGCCCGAGCTGGGAGGGAATGGCTGTCCTTGATATGGAAAAGGGAAAGCCCCTCAAATTTTTCCGGCTCATAAGGCTCAGTGTGAGCGCAGGAACATAACTTTCAGCGTGTTTCTTATGGATGAAAAAATAGCCAAAAACTACCTGCGGGCTGGCAAAATCCTACAGGATGCCCAGAAAAAAGCCAGAAAACAGCTTAAAGTGGGAGAAAAAATGCTTACTTTAGCTGAAAATGTGGAAAAGGAAATAGCTTCCCTAGGGGGGGCAGCAGCATTCCCCATAAACCTGTCTGTGAACGAAGAGGCTGCGCATTACACCCCTTCCGCCAACGATGAGAAGGTGTTTGAGGAGAAGGATGTTGTGAAGGTTGATATAGGCGTTCATGTCGATGGCTACATAGCGGATGCTGCATTTACGGTTGATTTATCGGGGGAGTTTGGGAAGATGGTCAAGGCAAGCGAGGATGCTTTGGAAGCCGCAGTCAAGGTTGTCAAGGAAGATGCCGAGATAGGGGAGATAGGGAAAGTTATACATAACCTTGTTGCAAAAAACGGGTTCAGGCCTGTGCAGAACCTTTCAGGCCATGGTTTGGAAAGGTGGGATGCCCATGCCGCCCCCACAATACCGAACATAGATAAGCTGGATGACCGGGTTTTGGAGGAGGGCATGGTTATTGCGGTTGAGCCGTTTGTTACTGATGGGGAAGGGTATGTGAAGGAGAGCTCGCAGAGCGAAATTTTCCAGCTGCAGGAAGCGAGGCCTGTCAGGAGCAGGGAAGCCAGGCAGATACTGGAGCTTGTGCAGGAGAAATATAAGACACTTCCTTTTGCGGAGCGGTGGGTTGACAGGGAATTAGGCCTTTCAGATTTCAGGAGGAAGCTTGCGATGCGCGAGCTGATGCAGAAGGGTTGTTTGCACGCGTTCCCTGTCCTGAAAGAGGCTGAGGGAAAGACAGTTACACAAAGCGAGACAAGCATTATGCTGCACAAGGGGAAGGCCGTGAGGCTGGTGTAATGGGCATCGATAAAAAGTCAATTGTCCTTTTCTTTTCTGTTTTTGTTTCTGTTCTGCTTTGGTGCTCGCTGCTTGGCCTTTCGGGGGTTACAATCGAAGGTTTGATTTCCCCATCCCTGCTTGGGCAAAGTTTTTCGCAGCTGCTTTCATTTGAGTTCATTGCGTTTGTCCTCGTATTCCCCTTGACATTTGCCGCTGCCGGAGCCATGGCAAGGAAAGGCGTTGAGAATGCCGTGCTGTTTTCTGCGGGGGGTGCAGGGCTTGGCGGGATTATTGGGATGTTTGCTTTCGGGATTTTCAGTTATTGGCTGCTTGGGGTGTTTTACCTTGTTGCGCTTTTTGCTTTCACGCTCTCCCAGCAGGAGAATGGGGAAGTTATGCGAAGCGTTGATGCCCTCGGCGAGGAGAAATCAGGGAAAGTGAGGAAGTATATCGAGGCAGGGGGTTTCAAGGAAGCGCTGGGGGCTGCTGTGCTGGTGCTTTCAATTGGCGTGCTAATTGCGGCTGTTGCGGTTGCCCTTCCAAACAGCGAGTTGTATGTTGGTGAGTTTGAGGAAACGATTATGGATATGGCCCTTGGGGGTCTTGCGGGAGGAGAAGCTTCCCCCGGCCGAGGGGGAGACTTTTCACAGCTTGGCACTGAAATGTATGTGAACATACAGAAGCAGAATGTCGGGCAGATTATGGGAACTCCGCAGTACATGGCGCTTGAGGCAAGCTCAACTCCCGAAGCGCAGGCTTTTGTCGCAATGATGGAGGGAATAAGGGAACAGCTCTACAGCGGCGAGTATGAGGAAACCGTAAGGGAGGCGCTCGGGGAGCAGCAAGGATCCCAAAGCGCAAACAACGGAACCAACGAACAGGTATTTGGCATGCTCAAGGAGAGGATGCCCTTCTTTGCGCTTATCGAGGAGTTTTTCTGGGTGCTGCAGGCAATAACAGTGCTGTTTGTCTTCCAGGTAATCTCTGTTATTGTGAAGCCGCTTGCGAGGGTTTACGGCTGGGTTTTTGACAGTGTGCTCGGTGCGGAAATAGGTTAATATTTGTTCCCCATGCTAATAGGTATCCGGGCCCATGGTGTAGTGGATAGCATCGTAGCTTGCGGAGCTGCTGACCAGGGTTCGATCCCCTGTGGGCCCGCTTCTTCTATTTTATATCCTACAAGTACCTCCAGCACGATTTCACAATCCCAAAGTCGCAAATCAAAAGGTTAAAAGAACTTCTGGTCGAGAATTATTTACCTCTTAGTGAGGACAGGCTAAATACAATAAACATGCTTACGCAGGGATAGCGAAGCGGTCAAACGTGCTGGCTTCAGGAGCCAGTGGCTTAGTGCCTTCGGGGGTTCGAATCCTCCTCCCTGCATAGAATCAATGGTTCGTTGCCTCGCCTTTTAACTGGTTTTCGGTGCAGGAAGGTGAGGTTTATGAGAAAGTATCTGCACGACTATGACGCCCTCCTTGAGGGCGAAGTCAGGCGCCTCAAGGCGGCGCCAATATCCAAGGGGAACCGCGACCTAATCCTGCGGTTCAACGACTACAACTACGCCAGGGACCTGAGCAAGGCCCGGATAATCAGGAACTCATGCAGCCTGCGTATTACGGCGCAGCGCGTGAAGAAGGACTTCGGCTTGGTGCAGGACAGCAAGATGGCGGCGCGCTATGTGCACCTCTCCGGAAAGCAGGTCGACGACGCGATACTGCGGCTGCACGGCTGAAGCACAAGGAAAGGATTATAGAGAAGCTCAAGCACCTGGAAGGTTATGATGAGTGGTTCTGGGTGCTGACCGACTCCAAACTGAAAAAGACCTATGGGTTGTGGGGAGATGCCCTCGGGAGGATTGAGGCTAAGGCGAGGGTTGAAGGGATTTTTAGGGAATTAAGACCTTGACTTCTTAACACCTTTTTTGGGTTCTTTCTTGGTTTCCTTCACAAGCTCTTTCGTAAGCTTCTTGAATTTGGAGTTTTTTGCGCGTTCCTGTTTCTGTGTTTCTCTGATAAAACAGGCTGGCGTTATTTTCTTGTTCGCAACATCCCTTATAAGCTTGTTTACCTTCGTTTCATATTTTTTCTCTTCGGACGCTATCTTCTTCACTATTTTTGTCGTTCCCAAAGTATCCCCTACAAAAATAAGCTTTATTGCGGCAGCCTCAAATCAATCGGCGGCCTTTTCTCGTTTTTAGATTCTTTTTTCTCTTCCTTTTCCGCCTTCTTGAAGGCCCTTTCCATCTCAACATCTGCTTTGTTCAGAAGCTCCTTTACGGTCTTTGTGTTCTTTACGATGCTTTTTAGAATTAGCTTCTTGTAGTCCTTCCAGAACTGCTTTGGAGTTATCTTCTTCTTGTACATCTGGCGCCTCAGCCTGAAAAGGTCATTCCTGAAGCTCTTGTCCATCTTGAGCTGGAGCCTTGCTATGTCCTTGACCATAGTGCTATAAATCACGAACTTGGGAACAGGAAGTTTTACCTTCGCCATGAACTCTTTCTCAAGATCAGCTGCCGCCACAGAACCACCTAAACCTATATCAAAAAGTATTAAGCGAAGTTTTATATATATCTTTGCTTTATAAGGTTTTGGTTATTGCCATGACAGAGCGAGTAAAGACTAATATTAAAGGTCTCGACAAAATACTCGGAGGGGGTTTGCCAAAAGGGAATATTATCCTTGTGGCGGGAACTCCAGGAACAGGCAAGAGTATTCTCTGTGCAAACATTCTGTATAACAACGCCCTCGATGGCAAGAAGTGTCTTTATCTGAACCTTGAGCAAAATGAGGGCAGGCTAGACAAACAGATGAATCAATTCGGATGGGATCCGAAAAAAGTAAAAAAGAACCTCAAGATTGTATCTGTTGACACAGGTGAACCTGGGCTTGTTGGTTACCTTCTTGAGGAGATACAGAAATTGAAATACGACATTATTGTTCTTGATTCATTGGATTCGGTGTCAAGCAACCCTCCAACCTCTGGTGAAATGGGTAAACCGAACATACAAAAGATTGCCGAACTGACTATTCCGACAATGCTTGATGCACCTACTATTGGGAGGATGAAATTAAAGCAAATTTTCTCCGCCATTGCCAATTCAAAAGCAACCGCATTTGTTACAAGCGAGAAAGTAGAGGGTGCTGAGGGAATAAGCAGGGACACAATTTCTGAATTCCTGTGCGATGGAATATTGGTATTGACTTTCTCCAGCGTCGCTGGCGGGGCAAACAGGACCTTGGAAATAAGGAAGATGAGGTTATCCAAATTTTCTGAGGGGATAATGCCCATGGAAATATCATCGAAGGGCGTTATGGTGACTCCTCTTGAAGACGAGAAACTTTAGAAATTCCTTTTTTGAGGATAAAACTATTGAGAAAGCTGTAGATTTAAGCGTTTCAACTTTTGAAAACGAAATCCGGGAGATAATAGATGATGAGTTTGAAAAGTATCTCGCGGCTTGGCCGTTAAAAACAGCGTTTTATGACTCAGTTGAAGGCGGAAAAAGACTGCGTGCGTTCTCAACACTTGTTTTCTATAATCTTTGCGGTGGAAGTTCTAACAATGTAAAAAAGCTCTCCGCAGCAATGGAACTAATCCATTGCGCATCGTTGGTATTGGATGATGAGTTGGACAAGAGAACAGTAAGGCCAGACAGAAACCTGCCAACAATAAGAGGGAAATATTCTCCTGAGGAAGCTATGCTCGTTGTCGCATTAAATGTGCTATACTCCACAGATTTGCTTGTGGAGGCAATCGCAAACTTTGAGCTTGAAAAAAGAATAAAGGCAAGGGAATTCTTCGTTAGAACAGTAAGCGAGGGGGGGCTGGGTGAGATACTTAAATGGAAATTTATACAGAAACGCAAGATTCCCTCAAAGAACACATACTGGAAAAATCTTATTCAATCCTCTGGCGCACTGTTTTTTCAGATGTCGTGTGGGATGGGGGCAATAGCAGCAACTGACAACGAGAAGCTAATCAACAAAGTTAAACTTATAGGATATCGTCTTGGGGAACTTCTCCAGGGGGGAGACGACCTGAAAGACTTGAAGGAAGATATGCGTGATGGGTTTTATTCTCTGGGAGTAATAAACTACTATGACTCACTCAAAGGCGTAGATAAAAAAGCTTTGCGTGAGACGCTTGAGAGTGGGCTGAGCGAGAGGAATCTTGACAACATTTTTAAGGATATAATTTATTCCAAATCCATGAAAAAAACCCTGCGAGAGCTGCAGGAGAAAGGGAACGAGATAATATCCTTGCTGGACACATTTGAAGATTCCAAAGACAAACGGCTTATGATAAAGGTAATAAACTACTTGAAAAACCGGATGAAAATCACTCAATGAATATGCTCTTTCTTCAAGTATGTTTGCTCAGAAAGCTGCGCCTTTTTATTCTGGCTTTTTTTAACTTTCTCGGTTTCCTTGAAAAAGTCGGTCTTTTCTTCAAGTTCAAGAATCTTTTTCAGGATCGTTAAATAATTACTGTCCGTTATGCTATCCAGCTTCTTTTTGAAGTTCTCAATACTTAAAGTTTCAAAGACACATCTTGAGTCACCTTTTGCTACACACTCGGTTTCCATTACAACAAACTTTCTTTCCAGCAATTGCTCGGCAGAACCCGCAATTAAGCCGGCAGTCATATAATCAAAGGGAACTTTCTGAAAACCAAATGCCTTGGAGATTTCCCGAGAATCGGGCAGGTCATGGAAATTGAAGGTGAGCCAATCGTCTTTGTATTTTGTCCTGATTGCTTCAATCTCCCCCCACCCAAACTCCTTGACCAACAAGGTCATCATCGGGGCAATCAGTCTTTGAGTCTTAACAAGGGAGGTTATTCTCGCTCCAAACGTGTGCCCATAAAGTTTTGAGGCCCGATATGTCTCCACAAAAACATCCGTTCCAAATTTCTCATGCAGATAATAGTTTAGGTAAGCAGTATGCTTGCTTCCGAGCCAATGCATTCTTTCTGATTTCTGAAAAGGCACCTCTAGCCAATGCCGTCCCTTCTTGTATTTCACCTGCCTTTTAAAAAGCTCCTCGGCAACTCCGTCAAAAACACCCATACAATAAAATATAACTTGGTCCTATTTTAATCTATCTTAAATGCTAAAAACGAGAAACACGCTAACAAGTTCGGAGATTGAAAAGAGGATAAGGACTTTAGGGATTTGAAATGGATTTTAATTGCCTATTTGAAAAAGTTAAGAAGGTGATGGAAGGGCGGGGCGGCGCCCACGATTTCGGGCACATACTAAGGGTGCTTGACAACAGCAGGAAAATTGCCAAAGTACACAACTGCGACAGGAGCATTCTTGAGCCAATGGTCTTGCTCCACGACCTTGTTCGGTATAAGGGGCAGAGGGAAGAGGAGAGTGTTGAGGCAACCCTCAAAGAGGCTGAAAAGCTGCTTAAAGAATGTGGCTATCCAAAAGAACAGATAGAAAAAATCCTTTCGGGAATTGAAAGCCATTCCATCCATGCAGGGGGTTTCAAAATGCCAGAATCTATAGAGGCAAAGATTCTTTTTGATGCGGATAAGATAGATGCAGTCGGGGAGATTGGGGTCGTGAGGTGGTTCGTGACACAGGCTCCAAAAAATATTCCACTTCAGGACATGGCAACAATATACCTCAAAGAAATAGAGGGCATGGAACAAATGCTTGGTGGAAAGATGCTCACAGAAGAGGGAACAAAGCTTGTCCAAAAAGGCATGAAAGAGTCAAAGGACTTCATGGAAAATCTCCTGAAAAAACTTGCATCCGCCCTCTGAATCAAACCAACGGTTGCTTCCGACCGCAGGCTTTTATATAGAACTTCGCCTTACTTATACGATTGGTATGCGCTTCGCACAGGGGCAATACCGCACTGAAGGCTGTGGAGAAATTCAAGGATTTGAGTATAGAGATAGTTGCTGTTACAGTTAACGCAGGTGCCAAGGCGGAAGTGGTAAAGGAGTGGGAAGGAAACATTCCAAAGATGGAAAGTGTGGGCATTAAACTCCACCATGGCACCCACTCATTTTCAGGGGTTGAGAGGGCTGTGAAAGAAAGATGGGGCATGGGAGGCCCTGCTTTGCTTGTCGGAGATGTTCTCCGCGTACTCGGTGAGGGAACGAAAGTATGCATAGAGGTTTTGCTTATGGCTGCGGATGCGGGGCTTGTCCAGAAAGACGAGAAAGTCATGGCGATTGCAGGAACCTCAAGAGGCTGCGATACCTGCCTTGTTGTTAAGGCAACAACAAGCACAAAGTTCTTCGATTTGGCAATTCAGGAAATTGTGTGCAAGCCATATTCGGAAGGGGTCAAGCACGTAGCGGGATAGCCCTTTTGGAGCAGCTTTAAATACTATTTTGCGCATTAATTAGCCATGGTTAAGCATCTTCTTACACTGAAGGATTTTAAGCCAAAAGAGATTCTCGCAACGATAGATGCAGGCATAAAGGTGAAGAAAAGCCCGAAGAAATATTCATCGGCATTGAAAGGCAAAACCCTGCTTATGATTTTCCAGAAGCCCTCGCTTCGTACACGTGTTTCATTCGAGGTCGGGATGACGCAATTGGGGGGCCATGGCATTTACTATGACATAGCTACCTCCCCTATGGGAAAGAAGGAGAGCATTTCAGATACGGCAAAGACATCTGCTCGCTACGTTGACATAGTGATGGCGCGGCTGTTCGAGCACTCTGACATTGAGGAATATGCAGCTAACTCGGATGTCCCTGTCATCAACGCGCTTACAAATTTTTCACACCCTTGCCAGATTTTGGCGGATTTGATGACAATCAAGGAGAAGAAAGGGGAATTGAAGGGGCTGAAGCTCGCCTATATGGGGGACGGGAACAACAATGTAACGCACTCGCTCCTTTACGGCTGCTCAATGGTTGGGATGGATGTAAGCGTGGGCTGCCCGAAAGGAAAGGCGTTTGAGCCGATGGCGAGTGTCCTTGCGGAGGCAGGGGAATACGCAAATGCCTCGGGGAGCAGGGTGGAGCTTACACATGATGCAAAGGAAGCAGCCGAGGGAGCCGACGTTGTTTACACGGATTCCTGGATGTCATACCACATCCCCAAGGAGAAGGAAGGGGAAAGGGTGGAGCTATTCAAGCCATACCAGGTTAATTCTGCGTTGATGAAGCTTGCGAAAAGCAATGCTATTTTCATGAACTGCCTGCCTGCGATGCGCGGCTATGAGCAGACTGCTGATGTGATTGACGGGAAGCAGTCCGTTGTTTTCGACCAGGCGGAGAATCGGCTGCATTCGCAGAAAGCTGTGATGCTGAAACTTCTTGGGAAACTCTGAATATTACCGTCCCACCGACCGAAGCGCACTGCGGGGAGGTGGGACACATATCGGCACAAGCCGGGCCTGTCGGCTGCAGAAAGCTGTGATGTTAAAGCTTTTGGGAAAGCTGTAATAGTAATCAATAAATACTAATTAACCCATATTCTGCGGGATAGAATGCTTATACGCCTCGGTATGGACGATATCCGTGTGGTGCTCAGGGACACATCCGACCTTGTTCTCCTGTCCTCGGCAACATTCCTTGTGCCGATTATAATCTCGATTTTCTATATGGAGCCATTCATGACAATGGTGAACTATGTTGCGGTTGCTGTTTTTGCCTTCCTCCTGGGGGTTGTGGGGAAGATACTCTTCAGGACCGAAACGGAAACAACGAGAAAACATTCCTTCCTCACTGTTGCGGTTATCTGGCTTGTTTATACCGGGCTTGCGGCGCTGCCTTTCGTGCTTGTGCATAACATGGGTTTCCTGAATGCGTTCTTCGAGTCGATGAGCGCGATAACAACAACCGGCCTGAGCGTGATGGCTCCTACTCTTGACAGCGCCGCCAAGAGCCTGATATTCTGGAGAAGCGTTATCTCATGGATTGGCGGAATTGGAATTATCGTGCTTGCGCTTTCGGGGGTGCTGACAACCCACGCAAAGTCGGCTAAGCTCATAGTGGCGGAAGGAAAAGAGGAGAACATAAGGCCCAACATAAGGAATACACTTAGGGAGATGTGGTCGATCTATGTGATGATGACTGTGTTGGGTGTGTTTATGCTTTACGCATCCGGGCTGAATTTGTTTGACGCTGTCAATTACTCGATGAGCGCAATCTCGACAACCGGGATGGACACCGAGCCCGGCCTGCTTAGGGATTTGCACAACTACTGGATAGATTTCAGCCTTATCGTGATTATGTTTTTGGGTGCGACTTCCTTTTCCGTGCATTACCTGCTGCTGAAGAAAAGAAATCTAAACTCGCTTTTCCTTGACGGGGAATTCAGGGTTTTGATTATCCTCTCTGTCCTGGCGACGATAACCATTATGCCGAAGCTCATCCTGTTCTATGGCTCCAACCTTGTCGGGATGGAATATGCGTTTTTCCATGTTGTCTCCTCATTTACCGGCGGGGGTTTTGCGTTGACCTCCTCCCACCTTGTTGCGCAGTGGTCTGATTTTGTGAAAATCATACTTGTTTTGCTGATGTTCGTGGGGGGAAGCACCGGAAGCACCGCCGGAGGCATTAAAATAAGCCGTTTCCTGATTTTCGTTAAGTCTGTGTTTTGGAAGATAAAGGCGTCAATACTGCCCCGGGACACCTATTTCCGGAGGAGGTTTGAGGGCAGGGATGTGATGAACCAGGAGTTAAGGGAAGTCAGCCAGTTCATCATCCTTTACGTAATCTTTATATTGGCGGGTGTGCTTATCTTAACGGGCCTGGGCAATGACCTTGGGAATGCCGCCTTCGAGGTGGTTTCCGCACAAAGCAATGCCGGTGTTTCGGCGGGAATAACAGCGCCCGATATGCCCGCAGTTGCGAAGGTCATGCTTATCCTGAACATGTGGATAGGGAGGCTTGAGATTGTGCCTATTCTTTCCGCAATAGGGTTTGCGCTTTCGGTACGGAGGAGATGAGATGTATATAATTATTGTCGGGGCGGGGAATTTAGGTTACTATCTTGCGCAGCTGCTTTTGGACGAGGAGCATGATGTTGTTATAGTTGAAAAGGACGAGAAGACCTGCGAGAAGGTCAGCTCCGAGCTGAATGTCGTTGCCACGAAAGGGGACGGAACAGACCCTAAAGTTTTGGAGAAAGCCGGCATTAAGGAGGCCGATGCGATTGTTGTCCTTACGAGCCAGGATGAAACGAACATGGTCATCAGTTTGCTTGCGAAGGAGCTTGGTGCGAAGAGTGTTGCGACAAGGATAAGCAGGGTGGAGTATGATGAGAAGATTTTGAACAAATTGGGGATTGACATCGTCATACATCCGGAAGCTGCAGCTGCAGGCTACATTGCGGAACTTATAACAAAGCCGGATGTGCTCGACCTTGCGTTCATCTCGAGGGGCGCGGCCGAGATTATGGAGATAGAGGTCGGTGAAAAAAGCAAGGTAGTCGGGAAGAAAATTTCCGAGTTGGAATATCCCCCGGGGAGCGCGATTGTCGCGATGTACGAGAACGAAACCTTCATCATCCCGGATAAGGAGTCCATCCTTAGGCCGGGGCTTAAACTGATGGTACTCGCAAAAACAGAGGTTTCCCAGAAAGTCAGGAAGCTGTTTAATTAGGGCTATTCCTTGATTTCGGCGAACTCGGCGCTTCGGTGCTTTCCCGTCCTTTTAAAGTATTCCTCTTCTTCCTTCAGGCGGCGCTCGTGGATTTCTTTCTGTATCGCCCTGCGTTTCTCGGAATCATACTGTGCGGGAATCCTCTTCCTTAGGCTTTTGGCGCCTTTCTTTGCGCGGGGCAAACCAAAAGTTGTCAAGCGCGCAAGGGCTTTCATAATTCTGGCGGGCATCAGGCCACCTTCTCCTCGGTTTCGGTTTTCTTTTTGGCAGGCTTCTTCGCCCCGTTCCCTGCGCCAATCCCGGGCCTCTGCGAAACCTCAACTTTTTTCGGCTTCATTGCGGCGGTAATGTCAACAACCCTGCTTTTGATTAGTTTCTCATCCGGCTTGACTGTTTCAGTCATTTCCTTGAGCTTCTCCACCCTTCCTCCGCGGCTCAGGCCCGCAACTGTGGTGGCTTTTCCAATCTTGTGATTTACCTCGGGCCGGGAAAGCTTATTCGCCTCAAGCTCCCGCATGCCGACCCTCGTCCCGAAAAATCTCCTTTGCAAGGTGCGCTTCAGGCTGCCTGCGCCGGCCCTTACCTTGGCTTTCGCTTTTCCGTATGCGTTCTTAATTTTCGGTTTTATAGGCCTGATTGGCATAACACTCGATATGGATTTACGCAGGCTGGCTATTTAATCCTTTGGTTTGTAAATTTCTGCATGGTTAAGGCGGTTCTTTTCGATTTGGACGGGGTGCTAATAGACTCGTACAATGCATGGCTGCCCGCTTTCAACGACATCAGGGAGCAGTACGGAAAACCCCCTATTTCAGAGGGGGACTACCGCAGGTTTGTGTGGTCGCAGCCGAGCGAGGAGATAGTTGCAAGGTTCTTCCCGGGGGAGGATTTGGGAAAGATAAGGGGATTGATGAGCGAGAACTTTTCGAAGTACATCGGCAAAGCCAGGCTGCTTGAGGGCGCGGATAAGGTTCCCGCGCAGCTGAAGGAACTTGGTTTTAAGCTGGCGATAGTGAGCAACTCGCCGAATGCCATGGTAAAGGAAATTCTGGGGCACTTTGGTATACTCGAGTACTTCGATGAGGTGCTTGGGGGGGACGATGTTAAAAGCTCCAAGCCAAGCCCGGAGATGGTTCTCACAGCATGCGGGAAATTGCGGGTCGGGGTTGAGGATGCGGTTTTGGTTGGGGACAATGAGGTTGATGTGCAGGCAGGGAGGAACGCAGGAATCAAATCAATCGGGGTCGGGGTGCAAGGGGATTATAGGGTCGAAGGTTTGGATGAGATTCCCGAAATTTTAAGCAAAGGTATATAAACCTTAAGAGCACCAAGTATACTATGAACGGTGATTTACTTCACGGCTGTGACGGCTGCCCGGGATGCGGTCCTCCGCAATAAGGCTGGTTCTAATTTATCTAATTATCGGAATATTCTTTCTTCCATGCTAAACAGCATGCTTACTGGCTGGCGTGGTCCAATGGTTAAGATCGGGGACTGTGGATCCTCGGAACCGGGTTCGATTCCCGGCGCCGGCCCTGCTGCCGCCCTAATCCCTATGGAAACACTAATTAAGGGGTTTGGACCTAAAACAGGGGATTGTTCCTCTTCCGCCTCTTGCATATTGCGGGGGGAGCGCATGTGCGATAGGGGGGAGAACCTTCACTGATTCTTATGGAGAGTGGAAGCCATGATTAGGGAAATAACAATAAAGGGCATTGAAAGGATAAAGAAGGAGAGAAGCTCTGGTTTTTCAGGGGCGGAAAAAACAGTGAAGCCTATTCTGGAGACTGTCAAAAAGCAGGGGGACAGGGCTTTGCGCAAATACACAAAGAAATTTGACAGGGTTGCGCTTAAGGGAATAGAGGTGCCTAGAACAGAGATTAACGCATCTTTGGGAAAGATAGGCAGGGCGGAGCTTTCCGCCCTGAAAACCGCGAAAAGGAATATTGAGCTGTTTGCGAAAGGGCAGCTGCCCAAAGAATGGTCAAGGAGGGTGGGGAAGGGCGCTGTTGCAGGGGAGATAGTTAGGCCCTTGGATGTTGTCGGGATATACGTTCCGGCAGGGAAATATCCCTTGGCTAGCTCTGTGCTGATGAATGCATTGCCCGCAAAGGCTGCGGGAGTTCCTAAGATAATTATGTGCACGCCGCCCGGGTGTAGCGGGGCTCCGCAGGGCAAAAACACGGGAAACGTCAACCCGATGGTGCTTGCCGCGGCGAAAATCGCCGGCGTTGACAGGGTTTTCAGGGTTGGCGGGGCGCAGGCGATAGCCGCGATGGCATACGGCACCGAAAGCATCCCTAAGTGCGACAAGGTGGTGGGGCCGGGAAATATTTTTGTTACAGCCGCGAAGAAGATGGTGTTTGGCATCTGCGGAATAGATTTCCTCGCGGGGCCGAGCGAGGTCATGGTTATTGCCGAGAATGGAAACCCGAGGTTTATTGCTGCTGATTTGCTTGCGCAGGCGGAACACGACGAGAACGCCTCCTCGATATTGGTTACAACCTCCGGGAAATTGGCCAAGGAAGTTAAGGAAGAGGTGAAAAGGCAGGTGAAAGAATTGTCCACTGCCGCAACAGCGAAAAAGTCACTGAAAAAATACGGCGGGATTTTGATAGTGAAAAATTTGAATGAGGCGTTCGGGATTGCGAACGGGTTTGCGCCGGAGCACCTTGAAATTGCGGGCTGCGATGAGAAGCTGCTGAAGAAAGTAAGGAATGCGGGAGGAGTGTTCCTTGGCGAGTACTCCGCCGAGGTTATGGGGGACTATGCGACAGGCACGAACCATGTCCTGCCGACAGGGGGCTTTGCGAGGGCAAGGGGCGGTTTAAGCGCTGCGGACTTTGTGAAAGTTATAGCTGTGCAGAAGCTCTCGAAAGAAGGCCTGAAAAGGCTGGGAAAAACAGCTGTTGCGCTTGCGGAAAGCGAAGGCCTTGAAGGGCACGCCAATGCGGTGAAAATGAGGATGAAGTGAAATGTACAAGGAAACAGAAGGGATGTGGGTCGACATTGCGGTCGAGAAGGAGATCAGGCTAGCCGACACCATAATCCTTGACATAGACGGGGTTTTGGTCGATGTGAGCAAATCATACAGGAGGGTTGCTGTTGAGGCTGTGAAGAGGTATTTCAGGGAGGTTCTTTCCGAGAAGATGCCCGAGGCATTGAAGGTTGAGGACACCCAAATTGTGAAGAATGCGGGGATGTTCAACAACGACTGGGATTTGACGTATGCGCTCGCCCTCTACCAGCTCATGAAGAGCTATGGTTTTGAAGGGGGGCTTGAGGACTTTGCGAATGAGATTAAGGATTTGGGAGGGGGAATAGAAAATGCGGAGAAGACCGCGAGGAAAAGCGTCGAATGGGACAAGATTTGTGAAAGGTGGGACAAAGAAAAGCTGTGGGAGCTGTTCCAGGAGTATTACCTGGGGGAGGAGCTGTTCACGAAGATTTACAAACGGAAACCGGCCTTTGTCAGGGGGGAAGGTTTCATAAAGAAGGAAAAGGTTTTGGTCGACAAAAAAACGGTTGGGTGGATGAGGAATTCGAAGCTGAAGTTCGGGATTGTCACGGGGAGACCGCTGCGGGAGGCGAAGATGGCGCTGGAGATGTGCGGGCTTGATTTTCTTAAGGCCGGGAAAGTTATATCGGAGGATGATTTTGCGAAGGGAACGCTGAAGAGGAAGCCGTTTCCCGATGCGATATTTGAGATGCGGAAAAGGCTGAAGGGCAAGAAGGCAATTTACGTCGGGGATACGAGGGACGATATTGAGACTGTTGAGAAGGCGAGGGAGCTTAGCGGCAGGTTTTTCAGCGTCGCCGTGCTTAGCGGTGCGATGGGAAGGAACGTGCTTGATGAGTTCAAGGAGATGGGGGCAAACGCCATTATGCTTGATGTGAATTCCCTGCCGAAGGTTATGGAGGGAGGAAAATGAAACCGACGAAAGCCGTGAGGGAGATGAGGCCCTACTCGCCTCCTACCGCAAGCAGGCGCGGAAAAGTAAGGCTTGACTTCAATGAGAACAGCATAGGCTGTTCCCCGAAGGTGCTTGATGCCTTGAGAAAGGTCAGCGCCGCGGATTTGAGCACCTATCCCGAGTATAGCGGGCTGAAGGAGATTATTGCAAAGTACAGCGGGGTTGAGGTCGGGGAGGTTGTTCCAACAAACGGGTCTGATGACGCAATCAACGCGATAATAACGGCGTATGTTGAGAAAGGCCGGGAAATTGTCATACCTACGCCGAGTTTTGCGATGTTTTACTTCTATGCCGAGAGGCAGGGCGCAAAGATAAGGGAAGTGGCGTATGAAAGCGATTTTTCCTTTCCAACCGAAGAGGCGCTTAAGGCAATCGGGAATAAGACGGGCCTTGTGATAATATGCAACCCGAACAACCCCACAGGCACAGGCGTTGAAAGAAAGGACATTGTTAAAGTGATTGAAAAGGCGGCGGAGAATGAAGCCGCCGTGATTGTTGATGAGGCATACTTTGCGTATATGAAGGAGAGCGTTATTGATTTAATCAATGAATATGACAACCTGTTTGTGCTTAGGACTTTTTCAAAGGCGTTCGGTCTCGCGGGATTGAGGGCGGGGTATGTTGCGAGCTGCAAAGAGAATGCGGCAGTATTGATGAAATCAATGTCCCCCTACTCCGTGAACATTATGGCGGAGGTTGCGGTTGGCGCTGCTTTGGGCGATTTGGAATATGTTAAGGGCTATGTCGGGGAAGTTGATGCCGCAAGGAAAATGATGTATAAGGGGTTGGATGAACTTGGGATAAGGTATGTGCCCACGAGGGCAAACTTCCTTATGGCCGAGTTCGGGGGAAAGGAAAAGGAAGTTATTTCCGGGCTGAAAGAAAGGGGGATACTTATCAGGGATGTAAGCGCCTATCCTATGCTTAAGGGATATGCGAGGATAGGGATTGGAACAGTCGAACAAACAAAGGAATTGCTTAATGCGGTTAAGGAAATCTACGAGGAGGGAAAATGATGAGGAAAGCGCAGGTTAAGAGAAAGACAAAGGAGACAGACATTACGGTGAAGCTTGAGGTAGACGGGAAAGGAAGCGCAAAAATTGGCACAGGCGTTGGCTTCTTCGACCACATGCTCGAGCTTTTCGCCAAACACGGCCTTTTTGATATTGAGGTGAAGGCGAAAGGGGATTTGGGGGTTGATGAGCACCACACTGTCGAGGATGTGGGCATTGCGCTGGGGGAAGCCTTTTCCAAGGCCCTTGGGAACAGGGCGGGGATATTCCGCTATGGCGATGCAAGCATCCCGATGGATGAATCCCTTGCGTTGTGTGCTGTCGACCTTGGAGGAAGGGGATACTCAAAAGTCGGCGTTAAATTCAAGA
The DNA here is from genome assembly GCA_964540145.1 of uncultured archaeon. GTDB lineage: Archaea > Iainarchaeota > Iainarchaeia > Iainarchaeales > CAZILS01 > CAZILS01. The sequence continues at coordinate 337,703 of CAZILS010000001.1, read as the reverse complement.
AATATGATGTGAAGGATGCGCGCACCGAGGCTATCCCCGAGTTTTTCCAGGCTTTTGCGATGAACGCGAAGGCAAACGTGCAGATGAAGGTCTATGGGGAGAATGACCACCACAAGGCAGAGGCAATGTTCAAGGCCTTTGCGCGCGCAATGAGGTTTGCGTGCGAAAAGGACAAGAGGGCGGGAGGAAAACTGCCCACAACAAAGGGAAAGATATGATATCGGTAATAGACTACGGCGCGGGAAACCTTCGCAGCGTTGAAAATGCGCTGCGCAGGGCAGGCGCCGATGTTAGGGTTTGCTCCGATGCCGGGGATTTGGATAGCTGCGAGAAGGTTATCTTTCCGGGGGTTGGAGCCTTCGGCGATGTCATGGCAAATTTGGAAAGTGCCGGGCTGGATAAGGCGATAAAGGATGCCATAGGCGAAGGGAAGCCTTTCCTCGGGATTTGTTTGGGGCAGCAGACTTTGTTTGGGGGAAGCGAGGAGAATCCCGATGTTAAGGGACTTGAAATTTTCAAGGGAAAATGTGTTAAGTTCGAATCGAAAGGAAACGGAATTAAGGTTCCCCAAATCGGGTGGAATCGGCTGGAGATTGTAAAGAAAGAAAGTAAATTGTTTCAGGGCGTGAAGACAGGCAGCTATGCCTACTTTGTTCACTCTTACTATGTTGTGCCCCGGGATAGGGAAATTGTCTCGGCAGAGACCGAATACACAAAAAAATATGCAAGCGCGGTGGAGAAGGGTAAGGTCTTTGCGGTGCAGTTCCACCCCGAGAAGAGCGGAGAAGCGGGATTGCGGATGCTTAAAAATTTCGTGGAGATGTAGATGCTGGCGAAAAGGATAATTCCTTGTTTGGATTGTGACCTTTCGGTCAAGGAGGGAAGGGTAGTGAAGGGAGTGGAGTTTAAGCGGATTAAGTATGCGGGAGTGCCTTGGGAGAGGGCAGAGGAGTATTACAGGCAGGGCGCGGATGAAATTGTGTTTCTGGACATTACCGCAAGCGCGGAGAGGCGGGGAACAATGGTTGATGTGATAAAAAAGACAACCGAAAGTGTGTTTGTGCCGATTACTGTGGGAGGGGGCATCAAATCAATCGGGGATGTGAAAAAGGTTTTCAGTGCGGGCGCTGACAAGGTTTCGGTGAACACAGCTGCCCTGAAAAACCCTGATTTGGTAAATGAAATTAGCAGGCTGTACGGGAGCCAGGCCTGTGTTCTGGCGGTTGACGCGAAGCGAAGGTATGGGGAAAAGGAAGGCAGGGTTATGGTTGAAACAGAGAAGGGCAAGTGCTGGTTTGAGTGTTCCTGCTATGGGGGAAGGGAGTTCACGGGGAGAGATGCGCTTGCCTGGATAAAGGAGGCTGTAGAGAGGGGGGCGGGCGAGGTTTTGCTTACATCGATGGACAGGGACGGGACAAAGGAAGGTTTTGACTTGGAGCTGACAAGAGCGGTTAGCGAGGAAGTTGGGATTCCTGTAATCGCCTCCGGAGGGGGAGGGAGGCTTGACAGTTTTGTCGAGGTGTTTAAGGAAGGGAAGGCGGATGCCGCACTTGCCGCCTCGATCTTCCACTTCAACGAGTTTACGGTCGGGGATGTGAAAAAGTATTTGAGGGAGAAGGGGGTAGAGGTGAGGCTATGATAATTCCAAGTATTGATTTGATGGGCGGAAAGGTTGTTCAGCTGCAGCAGGGCAAGGAGAAGAAGCTTGAGATAGAAGGCCCTGTTGAATTTGCGAAGAGACTTGCAGGTTTCAAGGCGGTGCAGGTCATTGATTTGGATGCAGCGATGGGCAAGGGCAGCAACCTTGATATTGTTAAGGAAATCTCCAAGATTGTGAAGGCAAGGGTGGGAGGGGGCATTAGGGCAGTTGAAAAAGCCAGGGGAGTTTTGGATGCAGGTGCGGAGAAAATAATCATAGGGACAAAGGCGAAAAAGGAATTTATGGAGGAACTGGCGGGGGCTATAGGAAAGGACAAAATTATTGTTGCTGTTGATTCCTTCAGGGGGAAGGTTGTTGTTGAGGGCTGGCAGAAAGAGACCGATATAACCCCTATGGAGCTTGCAAAGGAATTGGAAGGCTATTGCTCGGAATTCCTCTATACTGCGGTTGACAGGGAAGGTTTGATGTCGGGGATTGATTTGGAAACAATTAAGAAGCTCAAGGGAGCAACCAATAACAGGATTACTATGGCGGGCGGTATTTCAAGTATGGAGGAAGTGGAGATGCTGGATAAGCTGGGGATAGATGCGGTTGTGGGCATGGCGCTTTACACAGGAAAAATAAAACTGGAGGGGGTTGACTTTGGTTGAGCCTAAATTCAATGAGCAGGGATTGGTAGTTGCGATAGCGCAGGACTACAAGACAGGGGAAATCCTGATGCAGGCATTCATGAACCGGGAGGCATGGGAAAAAACTCTACGAGAGGGGAAGGCCTGCTACTGGAGCAGGAGCAGGCGGAAACTCTGGGTTAAGGGGGAGAGCAGCGGAAACGTGCAGGAGGTAAAGGAGATCTTCCTTGACTGCGACAATGATTCTGTCCTGCTCAAGATTAACCAGGTGGGGGATGCGGCGTGCCATACTGGCTATCGAAGTTGCTTTTACAAGAAGGTTGACAGCGAAGGAAATGTAAGCGAGATTGGGAAGAAGGTATTCGACCCTGAAGAGGTTTATGGAGGGAAAAAATGAGCAGGAAAATAATATTGGGCTTGCCGAAAGGAAGCCTTATGGAATCCACGATAGGGTTGTTCAAAAAGGCGGGATACGGAATCAACGTAAGCTCCCGCTCCTACTATCCGAAAATTGACGACCCTGAAATTGAATGTATTATGGTTCGCGCCCAGGAAATGGCGAAGTATGTCGAGCAGGGCATAATGGATCTGGGCTTGACAGGGAGCGACTGGGTTAAGGAGAACAGGGCAAGTGTTAAGGAGGTTGCCGAGCTTGTCTATGCGAAGCAGAGCAGAAGCCCTGTGAAATGGGTGCTGGCAGTTCCTGAAAAATCCAAGATAAGGTCTGTCAAGGATTTGAAAGGAAAGACAATAGCAACAGAGCTTGTCAACGCAACAAAGGACTACCTAAGGAAGAATGGGGTAAAGGCAAATGTCGAGTTTTCTTGGGGAGCAACCGAGGTTAAGCCGCCGAGGCTGGCCGACGCAATTGTCGAAATAACGGAAACAGGAAGCTCATTGAGGGCGAATAATTTGAGGATAATAGACACCCTCTTTGAATCAACGACAAGGCTGATAGCGAACAAGGATTCGTGGAAGGACACGTGGAAAAGGGAGAAGATGGAGAACATCTCCATGCTCTTGACAGGCGCATTGCAGGCCGAGGAAATGGTTGGCCTGATGATGAATGTTCCGGAGAATAGGCTGGATGTTGTTCTAAAAACACTTCCTGCCATGAAAAACCCGACCATCTCAAGATTGGCTAAGGGCACGGCAGTCGATGTAATGACCGTGGTAAGGGAGGAGGTTTCAAGGGATTTGATTCCAAAGCTCAGGAAATCCGGGGCAGAGGATATAGTCGAGTTCCCATTGAATAAAGTGGTGAAGTAGATGTACAAAACAGTGCGGGGAATGAGGGATTATCTTGGGGACAGGGCCAAGATAAAGAAGTTGGTTGAAGCTGTATGCAGGCAGACTTTCATAGCCTATGGCTTCTCCCCTCTCGAAACCCCCGCGCTGGAGGAGCTCGGCCTGCTCACAAAGAAAGGGGCATCCGGAGAAGAGGTTGCAAATGAGATATATGCCTTCAAAGATAAGGGGGGCAGGGATGTGGGCATGAGGTTCGATTTCACTGTTCCTTTGGCGAGGGTTGTGGCTGCTAATCCCGGTTTGCCTTTGCCATTCAAGAGGTGGCAGATTGGGCAGGTATGGAGATATGATAGGCCGCAGAAAAACAGGTATAGGGAGTTTACCCAAGCAGATATTGATGTTGTCGGGGTTAAGGGAATGCTTGCGGAGTTTGAGCTCATTGCCGCAACAGCCCGGGTATTCAGGGAACTTGGTTTAAAGTTTGTGATTAAGGTGAACAACAGGAAACTGCTTGACTCGATTGCAAATAAAACCGGAATTCCAGACGCGAAAGTTGCGGACTGCTTCAGGGCAATCGACAAACTGGATAAAATCGGGAAGGAAAAAGTGAAGGAAGAGATGAAAGGCAGGGGCATTGAAACAAAGATACTTGGAGTTCTTGAGAAGAACGACCTGAAAAAGGTTGAAAAGTTAGTGGGCAAAGATGATGAAGGTTTGGTTGGGTTGAACGAACTGCTTTCCCTTATCAAAAAACAAAAATTATCAAAGTTTGTCGAGGTTGACCTGTGCTTGGCGCGCGGCCTGGACTATTACACCTCAACTGTCTTTGAGGTCAAGGTTATGGGCGAAGTTAATGTCAGCTGCGGGGGAGGGGGAAGGTATGACGGGCTTGTTGGGCTGTACTGCGGCAGGGATGTTGAGGCTGTCGGGATAAGCTACGGCGTTGACAGGATAGTTGATGCGCTTGAGGCGAGGAAAGGAGAGGTAGAGGGGGGAACGAAAGTTTACGGCTTTGCGATTGGCGGCGAGAAAGAGAAGGAAGCGGTTGTGGGCGCTGTGCAGCGCATCAGGGCCTGCGGGATTCCCGCGGAGATGGATTTGATGGGCAGGAACCCCTCAAAAAATTTGAATTATGCGAACTCGAATGGAATCCCCTTCGCGCTTATCATCGGTGAGAAGGAGCTGAAGGAAGGGAAGGCGCTCCTTAAGGACATGAAGTCGGGGAAGCAAAAGAAAGTTGGTTTGGATAAGGTTGGGGATTGCAAGCTTTACTCGTGATTAAAGGGGCGGCTTTATGAAAAAGCCAAAGGGATGCGGCGGCTAAGGGTGCGGCTCCGAACCTGCAGCAGGGGCTTCTCCAATTGTTTTCCTGCCGAGCTTCCTGAAATAGTATGCGCCGACAAGCGCGGTTGGGACGGTGTAAACGCAGGTCAGGGAAGGCAGGGGAATGCCGAACATCCTGACAATGACGTCTATCAGGCTCATCAGCAGCCATGGCGCAATTACCAGGAGGAGCGCACCAAGGTGGGGCTTCGCCTTCTCGCCAACCTTTTTCCAAGCAACATAGATAAGGGCGGCATCCCATATCAGGTAAATAAAGAAATATCCAAGGACAACCCAGGCAAAGGGGCCTATCGACCCAACTATCGTGTACCAATACTTTGCCGGGGGTATTATGAAATTGTTAACGAGGAGCACGGCAGGGGCGAGTATTGCCGCGGGCACATAGTTAAGGAAACGCCTGTATTTAACCCCGGAAAACATCTGCATAATGTCAAGGACAACCCCTGTTATGAGTACAACGTTCACGTAGAAAACCTGGAAAAGAAAGGCGTTAAGGTACATGTCGGTTACAACGCCACGCACGGCAAGATTTAGGGTCCAAACCGCAACAAGAAATGTGCCAAACGCAAATGCCCTGTTAATCTTCCCTTTCGGGTTTAGGCGGTAGGCTGAAAAGCTGAGGAAAAGTGCGGCAGGAACCGAAAGAACCGCAAGCAGCCAATATAAATCCAGAACCCAGCCCATGTTTTTAATATGGATAAGGTAGTTATTATTTGTTTCTGATGCCAAATGGCGAGGCAGGCGCGCGCCCCAAAACCATTAAAAAGCACAAGCGCCATTAGATAGATTAGAGGCGAATGGCATGGCCCTGAATATATACACAAAGAAGACGGCGGATACGGAATACACCCCCCTTGACAAAGTCGAAGCGAATGCATGGATAGACGCTGTTGCCCCGACTGAGGCGGAGCTGAAACAGATAGCGGAAGCGCTTGACATTGACGCAGACCTGCTAAAGGATGCGCTGGACGAGGATGAAATGCCCCGTGTTGACATTGAGGATAACGGTGCAGTAAACATTATTGTGAGAGTGCCTTACCGCGAGAGGGGAGAAACCCTTGAGCAGATAAGCACGCTGCCTCTGGGTGTCGCCGTGAACAACAATATCCTGGCGACAATCTGCCTCAAAAAAACCCCGACAATAGGGGATTTTCTGAACAAGAAAGTGAAGAGGTTTTCGACCGGGAAAAGGGGGCGCTTTCTCCTGCAGATTATGGAGCGGTCGACCTACAATTACCTAAAGCATTTGAGCATACTTGACAAGAAGGTTGAGGAGATAGAAACTACCTTGAAAGAATCGATGAAGAACGAGGAGATAATGAGGCTGATGGATATCCAGAAAACCCTTGTTTACTTCAACAACGGCGCTATCGCAAACCAGAGAGTGCTGGAAAGGGTTATGAGGGGAGGGGTTGTCCAGATATTTGAGGAAGACAAGGAGCTTTTGGAGGACATAATCATCGACAACAAGCAGGCGCTTGCGATGATTGCGGTTTCCGGCAACATACTTAACAATACGATGAATTCCTATTCCTCGATTATCTCTAACAATTTGGGGAGCATTATGAAGGTGCTGACCCTGATTACGATTGTGTTGATGATTCCCACTTTGGTGGCGAGTATATATGGGATGAACATAGAACTGCCGCTGCAGAATCATGACATTGCATTCTACATAACAATCGGGCTTGCGTTTGCTTTGTCCCTGCTCACAGCAGGGATTTTCTGGAGACTCAAGTGGCTTTAGCTTTTTGAAAGACTTTTAAACTTTGTCCAATCCTATTCTTTAAACGCCCCAATAGCTTCAGTGGCCAGAGCGCGTCCTTGGTAAGGACGAGGTCCCGGGTTCAAATCCCGGTTGGGGCTTAATCTGCGGATTAAGCCGACAGCCCCCCCTTGCGGATGGAGGCTTACGTCCCTCGTAGGGGCGGGGGCTTATTTTTATTAACACCAAGGCACTAATTATAGCGGTTCACATGGCATTGAGAGACGAGCACATAGGGCAGTTCATTGCGAAGTATATCAAGGCAGGGGATGTTGTTTCCATAGGCACTTCCGAACTTGGCGAGAAGTTTGTCAAGAAGCTGGCGCTCGCCCTCGAGGATAAAGGCGAGACCGTGAAGATAGTGCCTACCTCCGCCAGGATAGCCGGCTTGGCCGCGGCAATGGGCCTTGAGATAACAACCCTGAATAAAGATGAGATAGATGTTGCGGTTGAGTTCGCAGACATGGTTGATGGGGATTTCAACTTTATAAAGAGAGATTCCCATTCGCTCGTAAGGGATAAGATGATAGCGCAGAGCGGAGAGGTTATGGTTGTTGTGATTGAGGAGGAGAATTTTGTCAAGAAGCTTAAGGGGGTTATCCCTTTTGAGGTTGCGCCCTTTGGGCACGCCAGGACGGTTATGCAGCTGGGAAAGCTTGGGGAAGCAAGCCTGCGAATGAATGGGAAGAAAGAAGCGATGGCCGAAAGCGGGAATTACCTCGCGGATGTCGAGGTTGACGAAATTTATTCTTTGGAAGACCTTGAATACCAGGCTAAGGAAATTCCGGGTGTTCTTGAAACAGGGCTGTTTATAGGCTATGCCGACAGGGTTGTTCTCCATGGAGGGGACAAAGTTAAAGTAAAAAGCAGAATGGACTATTCCTGACAGCCATACCCGACAGGTACGGTTTTAAAGGTTTCAGGGGCGAATCTATAGCAAGGCTTTACACACGTCGTGTGCCGGCGTAGCTCAGCCTGGTTAGAGCACCAGACTCATAATCTGGGGGTCGTGGGTTCATATCCCATCGCCGGCATAAGCCTTATATAAAGAAAAGCGCTGGTTTTAGCATGGCACAGACCCTAACAGAACAGCTCCAGAAGAAGAAGAAAAAGGCCGTTGAGAAGGCTTTCCTCAAGCTATGGCAGGGCGATAAACTTAGGAACGAGGTTAAGTCGTTTGCCATTTTCATGGGTTTGCTTGCAGCAGCTGTCGGGGGAAGGGTTGCGCTGCAGATGGTGCCGAGTGTTGAGCCGATTATTCCGCTGGCGATTTTGGCAGGGCTGCTCTTTGGCATGAGGGAGGGCGCAATGCTGGGCGGGAGCGCCTACATAATTTCCAATTTCATGGTCTGGGGTTTGCAGGGTCCGTGGACAATTTTCCAGGCGCTGGGGGGCGCTGCTGCGGGCATAATCGGGGGGATTTTCGGGAAAATTAAAAAACCGAAAACAAGGGACCTTGTTTTGCTCAGCATTGCAGGCACTGTGCTTTACGAAGTTGTGGTTAATATAGGCGGGTTCTTTACGGGGCTTGGCCTGCTGGGAATTGGGCTGTTTGCATTGCCTTTGTATATGCTTGCCTCGCTGCCGTTTTCCGCGCTGCATGCAGGAACAAATGCGGTGTTTGCGAAACTTGCGGCGCCGATGCTTAAACTATGGAGGAAAAAGGATGAACTCAAAATTGTCAGTATTGCCCGCACTAATCCTGACGGCACTGTTACTAATGTCAGGATGTATCACCAGCCAAAGTGAGCCCGGGAAAAGCACAAAGACGAATGTTTCTGTTGTGGTTATCGATGGTCGGGGAGAAATAATTCTCGAAAAGTCGGTTGAGGTTGCAAAGGGAAGGTATATCATCTCCGTGATGAGGGGATTGACAGATATCGAAACAACGGAATATCCTGGGATGGGGGAATTCATAACCTCGATAGCGGGGATTCCTTCGGGGGAAACAAGCTACTGGGGATTCTATATTGATGGGGAATATGCGATGGTCGGGGCAAGCGCGTATCTTATTGAGGAAGACGTTGAGATAATGTGGAAACTGGAGGACATGTAAATCGTGCCTCGGAACTCATAATCGTCTTCATCCCTCCCCCTTCCAGCGGGAAGCCCTTTGGGGGCGGGGTCGGTCAGTGCTCAGCCTGCTCCTCATTGGCACAGGTAGAACAAGGGAACATGAAGAATTTAAATAGCTTTGCAACACCAGTTATGTCAACAAGGCATATTTATCGAGCCCCCTCGACGAGGGGGTGAGAGGTTCTGTTGAGCTGTGTTCAACAGGACGGCGATAACACAACCGCCTGTGTGTAGCCCCGGTAGTGTAGTCCGGCTAAGCACGCCAGCCTCTCATGGCGGATCCTCCGGGATTCATATACTGCCCTTTTAGGGCCGGTACCGCCGTCGAAAGTTGGAGACTCGGGTTCAAATCCCGGCTGGGGCAAAACGTGCCGCAGTCCTTTAGGGCTGGGGCAAAACGTGCCGCAGTCCTTTAGGGCTGGGGCTTTGAAATAACCTATGGTATTGCCTATTCATCGCGTGCAAAAAAGGGGCTGAAGAAGCTTGACAAATCGGTTGCGGGGCAGGTTCTCAAAGGCATAGAAAAAATCTCTATAACCCCCCTGCTTGCGAAGCCGCTCTCGAACGTATTCAAAAAAAGGAGAAGCGAGCATGTGGGAAAATATCGGATTGTATTCTCGGTCAAGGGCAACGAAATAATCAGCTTGAATGGAAAAAAATCCAAAATTATGGCTTTACAATTGCTCTAACCCGTTCTATGAGTTCTTTTGCGGTGAAGGGCTTGAGGACGTAGTCGCTTAGCCCCTCATTCAGGAGCCTCTTTCTCCGGTCATCGGAAACCTCTATTATGCTGAGCAACGCAACCTTCGCCTCCGGGTTTTTCTTCCTAAGCCTTTGGTAAACATCCCAGCCGCTCAAATCGGGCATCATTATGTCGAGCAGGACGAGATCGGGGTTTTCCTTCTCGTTCTTGGCAAGGGCGTCCCTGCCGTTAAACGCCTCGACAATCTTATATCCTTCTTTCTCAAGGATTGTCTTCACAAGTTCTACCGTATCCTGCTCGTTGTCAACTACCAAAATTTTTGCCATAATGCCTCACCCTAAATTTCTACTGTTTTTGTCATATAAATAGCTTTCTATATGCCTTGAACGTCTTTTGCGCCCTTTAGGGCGGTGTTCTTTTTGAAGGTTTCCTGCGGGATGGCGACTGCGAACTTTCCGGGCGCCAGTGCGGCTGCGGTATAAGGAAGCCTAAACGTGAAGGTCGAGCCTTTGCCCCTTTTTGAGCCCACAAGGATATCCCCGCCGTGGGCAAGCGCTATTCCCTTGCAGATAGCCAGGCCAAGGCCTGTGCCGCCTATCTTCTGCAATACCTGTTCGCCGATAAAAAACTTTTCAAACAGCTTGTCCATATCCGAAGGATTTATCCCCTTCCCGGTATCGGTTACCGAAATATCGAGGTGGTTTTTCCCCGGCTTTGCTGAAATAGTTATAGCGCCCTTGTCGGTGAACTTGATGGCATTGTCAATAAGGTTTGCCAGTACCTGCGCAACCCTTCTCTCGTCCGCAGTTATCGTTTTCAGTTTATGCGGAAGGTCGACTTTCAAATGCAGTCTTTTCTCCTTCGCCCTTTCCCGAAAATCGCTTGCAACATTCAGTATTGCCTTCGCAGGGCCAAACTTTTTCACATTAAACCGCATGGTGCCGCTTTCAAGCTTCGTAATGTCGATTATGTCGTTTATCAGGAGCTGCAACCTCCTTGTATTGCGGTAAGCGATATTGATTGAGTTCTTCTGTTCCTCGCTTAGCTTCCCCATCCTCCCGCTCTGCAGGATATCGAGATAGCCGATGACCGTTACAAGCGGTGTTTTGAGTTCGTGGGCCGCGATATTCATGAAGTCATCCTTCATCTCGTCAACCTTCATAAGCTCGGCATACGCCTTCCTCAGTTCCTCCTCCGCCGCCTTCTCTGCGGTGATGTCGATTATCCCCGCAAGCGAGCCGGCGTAATTTCCTTTTTCATCCTTCACAGGGCTTGCGGAAACCAGCGCACGCATCTTCTTCCCGTCTTTCTTGTAGAAGTCGAGCTCGTAGCGGTCTTTCTTGCCCGCCTTCCTGCGCTTCATCATCTCCTTCATTTTCCTCTCGCCCGCGGAGTCGAGAAAGTCGGCTGCCGGAGTGCCGAGCAGTTCCTTCCCGGAATAGCCGAGCATTTCTGCCAGTGCGGGGTTTACGAAGGTTGTTTTTGCGCCCTTATCAAGCAGCCATATCCCCTCATTCAGGGTTTCGGCCAGGTTCCTGTATTTTTCCTCGCTTTGCCTCAGGGAATTTTCCGCCCTTTTCCTCTCGGTTATGTCCTCCGCAATGCCATAGTAGCCCGTGGTTTTCTTTCCCTCCCTGCGCGGCGCAACGATGAGGTGCACAGGGAACACAGACCCGTCCTTCCTGACGAAGTTGGTTTCCCGGTCATAGAGGCCTTCGGTGCGCGCGGTCTTGAGGAGCTCCCTGTACTCCTTCTCCGTCTCAAAGAGTTCCCTTGGGCTTAGCTTGCCTATTGCCTCTTCCCCCTTGTAGCCAAGCATCTTCTCCGAATATTTGTTCCAGATTGTGAAAACCCCTAATTCATCTATTGCGCCGATGTGCATCCGGACATTTTCAACAACAGTCCTGAACTTGGCCTCGCTCTTCTTCAGCTTCTCGCGGGAGAGCATCCTGGAAATCGCGCCCGTGGTCTCAATCGCAACCGATTTGAGGATGTGCCTCTCCTCGTTTGAGAAGGATTTTCTTCGGCGGCTCCCGAAGTTCAGTGTCGCGATGACGCTGCCGCCGGACTTTACCGGGAGCATGGTTGCGGAAAGAATTCCCGTGCCTTTCGCGAACTCCGGGTCGAAGGAGGGGTAGTCCTCTACAAAAAGGGCCCTCTCCCCGGAAAAGGCAACATCGTAAGGCTTGTCCGATGTTTTCACGCTACCGACCTTCCCAAGGAATTTTTTGGGAATGCCCTCGGAATAGCGGAGTTTGGCCGTCCCCTCCTCCTTGTTGAGGATGTAGGCGCCGCCAAAATCGAAATCGAGGAGTTTTATGGTCGAGCGGGAGAGGCTCTTGAGAAGGGTTTCCATGTCCCTCGCCGAGGCGGACTTGGAGATTATCTGGTTCAGTATCTTCATCCGCCTTGCCGCCTCCTTTATCTTATTCTCCGCGAGCATCCTCGCAAGCGCGGCGCCTACCTCCCTCCCTATGGAAAAGAGGAGCCTTTTCTCGGTTTCCGTGAAGGCACGCAGGGTCTTGCTTGCGACATTTAGCGCACCAAGGACCTTTCCCCTTGAGACCAGCGGGATGCTTGCGAGGCTCTTGAAGCCGGAGCGCTTCGCCCTTGCGGAGGCAAGCCCGGCATAATTGTCCATGATTATCGGCCTCTTCTTTATGAAAATTTTGGCATAGGGCTTTGCGTCAACGCTGAGCGATTCAATCTCCGAAATAAACCATTTGGGGAGGCCTTTTGACAGTTTCATCTCGGCAAGCCTCTTTTTCCAGTCGATTAGGTAAATTCCTCCCCCTTCAAAGCCCATGTGCTTCATTACGGAATCAAGGGTTGTTTTTAAGAGCGAGTCAATGCTTTTTGCCCCGCCGGTTTCGGCGATTACCTTGTTCAAGATATCGGTTTCCTTTGCCTTTGCCTCGCTCTCCGAAAGCATTATGTTGGCATTATTGAGGTCCTTGACAAAGGATGCCAGACGTTTGCTGTTCAGCTCCTTCTCTTCTTCGGACTTTTTCCTCTCGGTTATGTTCCTGATGTTGCACTGGACAATCTTCTTTTTTCCCACCAGATACACATTGCTTACGAATTCGACCTCAAGCCGTTTTCCCGCCTTTGTTTCCAAGGGAAGGTACTCATAGCGCATATACTTTTCCCTCCGGAGTTCCCTGAATTTGCCCTTGTTCCCGGCAATGTCCTTTAGCGGGCTTATCTGCCAGAGCCGCTTGCCGATAAAGTGGCTTTGGGGGTAGCCGAGCACCTCGGAAAGATAGGGGTTTGAATCAATTATTTTCCCGGTTTCCGAATCTATTATCAGGATGGCATCCTTCGCTGTTTCGAAAAGCCTTCGGTAGCGCAGCTCGCTTTCCCTTAGTTTGCGTTCCCCTTCCACCATATTCGTTATTTCCCGCATCGAGTACTCGATGAACACAAGGTTTCCGGCACCGTCCCTTATTTGGCCTGCCGAGCCCAGCACATAGATTTCTTTTCCGTCTTTCCTGCGTATCCTGAATTGGGAGGGGGCATTGGAGTTCCTTCCTGTGGGGATGCGCCGGAAATTCTGCAGCACACCCTTGGCTTCCGGGGGAACAACCAGCTTCTTCGCGAGCGCCACCGCAGGCCTGCCCTCAATCTCGCTTTTTTTGTAGCCTGTCACCTTCTCAAAGGCGGGATTCACATAGAGAATGTTTCCGTTGAGATCGGCAAGCCCCACCGCATCGGCAAGCCCCTCGAGTAGGGTGCGGCAGCTTTCAAGGTAAAGGTTCTCGGCCATGAAACCGAGTGTATAACGCAATTGGGATATTTAAGGTTTGCCTGAACAGGGGCGCTCGTGCATCTCCGCCCCGGAGGCGCTTGGGGAATCGGGAGGGATTCTAAGGGCGCCGGAATCGGGGAAAAAGCAGATATATTTTTCTCAGATATGGAGGTTTGGGATTAATAAAGCTAACTGGGAGCATGCCCCGGGCATGCAATTTTTAACGGTTGCAGGGGAAAGGGTATGTATGGATGCGAAGAACCGGAAGGTCGGGAAACAGCTCCCGCTAACGAGAAAAATCAAGGCAGCCATTGCCGAGCTTATCGACAGCGGAGCCCATCAAAACATCGCGAAGACAACCCAGGCAATCGGAATGGGGCTTGGCCTGAACGAGAGGCTCCTTAATTACACGCATGTTGAGATAAGGAACAAGCTGAATGAGATTAGGTTCAGGGCTGTGCCCCCGAAAAAAAGGGCGTTGTTTGTCCCGCAGTGCATAAGGGACTCGGAGAAGTGCAAGGCGAAAATGGGGGAGTGGGGCTGGGAGTGCGCAAGCTGCGGGCGTTGCCAGGTCCCCAAGATAAAGAAGCTTGCGGATGAATTCAAGTACGGCGGCCTGTATATTGTTCCCGGGGGGAGCATGGTTTACAAAATCATCAATGAGAAGAAGTACAAGGGGGTTTTGGGGGTTAGCTGCTTTGCGGAGATGCAGATGGCGATGAATGCGCTTCGCGGCGGGAAGATTGCGCCGCAGGGAGTTCTACTTTTAAGGGAAGGGTGCAAGGACACATCCGTGAACCTTGAGGAGCTCAGGGAGAAGCTGTTGCTGAAATAGCCTCGAAAAATTCCTTCCCGGAAATGTCCCCTAATTTTTTTCCTTTCAGGACCGCTATCCCTTCCTTCGGCCAGTGTTTCCACACTTTCTTGAAGCCTTCCTCCCCCACCCTTTCGAAATAACCGAAAACGTTTTGATAGTGGTTTTTCTCAAGCTCTGTTTTTCTTTTCCCCCCATTGATTTTAAGGCCGAGGCAGAAAGGGTATAGCTCTTTGAGAGGAGTGCCGCTCATCGAGATTTCCGGGAAGAGGGAGCACTGCTCGGGCTTTACCTCTTGGATTTCACAGCCTTTTTTTTCATCGAAAAAGATGCATGTTTTGCCCCTGCGTTTGAAGGCGAGAGTGGGCAAGGCCAAAAAGAAATCTGGGAGCGCATACAGGATGTGCTCCGCCTTCCTCGCCACTTTCTTCGGGAGCAGGGCAGAGCTTATTACAAGACCGTGTTTCCTGTGCTCGCTTTGCATGGGAAAGAGGCGGAGGTAGAGTCTTGTATATTTATTCACAAATTCCCGAACAGGGATTTTCAAAAACCCCGCCTCCTTCTCGAGCTCATCCGGAAGAACCGTTATCCAGTAGCGCCTGCAGCATTCGCCGCATTTTTCGCAGTTAAATGGCATTTTCTCTACATAACTGTGCAGCGAAATGCTTAAATTGCGGAAAGATGTTATTGTTTTGGTTCTTATGAACACTAAAAAATTCATCACATCGGGGGTTCTCGCAGGGCTGGCGATGCTGCTGATTTCCCGGATAGCGGATGCGATAGTAAATATGGTTCCGGGGATGCAATATGACATTTTCTCCCTCGGGGGGATGAGGCCTATTGAAGACCCGATATCCGTGCTTTTCTTCGCGCAGTACTGGGTGTTGGCGTTTGCGATGGCATATGTGTACTGCAGGCTGGGGTCCGCGCTGAAGGGGAACGCAATTGCAAAGGGAAAAATGTTCGGCATCCTTATGTGGATAGTTGTCAGTTTGCCAAGCATCTTCCTCGTGTGGAGCAGCATGGCCTACCCATTGGGTTTCCATATGAGCGCCATTGTGGGGAGCATCCTATACATGCCGACTGCGGGAATAGTAATCGCGAAGTTCATGGAATAGCCGTGGGCTTCTTTTTTCTTTTTTTATAGGGGGTATTGCTCCGTCAGCTTCCTTATTTCCCTGTTTTTTGAGTTTAAGGATTCTATAATCGAAAGCAGTTCAAGGAAGGTGCTGTCCGACAGCGGACCCTCCTCGGAAAGCCTGGCAAGGTGCTCCTCGTACCGCTTCGTTATGCGCCTGCGCAGCTCGTTGTCATTCGCCCTTATCTCATCGACGATTTTTGCGGTTGCCCTCGGGAAATTGTCCTTGAGCAGCGAGATGTTTTTCCGCATCATATCGTAGCACTCCCGTAAGTCGGAGGCGAGTTCCGGCTTCAGCGGCCTCCCGTTCTCCGCAACGTCCATGGCAATCTCCGCGATGTCCTTGCCGCTGTCGCCTATTCTCTCAATCACATTCGATATCCGTATCAGGAGTGTTGTCCGCATTGCCTCATCTTCTGTCAGCTTTCTCCTTGAGAGGCGGAATATCGCGGCCCCAACCGCCTCATCAAGGTAGTCGTTCAGTTTCTCGAGCTTCAACACCCTGTCCTCAAGTTCCTTGGAAACTGTCTCAAGCACATCCATCGAGTCGTCGAGAAGCTCGAGTGTTATGCCCATGGAATATCCGAGTTCCTTTTCTATTGCGGAAAGCGCCTTAACATTGCCCTTCGGGAGTTCCTTGCCCAGGTATTTCGCCTCGAAAAGTATTTCCTTCTCCTCGCCCCCGACTATCCTCTCCACAAGTTCCCTGAAGGGGTTTATCAAAGCGAGGAAAATTACCGCGGCAATAATATTGAATATGAGGTGGGCGTTTGCGACCTGCTGCGCGACAGTCCCGCCGAAAGAGGAAACCCCTGCGGCAAAAACCCCGAGGAAAGGCAGGAAGATTACGGCGGCTCCGACATTGAACAGGAAGTGCGCCATCGCGGACCTCCTTGCGAAAAGGCCCATCCTTGAGGAGGCTATGAACGCGGTTGCGGTTGTCCCTATATTCGCGCCGAGGAGAAGGGGTATGGCCTGCCCCACTGAAAGGAAGCCGCCCATTGAAAAAACAACTATGAGACCTGTTGTGACAGAGCTCGACTGGAACAGCACTGTCAAGAGTGTTCCCACAATGAGCGCAACCAGGACATTGCTTGTGTGCCCGAAAAGCGAATCTATGAA
Organism: uncultured archaeon; assembly: GCA_964540145.1. GTDB lineage: Archaea > Iainarchaeota > Iainarchaeia > Iainarchaeales > CAZILS01 > CAZILS01. Next base: position 321,456 of record CAZILS010000001.1, on the reverse strand, counting down.
AGGGTCGTCCTGCAGCGGCGCTATTGTGGAGGACATCATATTGAGGGCGAAGAATACAAGGCCGAAGTAGAATATCGGCTTGCCAAGAAACCTGTATTTCTTTCCCCCAAACAAGTCGAGGAGGAAACCGAGGGCAATGAAAACAGGGCCGAATGCGGTGAGCTTGAACGCAACGAGCTGCGCGGTAACTGTCGTTCCGATATTTGCCCCTATGATTATCCCTAAGCTCTGGGCGAAAGAAATGGTTCCTGAATTGACAAGGCTTACCGCAATTACGGTTATTGCGGTGCTTGACTGGGTTATTGCGGTTGCGGCTGCCCCAAGGAGCGCGCCTGAAACCCTGTTGGAGGTTGCCCTTCCGAGAAGCGCCCTGAAATTGCCCCCCGCAATCTGCTGTATCTTGCTGCTGAAGTGCTCTATCCCGTAAAGGAAAAGTATCAGGCTGGAAATTACCGTGAAAATAAGCTCAACGGGAATCATAATAGCAACTTTCAGAACTTCTTTGGGTCGAAGAGCTTTGCCCTTACCCCTGCGATGGCATTCAGGTTTTTTCTCAGCTCCGCAGTTTCCGCCTTTGTCCCCGCAAGCTGGAGTACCATGAGCGCGGCGTTCGAGCATGTTTTTGTGGTTTCGTGCAGGCCTATTCTCGCCTGGATTGCACAGCCGCTTTTTGTAAGTGCTTTCTGGATTTTCAATGCTGATTTTTTCCTGTCTGTTACCATTACAAGCATGACATCGGGGAACATGCTATCTCCTCAGAACATAGATTGTGCCGGCCATTGCCCCCCCTGTAAGGGCGGTTGCCAGCTGGAGCAGGCCCATTGCGAAGAGGAACTGTATGGGGATTATTGCAAGGCTGACAAGGGCGAATGCTGCCGCGAGCAAAAAGATTGACTTTCCCGCCGCTGCCCAAGCAAGGGAGAGTGCATAGTTGCTTCCCCTTGCGAGCTTAAGCAGCTTTATTGTGTAAACGAAAATCGCATTGCCGAGCCAGATGAACGGCATAAGATAAAGGAGGTAAAGGCTCTCCGGCCCGAAGATAACCCCTGTGAGGAAAGCCGCTATGCTCGGCAGGGCGATTAAAGGGAGGACTTTCCGCATCCCGAGGTAAAGCGCGCCAAGGGCGAGGCAGCAGTTCACTATGCTCCCCACGACGAACTGGTTCGGCAGGCTCTGGATGTGCCCAAAAAAGAACGGCACGAGGAAAACCATCGCCGAATAAATGAAAAACTCAACGTTCTTGAACCGGTCCTCAAGGGTAAGCCTGTGGCCCATAACGGAAACAAAATAATCCTTGTTCGGCATCTCCAAAATAACGTCAATCTTTTATATAATAGTTTCCATATATTGGACATGGGCTTTGAAAAAGTGGTTGAGGAGCTTGACTCGAAGAAGAAATTCCTTGTTGTGCAGACCTCGCCCTCTATGAGGGTTTCCATCGGGGAGGAGTTCGGCTATAAGCCGGGAAAAATTGTTACAGGGAAACTGGTTGGGGTTTTGAAGGAACTCGGGTTTGACGCTGTTTTCGACACCTGCACAGGCGCGGATATAGTGACAATGGAGGAAACCTACGAATTCCTTGAGAGGAAAAAGAAGGGGGGGAAGCTGCCGATAATGACATCGTGCTGCCCCGGCTTTGTCAGTTACATCGAACACACCCACCCCGAATACGTTGATAACCTCTGCAGCTGCAGGAGCCCGCAGGAGGTTATGGGCGCGCTGATAAAAACATACTTTGCGCAGAAGAAGAAGCTGAAGCCGGAGGATATTTATGTTGTTTCGGTAATGCCGTGCATAATCAAGAAGGCGGAGGCGATGCGGCCCGAGCTAAGGGTTGAAGGCAGGAGGAACGTTGACAAGGTGCTTACAACAGTCGAGCTTGCGGGGTTGCTGAAGCAAAGGGGGCTGGACCTAAAGAAGGCTAAGGAAAGCAAATTTGATTCCCTGCTGGGGGAATCGACAGGCTCCGCAAATATTTTCGGCGCAACAGGCGGAGTTCTTGAAACTGTGCTGAGGCTTGCCGCGAAAATAACCGGCAAAACGGTTGGGATTATCGAGTTCAGGGAGGTAAGGGGTCTTGAGGGGATTAAGGAGGCCGAAGTCAGGATTGGAAAGGAAAAAATAAAGGTTGCGGTGATAAATGGGTTGAGGTATGCCTCGCAGTTATTGAATGACGCTGAAAGAGTAAAGGAATTTGGCATCATAGAATGCATGGCGTGTTTCGGCGGGTGTGTGGGGGGCGCGGGCCAGCCGAGGACAACCCTTGACATAATTGAAAAGAGGAAAGACGCACTGTACAGGATTGACAAGGGGAAAAAGAAGAGGATAGCCTCGGAAAACCCCTCGGTTAAGAAGCTGTACAAGGACTTCCTTGGGAAGCCGGGCAGTGCGAAGGCGAAGAAGCTCCTGCACACCACATACCACAAGTTCTTTGAATAGGGTTCTGCCCTGCCCGGAGGGCAAAGGCAAGGGAATTTAAACATTATTCCCGCCAATTAGTGTGCAATTGCGGCTCCGGTAGCATAGCCTGGCTATTGCGGCGGACTTGTACGCCGTCACGCGCGGCTGGCGCGGGTCTGGTTTCGCCCTTTTGGGCTCAACCATCCTGCCCCGCACTGAAAGGCGGGGCTTTCCGTCCGGCTTACGCTTATGGCAAAGCTATCCGCAGGTCGCGGGTTCAAATCCCGCCCGGAGCTCTATTGCTTCCCAAAGACTTTTAAACTGGGAAAATATAATATTCAGGGTGATAGGATGGAGCAGCAGATACAGTTCATTTCAAACTACTCGGATTGGGTTTCGGTCAAGAAACTAAAGATAGACGAAAAGACAGATGCGAAAAGCATTATGGAGTTTCTTGCGAGCCTTACGATGGGCATTGACAACAAGGTCGAGGGCAATTTGAGGAAGATTGTCGATTTGGGGAGGGTTGACGCTGCTTTGAATGAGATTGATTTCGGCAAGGGCGAGGCGGGGATTGCGAAGGCGCTCGCTTCCTTGAACAGCAGGGCGGTAACCGGTGCGATAAAAGAGATATGCGAGCTTGAGAGGTTCCAGAAGAACGAGCAGAAGGAGCTTATGGGCTTTTGCAAGGCATACGCTGCGAGGAAGGCACTGAAGGAAAGCGGGCTTATGGTCGATTACTCGGAGATAGAGATTCCCGGGATGAAGCGCCTCAAGAGGATGAAGAATAAATGATTGAGAGCATTGACCTTGCCTCTGTTTCGCTTGCGCAAAGTTTTGCCGGTCCCTTCATTGACATTTTCATGGTTGCGCTTACCTTCATAGGGAACCCTGTCTTCTGGACGGGGATTGCCGCGGTTTATTACTGGAGGGGAAGGGAAAAGGACTCGTTCTTCATCATGAGTTTTGTTGTCGTTTCCTCGGTTGTTGTCGGCCTGGTGAAGGGTTTTGTGGGGAGGCCGAGGCCTGAAACACCGAGGGGAATCTCCTTCTACGAGCTTGAGCAGGCTTCCTTTCCCTCGGGGCACGCAACTTTGATGGCTGCGGCATACGGGCACATGTCCCACTTTCTTTCGGAAAATAAAAAGATTGTTTTGCTCGCATTGGTTTTTGTGGTTGGTTTCACGCGGCTCTATTTGGGGATGCACTTCCTCAGCGATGTTATTGCCGGCTTGCTGCTTGGTTATTTTATAGGGGTAATAAACTTCAGGCTCCTTCATTATGCCCATGGGAAATCGAAGAGGCTTCTCGGCATTTATGTGCTTGTTCCCTTTGCGCTCTTTGTGCTGTTCGTCAGCCCCATATTAAGCGCGGTTGTGCTTGGCTATTATTTGGGATATATCCTTTACCACGGAAAACTGAAACATCCGGAAAACTCGCTTGTGAGGTGCTGGAAGAAAATCAGTATCGGTTTTTTGGGGTTGGTTGCGCTTGCGGCTCCTGTTCTCGTAACAGCCCTGCCCCTCGAATACAGGGTTGGAAGCACGTTTCTGGGGGGCCTGTGGATAACCCTGCTGTGGCCTTTGCTCTACGATAGACTTTTAAACAAGAACAGGGCAAAATAGATTAGGGATTAATCCCGCCTTAGCTTAGTAGCTAAAGCGCTCGGCTGTAGACTGTTGGAAAATTGCCTAACGGCAATTGCGGGCGATTAACTGCGAGTTCCATCAGGGATGGAACGAGCTACGCCTATCTTCAGATAGGCGCCGTACCGTCCGGACGTGACGGACACCGAGAGATCCCCGGTGCAACTCCGGGAGGCGGGAATTTACCGTATGACAGGCACCGCCTGCCCCCTCCCCGAGGGAGGGAAACCCCCTTTCTTTTTATTCTCCGGGGCGGTTGTTTATTTATGGCAAAGCCGGGAAAGACGGGGAACATGCCTGAAACGCAAGGTTTATAAAAAGCATTATGTATTACAATATGCTATGGAGCATATAAGCATTCAGCTGGATACTGCTATCGCAAGGCAGATTGAAAAAGACATGAAAGAATTCAGTTACAGCACTAAAACCGAGTTTATCAGAGAGTCCATTAGAGACAAGCTAAAACAACTTGCAGAGCGGAGAGAAAAAAAGAAGGCCTGGCAGGCTCTTTATGCGGCAAGGGGAATATTCAAAGGCCAGGGAAAAGCAAAAACTGATGAAGAGTTCAGGAAGCTGCGTGAAGAGGCAGGGCAAGAATTTATAGAAATGTTGGAAAAAAGATTCAATCAAAAGTAATTTCTTCCGGCATACTAATTTCAACAAGGCCTCTTAAGCAGTCAAAATGAGCATCTCTCGTAACCAGAACAGCCTTGTTGTCTCTTGCCAGAATAGCATGTAAAATGTCTGTTTCGTGAGAACCCTTTTTCTGACTCGCCAATTTCTTGGCTTCCAAATACTGTTCAGGCAAAATAGGAACTTCAACAAGAAAGTCCTGAAAAGAAGAAAAAACCAGCTTTACTTTTTCATCAGAATAATCCTTTTTCAATTCATGGACAACAAACTCAGAATACAAAACCAGGCAGCCTTTCTTCTCGCAATTTTTCAGGAATTGAAAAGCAAACTCCCCCAATGGCCTGATGCCGTCTTTTCGGTCCTCAAAATAGTCCCGCCAGATGGCAGTGTCCAAGTAAAATTTCTTCTCCATAATAACAACTAATCCTTAAGAATATTTAAAACAAATTAACTGGCTCAAGGTAAGCAATGGCTGAAAATGTCGGGAGTTGCAATCAGAGATGGAGGTTGGGAGGCGGGAATTAATTTTAAAGTACGCCTCCATCTTCGAGGAGGCGGGATTACACTAATCACGCCGAGCGGAAAGAGCCAAAAAACGAGTTATCACCATAAAGACTAACATGTTGCTTTTTAATGTTTTCTGGTGTTAAATATTGTATGTTTGTTTCAAAACGCAAAATCAAAGGAAAAGACTACTTTTACTTAGAGGACAGAATAGATGGTAAACGGGTTAGTTTCTTTCTCGGCAACAAAACGCAAGTGGAAGAAAAAACAGAAAACGCATTTGATGAACTGATAAGAAAAAAGGCGTTGGAGAACGCGAAGAAAAGCCAAAAGGAATTTGATTTGAATGTTTTGTCCTTTTCTGACCTGCTGGCCCTTGAAAGACTGAAAGTTGATTTTAAAATAATGAAAGACTTTTTTCCGGAGGGATTTGAATCATTCAAGGAAGACGAGTTTGTAAGGTATGCGCAGGGAAGCGCTTCGGTTGAAGGGAATTCTTTGAGTTTGCAGGAAGCAAACATTGTCCTGACAAAGGGCGCATCAGTAGCGGGAAAAAAACTTGATGAAATAAAAGAAATCGAAAACATGAAAAAAGCAGCAAAGGTTTCGGGTAAGATAAAAGAAATGAACGAAAGGGGCATCAGGAAGATTCACGCTGCGATAATGGACGGCTTCAAGGACAAAAAGCCAGGCGAATACAGGGACGGGCCGATATTCATCCAGGCGTCAAAAGTAAAACCGGTTAAAGCGAAAGACGTGGAGAAAGAGATGGAAAAACTGGTTGAATGGCACAAAAAAGGTAAAAAACATATTATTGAATTGGCTTCGGAGTTCCACGCAAGATTTGAACACATTCACCCATTCAGAGACGGAAACGGCAGGGCAGGAAGAGAGATACTGAACTGGGCACTGCAAAAAGAAGGCTTTCCAAGGGCAATAATCAATTTGGGAAACAGGCAGAGCTACATTGTATTGCTTGAAAGAGTCCAGCTATCAAAACAGTATTATAAGTTCACTAAGTTTGTGGTTTCCTGCCTGGAAAAAAGAGCAAAAGAAATAGAAGAGGTAATAAAAGAAAACAAGAAACTCATAATTGAAAAACTGTTGAAAAAAGTGAAGAAACGATTAAATGAGAACCAGTAAGATAACCTATTTTGTTCATGGCACAACAATAGACAACGAGAAAAGGCTTGACACAGGCTGGCAACAAGGAGAATTGCCAGAACTTGGAAAAAAGCAATCAATCGAACTAATGCAATTACGGAGATTTAACCGGCAAAGACTTTTCAAAAACAAAACAATCTTTACAGAAATGCATTGATAAACCATTTCCAAACGGAGAAAGCTAAAAAGATGCGGAAAAAAGAATCAGAAACTTCCTAAAGACTTGCTGGGAAAATATACTCGCAAAAAATTGCCGTCGTAGCGCACCAAGCGCCACAACTGGCACCGGGAGCCATAGCAAACGGAAAAACATGGCAATAAGCCCTAGAAAAAAGGCCGGCGAAAGAAAAAGCAACGGAAGCCAGGATGGAAATATGTAATTCAGGGAAATAGCTGAATTAGGAGACCTGATGAGATGAAACAAGTACACAATTCCACAGGCCACCAACCACTTACCGCACACCAATCTCCCAGTGCGCAACTCCGGGAGGCGGGAATTTACCGTATGACAGGCACCGCCTGCCCCCTCCCCGAGGGAGGGAAACCCCCTTTCTTTTTATTCTCCGGGGCGGTTGTTTATTTATGGCAAAACCGGGAAAGGGGGGGAAGCCCGCGGGGGCAAAAAAGAAATGCCCTGATGGGAAAATTTCGCAGGGAACAGGTTCCGGGCCCGAAAGGCGGGGGCCAAAATACCTCAACAAAGAGATTGAGGGGGCCCACCTGCAGCTGAAGAGGGTGCTGCGGAAGGGCAATGTGAGGAGCGTGCTGAAATCCGGGATAATGCGCTCCAGGCAATACGACAAAAAAAGGGGCTATAGGCTGGGCAGAAAGCTCGACAACGACCCGGAAGGGTCCTGCACATACAGCATCTTCGACCCCGGGGCGGGCGAATACGTCGACTTTGCGGGGGAGGTGAAGGATACCCTGGAAAGGAAGGGGAAGGCGGCTGTGCTGGATATCGGGGCTGGCGATGGCCATTTCCTGTCGCAGCTTAAGGAAAAGTTCGGGGAGAGGGTTGAGACCACTGCTGTTGCGCTCACTAAAAGCCCGGAAATGGCGAAAAACATAGGGCGGGGGGGCATCGACAAATTCTCCGGGGTTTCCGCGGAGAGTTTCCTCCCGAAAAGGCACTATGACTTGGTTGTTTCATATTTTGGAGGGATTTATTATTCCGCACAGCCCCACATTGCCTTGAGGAAGGCGGCAAACAGCCTTGCGGAGGGCGGGACGGCATACATATTCGAGGACTACCCCGAATACCCCGAAAAGGTTTGGGAATTGTACGGCGGGAGGAGAACCAAGAGTGAGGCCGGGAGGTTCTTCAGGAACAGGTGGAAGAACATGCTGAAGGCCCTCGAAAAAAGCGGGAAATTCAAGGTTGCCTTGCTGGTGGACGGGATAAGGATAAGCAGGGTAGGGTAGGCGGGAAACCCCTGTTATGGAGAGCTGCCCGGGCAGTGCATGGCAAACAGGGAGACGTTTGTCGAGGGCATGGGGGAAATAGCCCTTCGGTAATTAAAAAAGTCGTGCTCGGGGTTGCCGGGGGGCAGTTGCACGGAAACCGGGACATTGGGCGGAGAGGCAACCTACAACAGCAACTCAAAAACTTGAGGGATAGAACAGGGGCTATTCGAGGAAAAGACGTGGTGCACCACGGCGTTTGTTGTAAGCAAGGAAGCAAGAGCTGCGGAAGTGCACCGTCGCGCTGCGGAAGTGCACCGTCGCGCCGCCTTGATGGCCCCGCAGCCCCGCGGGGCGCCTTTGGACGGTAGCGTTAAAAACCGCGCGCAGCAAGGTTAGGTAATGGACAGCATTAACTGCGCGATTTTTTCGGAAAGCCTTGCGAAGGAACTGGGCAAAAGGGAAAGCGAATCAGACCTCGAGTTCTACCACCGCACATATGGGGAAAGGAGGCTGAGCTTCATATTGCCGAAGGGGCATCCCGAGAAAATCAACCCTTTGCTGCAGGCGCTGCACCTCTCGCAGTGCGTTGTGCTGGAAGTGAACGAAATAAACGCTGTTCTTGGGGAGATAATCGTTGCGCTGGACGCTATGGGAAAAGAAAAGGGCTTCCTCATTGCGGGGGAGCTTGTGGATGAAACGCTCCTTGGGAAGGTGGTTTCCGGAACCGTGGCTGAAGGGTATGAAAGGATATCTAAAAATGAAATTCTTGGCAAGGTAGGCAATACCGAAATGGCGAAGGCGGATGGCGAAACAATTGTCGATATGGATTCCATGTTCACCGTGAGAAGTGTCGGCACTGTCGGCCTTGGATTTGTTTTGCGGGGAAAGGTTGAAAAGTTCCAGAAGCTCGGGGTTTTTCCCGGCATCGGTGAAAGGCAGGAGGCTCTTGTTAAGTCCATCCAGAAACAGGACAAGGATGTGCAGGACGCGGGATGCTACGACAGGGTCGGCCTCTCGCTTAAGGGAATAACCCCCGATGGCTTCTCGAGGGGGCTTGTGCTTGCCGAAGGAGATGAATTCAAGCCCGTAAATGAAGTTAAGGTTTCATTCGGCAGAAGCAAATTCTGGAAAGGGGAGTTTGGGGAGGGTGTGCAATTACATCTCCAGTGCAGGCTCCAGGTTGTGGGATGCAAGGTAAAATCGAAAGAGCCCCTTGTGCTTGAGCTTGGAAAAACGATTGCCGCAAGAAGCGGGGAGAAGGTTGCACTTATCGATATAGGCGCCAGGCCGAGGGTAATCGGTGCAGGAACCATCGAATAGGGGGGGCCTGCCGCAGCTACTGCGGCATCTCGACAAGCTCGTGTATAGGCGTGTTAACTTCCTGCGCTATTCTCCCTATCTCCTGCACATCCATGAGGTTTGTGCAGAAGGTTATGGCCTCGCCCCTTTTTCCGAACCTTGCAGTCCTGCCGATTCTGTGCACGTAGGTTTCCCTTTCTTTCGGGAAATCAAAGTTGATGACATGGGAAACGTCCTCAATGTGCAAACCCCTTGCAACAAGGTCGGTGCCTACGAGAACCTCGGTCTTCCCGTCCTTAAATTCCTTAAGAACGCGCTGCCTTATGTTCTGCGAAAGGCCGCCGTGGATTGAACGGGCCTTTACCTTTCTCCTATAGAGCTGGTTTGAAAGCCAGTCGGCGGTCCTCTGCGTTCTGCAAAAAATCAGGCACCTCTTCATTCCCTTATCATAGATAAGGTCCGCAAGCACCGATACCCTTTCCCGCGGGTCGACGCTTATGTAATACTGGTCGACCTCGTCTACAGCGACCTTGTCCTGGGAAACATTCAGGAATTCCTTGTCTGGGCTGAGATGCTTCTCCGCAAGCGACATTATCGGCTCCGGTATGGTTGCCGAAAAAAGCATCGTCTGCCTTTTCTCCGGGCACCTTGAAAGTATGAAATCAATGTCGTCCCTGAATCCCATGTCGAGCATCTTGTCCGCTTCGTCCAGAACAACATATTTTACCTTGTCGAGGCTGAGCCAGCGCCTTTGCATAAAGTCCATCAGCCTTCCGGGAGTTGCAACGAGAACATGCTGCCCCTTCCTCAAATCACTGTACTGCATGTTTATGCTCTGCCCGCCAAATACGGCAAGGCAATAAATTTTCTGGCCTTTCGCAAGGTCGCTAAATTCCTTCTTAACCTGCATGGCAAGTTCCCGTGTGGGAACAACCACAAGCGCCTGCACCTCGGCCTTGCTCCCCGCAAGCTGCTCGAGCAGAGGTATGGAGAAGGCGGCTGTCTTTCCTGTGCCGGTCCTCGCCTGCGCTATGACATCCTTTCCCTCAAGGATGCACGGTATTGATTTTTCCTGTACGTCCGACGGTTGTTTAAAGCCCATACCGTCAATGGCATGGCCTAGTTCTGTGTTTAGACCTAAGTCTTCGAATTTCACTATGTATCACCTGTTTGCTTTTTTCCAAGAAAAAGCACGAAGCTAACGTTCCTCCTCCTTGATTCAGGATGGGAGAGTTTTTTCATTTAAGAAAATCAGGTTAACTTTCAGCCACTCTTTCTTTTCTACATACTAATTGGGTCATCGAACCTTTATAAAGGTTTGTTTTTGCCTTAAATAGCCTTTTTAGCGGTTTTAGGACATTCGGCCCCGACCGCCTGCCTTATAAAGCTGACGATGGGCATATAGATATGCGTTGAGCAATCAATGCCAATAAAAAAATTAGGTGAAAAATATGGGATATGACGACAGAGGCCCCAGAGAGATGCACAAGGTAACTTGCGCAGAATGCGGTGCCGAAACTGAAGTTCCTTTCAAGCCGGACGGGAAAAGGCCTGTCTACTGCAGGGAATGCTATCTGAAGAAAAGGGACCAGTAGTTCCAATTTTTTGGTTAATAAAGCAAATATTGATTTTTTTTCTTTTCATTCATTTTCGCGGTTTGGCGAAACGAGTTCAGCGGAAACCGCAAGCTTTTTCTATGAGTTTATACATTAGCCTTGCGATGCGCAGGATTATTGCAATACTGGTTTTTTTTTCGGTTGTGCTAAGCGGATGCATATGCCCCCCTGCCGAGTGGGAAGGCCCTGTTCCTCCCTGGTGCACGGGGGAGGAGTGGAGCGAAGCGGGTTTGAAACAGTCGGTCCAAGAGGGGGCGGGAGGGATTATCGGCGCGGTTGAGGACCTTCCGGGAAAAATAGAGAAATACCAAAGGGAAAATTTGCCTGCCGGAACTCCCGTTAAGATAAACTTCGAGGTTGCCGTCCCCGAAACGGAAAGGGGGTTGGTTCTCCACCTGAACGGCGAGGAAATTCCCATGGAAGGGGAAACAAATTACTATTTCGAAAGCGGGGGGATGGATGCGAAAGTAGGGGATGGGCTGAGTTATTATTACTCTTCCGGGGACAAGAGGACGGAAACGCTTTCATACAAGGTTAGGTATGGCGAGGCGATAAGGAACGGGCTGCTCTGGACAGGTTCGGGGAAGGTAAGCAAGCCCGGGTTTATCAAGGGGCATACTGTGATGGATGCGGGCGGCTTCATCACAAACAATGTCAGGGACGGCGATATTCTTGAGACATATGATTCGATGGTTGAGGACGGGGGGGAGTGGTTCGCCTATGACTATTACTGGAGCTACATTGACGCGGAGAACATGCCGAAGCTTGTGAACGAGGCCGAGACTGATTTCGGCGCGGGGATGCCAAGCGATGCTGACTTCGGGACTTTTGTAAGCGGTGCCAAAAGCAAAGGCCTTAATTTTATGATGTACACCGAAGTCGAGTGGAACGTGACCGAGGAGGAAAGGCTTGCATTGGGGGACGATTGGGATGCGTTCTTTGAACTGCTGAACGAGAAATGGGCGGAGGGGCAGGCCAAGGACAGGGAGATGGGGGAAAGGATAGTCGCAAACCCGGACGACCCGGAGGCGAAGGAGTATTGGGATGCGTGGTTTGAGAATTTTGAGAATTACATGATGTATGCCGCAAAAGTAGCCAATGAAAATGATATCAAGGTATTGGCGCTTGGAAAGCAGCTTGAGGGCCCCATGAAAAGGCAGTTCGAACAGAGGTGGAGAAACCTGATTGCGAAGGTGCGCTCTGTGTATGATGGGAAGCTAACCCAGGTTGTTTTTGAGGACGGCTATGGGACATATTTGAACGAAATTGTATGGGCCGATGACCTAGACTTTGTGATTGTGTATTCATGGGAGATGCTTTCTGAGGAGGAAAGGCCTTCCATAGAAACCCTCGTGGAGAAGATGCGGGAAACCAACGGCAGGCTATACACGCCTTTCTATGAAAAATACGGAACGCCAATAGTTATGCTGCTTGCCTACCAGAGCAGGGATTATTCGGCAAAGAACGAGTGGTTTGAGCCGATGGCCTCCGCTCCCCAAGTTAAGCAGGATTTGGTTGCGCAGGCGGATTTGTACGAGGCTTTTTTCCGCTCAACCCTTGATGAGGAATGGCTTGCGGGGGTTATGACATGGGGCTACTGGGTTGAGGATGATTTCAAGGAAAAGTACAGCTTCGAGAAGTCGTCGAGCGTGAGGAATAAGCCCGCTTCCCTTGTTGTGAGGAAATGGCACAGGGCAATTGAGGATTGATATATAATAATTATCCCGCTAGGCAATGGCGTGAAAAAATTGTTTTTCTCACGGTTAAGGTGAATGTGAGAAAGTGACTGTAAGCATTTTTATCCTTTCCCCTGCCCAATAGCCAAATGAAGCCGGGGAGAGACCTCACCGAAGGGAGCATTCTTAAGAATCTTATCATGCTTGCAGCCCCCATAGTCCTAGGGATGTTCCTGCAGTCCGCGTTCAACATCATAGACACGATATTTGTGGGGATGCTTGGCGCAGAGGACCTTGCCGCGGTCTCCCTTACCTTTCCTGTTGTGTTCATATTCATCGCGCTTGCCAGCGGATTAAGTGTTGGCGCAACGATAATGGTCTCCAAAAACATAGGGAGAAAGAACATGCGGAGGGCAGCAAATGCCGCCGAGCATGCCCTGCTGCTTTCCGCAGCTGTCGGGATTGTGATTGCGGTATTGGGGATACTCTTTTCCGAGCCGATATTCGTTTTTATGGGGGCAGAAGGGAATGTGCTTTCGCTTACGGTCGAGTACTCAAGGCTTATTTTCATAGGGTTTGCGTTCCTGTTCGTGGGATTTGTCGGGCAGGGGATACTGCAGGCGGAAGGCGATTCAAAAACCCCCTTCAAGTTCAACCTGATAGCGGTTTTTCTGAACATCGTGCTCGACCCCCTCCTGATATTCGGGCTTTTCGGCTTTCCCGCATTGGGCATTGCCGGGGCGGCGCTCGCGACCGTCATTGCGAGGTCGATAGGCGCGGCGCTCGTCATCGGGTTCCTTTACACAGGGAAGGCGCAGACAAAGATTGAATTAAGCCCGAGGTATTTCAAATTCAGCCCGGAAATTGCGAAAAGAATTTTCCGGCTGGGGATTCCCGCCTCGTTCGGGAACGTGATAAACTCGTTGGGGATGATGATAATGATGTCACTGGTTGCGGGCTTCGGGAGCTTTGCCATTGCGGCATATGGCGTTGGTTTGAGGATAGACTCGCTTGCGGTGATGCCTGTTGTGGGCGTGATGTCCGCATTGGTCGCGATTACGGGGCAGAACCTCGGCGCGGGAAAGCCCGAAAGAGTGGGAAAAACCCTGAAGGTGGCGATTGTGGGGGTTTCCGCATTGATGCTGGCGGCAACCGCATTCATGGTAATTTTCCCGGGCCTATTTTTCGGGATTTTCACTACGGAGCAGGGCGTGATTACAATGGGCGCAACATACCTTTCCATCGTTGCCCTCGGCTATGTGTTCAGGGGGATAGCAATGCTCCTTGTCGCAGTCTTCCAGGGCGCGGGGAGGACAATGCTTTCCGCGGCGCTGATGGGCCTGAACTGGGCTGTCGTTATCGCGGCTGCGTTCTTCATGAAAAATATTTTTGGTTTGGAGGGGATTTGGTGGAGCATGGTTGCCGGTCTTGTCCTGTTCTCGGCAATAGGCGGCGCAATTTACAAAACAGGCGCATGGATGCCGCGCACGGATGCCAAAAGATTTAAATAAAACAAAGACTAAAGAATAACGAATAAAAAAATTCGCTCCCAATACAGCTAATTATGGCTATGCCGGCGTGCGTATTGGGGGCAGTGATGCAGGGAGTGTAAGAAAATGTTGAAGTATAAGTTGGTTCTCACGGTAGCGATACTTGTGGCGCTTGTGGTCAGCAGCGGCTGGGCGCTGTGAAATAGAAAAATAAAAAAGAAAAAGGGGGGTTCAAAGAACCCCGAAATACCTGTCTTTTTCCCAGTCTGTAACAGCTAACTTAAAGCTGTCGTATTCCTGCTTCTTCGCCTTGACGAACTTTGGCCCAAGATCTTCGCCGAGAGCATCCATCATTACCTTGTCCTTGGAAAGTTCGCAGATTGCCTCTTCCAAAGAGCCCGGCAGGGTTGCTATGCCCTTCTTCCCGAGCATTGCCTTGTCGAACTCATAGACGTTCTCCTCGACCGCCTTCGGGGGGGTAAGCTTCCTTTCCATGCCGTCCATGCCTGCCGCAAGCATCACCGCAAATGCAAGGTATGGGTTTGAAGAGGGATCGGGGCACCTCAGCTCCGCGCGGGTGCTTTGCTCCCTTCCCGGAGAGTACCTCGGTATTCTAATCATTGCGGAGCGGTTCTTTTGCCCATAACAGGCATAGACCGGAGCCTCATAACCCGGAACCAAACGCTTGTATGAATTTACGGTGGGGGCGGTTACCGCACAGAATGCCCTCGCGTGCTCCAGCTGGCCGGCTATGAATGACCTTGCGATGTCGCTTACCTTGAACTCGCCCTTTGCATCGTAGAAAACATTTGTCTTCTTCTTCACATCATAAAGGCTTTGGTGCACGTGCATCCCGCTCCCGTTCTCCCCGAATATGGGCTTGGGCATGAAGCTCGCGTGAAGGCCGTGCTCCTGCGCAATGGTCTTCGCAACATACTTGAAGGTCATCACCCTGTCGGCCTGTATGAGGGCCTCGCCATACTTGAAGTCGATTTCGTGCTGGCCGGGCGCAACTTCATGGTGCAGCATCTCGACGTCGAAGCCGAATTGCTCGAGGTTCTTTGTTATTATCTCCCTCACGCCAGACGCCATGTCGCTCGGCGCATAGTCAAAATACCCTGCACTATCGTGCGGAACCATACAGCCGCACTCATCCTTTTTGAAAAGGAAGAACTCCAATTCAGGGCCGACGTTATAGATATAGCCGAGCTTTTTTGCCTTCTCGAGCATAGCCTTCAGCACAGCCCTTGGGGCGCCTGCATACGGCTTCCCGTCGGGGGTGTAAACGTCGCAGATAAACCTTGCTGTGTTGTTGCCGTTGCTCTTCCAGGGCAAGACCGCGTAAGTGTCAATGTCCGGCATTAGGTACATGTCGCTCTCGCATATCCTTGTGAAGCCCTCGATGCTCGAACCGTCAAACCATATCCCTCTGCCAATCGCCTCATCCAGCCTTTCGGCGGTGATAGTCACCGATTTTATGGCGCCGAAAATGTCCGTGAACTGCAATTCAACGAACTTGACGCCGTCTTTTTTTGCTTTCTGCAATACTGCCTTGGAGTCCATAAAAATCACCTCTCTAACCATAAGCGCATCGGTTATTTATAAATGTTTCTGGGTTTTGGGCTAAAATTTGTCCAGTTTAGGCACGGAATAGGTGGGTTTTTTAACGTTTGTGCAACATATTTATTTTATATTGAACAAATATGGTGAAGAAACATGCAAATTGACAAAAATGACGCGGCTATTTTGAACGAATTGGTGAAGAACGCAAGGATGTCCTTCAATAAGCTTGCCAAGAGGGCAAAGCTTGCGACAGGGACTGTGATAAAGAGGGTACAGGCGTTGGAAGAGAAAGGGGTTATAAGGAAGTATTCCGCGATATTTGACTATCCAAAGATGGGCTACGAGTTTGAGGCGATTGTCACAGTCAAGGTTTCGAAGGGAAAGCTGTTCGAGGTCGAGAGGAAGATTGCGGTAAACCCGAATGTCTGCGCGGTTTATGATGTCACGGGGCCGTGGGATGTTGTTGTCCTTGTGAGGCACAGGAACAGGCAGGCGTTCGATGCATTCATCAAGAAGATACAGACCTATGACTTTATCGAGCGCACTGAAACACAGATAATCCTGAACACCCTAAAAGAGGAGCAGGTTAAGTTTTGAGGGGGAACATGGACTTCAGGATGAAACCGATAGGAATTATACACACCCCTTTCTCAAAAAAGGGGGAAACCCCGATACAGCCCTCAAGGTCCAATGAGGAAGGCAGGGTGGAGGTTTTCCCCGAGTATGCGGAAGGCCTGGACGATGTCGGGGGATTTTCCAGGATAATGCTCATTTATGCCTTCCACCGGTCGGAAGGTTTCAGGCTCAAGGTAAGGCCTTTCCTTGATAAAAAGGAGAGGGGGCTTTTTGCCACAAGGGCGCCCCGGAGGCCCAACCCGATAGGGGTTTCAGAGGTAAGGCTCCTTGGGAAAGAGGGAAACACCCTGAAGGTAAGCGGTGTTGACATGCTTGACAATACGCCCCTCCTTGACATAAAGCCCTGTATTCCCGGATTCACAGGGGGGGAGAAGGCGGAAAAAATCGGCTGGCTGAAGAGGAAACTGGAGGGGGGATGCCCTTAAATGAAGGGAACCTATGTCCTCCTGGCCAGGGTGCCAAAAAGGCAGTTGGTAAAAGTAGGCTCGCTTGGAGAAATTGAATTCAGGGAAGGCATGTATGCCTATGTGGGCAGTGCGATGAACTCATTGGAGGGGAGGATAGGAAGGCACCTCAAAAAAAAGGGCAAGAAAATGCACTGGCACATAGACTATCTGCTTGCCGGCCGCGGTGTTTCCGTGGGGGAAGTATATTTCTCGGAAGGGGCGGGGAAAAAAGAATGTGAAATTGCACAAATTCTTGGACAGGTTGGAGAGCCTGTCCCGAAATTCGGCTGCTCCGACTGCAAATGCAGAAGCCACCTTTTCAGGATAGGAGATGCTAAGGCGGCAATCGAAAGGCTCGGCATGGAAAAATGGCAAGCTTGAAAAATATCCAACAACCATAACCTTTATGTAAAGTTAATCAATATTCTAATCGGAGGCGATATTATGAAAGTTGCGGTAAGCGCAGGTTCCGACAGCCCGGAAGGGAATGTTACCCCTGTTTTCGGGAGGTGTGCCGGTTTCCTAATCCTTGAAGTTGAGGACGGGGAGATAAAAAAAAGCGAATTTGTCGAAAATGCGGGAATAAATGCCGCCGGCGGGGCGGGGATGATTGCCGCAAATACCGTTGCGGGAAAGGGTGTTGAGGCGGTTTTGACGGGGAACATGGGGCCCAATGCATTCGGCCCGCTGGACAAGGCCGGCATAAAGGTTTATTCTGCCGGGGGAATGAAGATAACGGAGGCTGTTGCGAAACTTGCGAAGGGCGGGCTTGAGGAAATAAAGGAGCCCGGGGAATTCGGCAGGGGCAAGGCCGCCGGCACGATGGGGGCGCAATGATGAAGGTCGCGGTTTCGGTTGACGGGAAAAAAGTAAGCGCGCATTTCGGGCGCTGTGAGAAGTACGTGATTTTCGAGGAGAATAACGGCAAGGAGGTTGCGAGGAAAGAGGTGCCAAACCCGGGGCATGAGCCGTTTTTCCTCCCAAAATTCCTCTCCGAAAAGGGCGTGAAAAGGATAATAACCTGCGGAATAGGGCCGAGAGCAGCAGGCTTGTTCGGGGAGCTTGGGATAGAGGTTGTTGCGGGTGTTGACGGGGATGTGGATAAAGTAATCTCTAAATACCTTTCAGGAGAATTGAAAGGCGGGGCGCCTGTCTGCCAGCACACCCATTAGGGGGCCAAGGATGAAAACAGTTTATGGGCCTGTTGCATCCTGGAGGCTTGGCAGGAGTTTGGGGATTGACCTTATCTGCGGGCCGAAGGCATGCAGTTTCGACTGCACCTATTGCCAGCTTGGGAAAACCATAAATAAAACAGCGGAGAGGGGGCTGTTTGTGGAGAGTGCGGAGGCGGAAAAAAGCCTTGAGGATGCGCTGAAACTTGCGGAGGCCGACATCGTGACCTTTTCCGGGAGCGGGGAGCCCACCCTCGCAAAAAACATCGGGGAGTGCATCGGCATTGCGAAGCGCCTAACTGATTTGCCGATTGCGGTTCTGACAAACTCAAGCCTTCTGGGGGAGAAGGATGTGCGGAGGGAGCTTTCGGGGGCTGATGAGGTTGTTGCGAAGCTTGATGCGCCAAACCAGGAACTGTTTGAAGAGATAAATGTTCCTGTTAAGGGAATAACGTTTGAAAACACCCTTGTGGGAATCAAGAAATTCAGGAAAGGGTTTAAGGGAAAGTTTGCGCTGCAGTGCATGTTCCTTGAAAGGAACAGGGACAGGGCAGGCGAAATTGCGGAGCTTGCCATGGATATAATGCCGGACGAGGTGGAGATAAACACGCCATACCGGCCAAGCAGGGAAAAACCCCTTGGGATGAAGGAGATTATGGAAATCAAAGGGGAGTTCGGGAGACGGGGCCTTAATGCGATTTCAATCTACGATAAGGAAAGGCCCGAGGTAAAGGTGCTTGATATTGAAGAAACCAGGAAAAGGAGGCCCTCGCTGTGAAGAGGATTGCGGTGACAGGGGGCAAGGGGGGAACGGGAAAGAGCACTTTCTCCGTGCTTTATGCGCTTAAGCTTGCAAAGGAAGGGAAAAAAGTTGTTTTGGTTGACGCGGATGTCGAATGCCCCAACTGCCATTTGCTGCTGGGAAAGGAACTCAAATCCGGAAAGGGAATAACGCTGGACTATCCAAAAGCAGATAAAGGAAAATGCGTTAAGTGCGGGATGTGCGCAAAGGCGTGCACAAGGAACGCAATATTTTGGGCAAGCGGAAAACAGCCCGAGTTCTTCGACAATTTGTGCGATGCGTGCGGCGCCTGTTTTGTTGCGTGCCCGCAGGGCGCAATCTCCGCAAGAGAGGTAATGGTCGGGGAGGTTTTTGAGAACAGGATAAATAAGAACATTCTCCTCGTTAGCGGGAGAAGTAGGGAGGGCCTGGCAGAAACAAGCCGGGTTGTTTCAAAAACAAAGACTGCTGCAGACAAGGCTGCGGAGAGGGAAAGGGCGGATTTCATTATTGTTGACAGCGCCGCGGGAATGCACTGCTCGGTAATAAGCGCATTGGTTGGTTCTGAAAAAATTTTCGGGGTCACCGAGCCAACCCCTTTGGGGGAATATGATTTGGGGCTGATGCTTGAGCTGATTGGGATAATGGGGGTGCCGGCGGAAATCGTGGTGAACAAGAGCACTGTCGGGGATAAAAAACTCATTTACCGGCTTGCGAAAAAACACAAAACAAAAATTTCGTTTGAAATTCCCTATAGCAGGGAAGTTATAGAGGCATACTCCAAGGGAAAATTGGAAGGGCTGGAGGGGCTGCTTTGAAGGTGGTTGTTGCCGGGGGCAAGGGGGGTGTTGGAAAAAGCATGGTTGCAAGCAGCCTTGCGCTTCTCCTGTCCAAGGAAAAAAAAGTTGTTGCGGTCGACTGCGATGTTGATGCCGCGAACCTTGGCCTGTGGCTGGGCGTGAATACTTTTGAAAACGAGAGGAAGGTTTCGACGAGCATAAAGGCGGAAATAAATGCGGAAACGTGCATAGCGTGCGGGAGGTGTTTCCAAAAATGCAGGTTCGGTGCTATCGAGAAAAAAGAGGGGAAATATGCCGTGAACAGGCTGCTCTGCGAGGGCTGCGAGGTGTGCAAGATTGTATGCCCTGCCGCAGGGACCGTGAACATGCGGAAGGTTTACAACGGGCTTGTGCAGTCCAACGAGAAGGATTTGGATTTCCCGCTCATTTCAGGGAAACTCTTTCCGGGGGAGAGGTGCAGCGGGAAGATAGTTGCGGAGGTTAGGAAGGAAGCGGACAGGAGAGAACACGAGGTTATGGTGCTGGACGCCGCCGCAGGGATAGGCTGCACGGTAAATGCCGCAGTGGTCAATACAGATTACGCGGTTCTTGTTACCGAGCCCACCCCGAGCGGCCTTAGCGACCTGAAGCGTGTGCTTACGGTCGTGAACCATTTCAAGGTGCCCTATTGCATAATAATAAACCGGTGGGATATCAACCCCGGGTTTTCCGAAAAGATAGAAAAGTTTGCCGGTGAAAAACTGGCGGGAAAAATTAGCTATGACAGGGGGGTTGTTGACGCGATTGTTTTGCTCACCCCTGTTCTTGAAACAGGGGCAAAGGCGGCAGATGAACTCAAAGAAGTTCTTGCGAAAGTCCCCGTCAAATAAGCAGGATTATTGCCACAATTATCGGCTGGTGGAGGAAATAAATTGGCAGGGAATTCCTTCCGATGAAACACACGGCTCTAACCAAAATAGATTTTGAAAAATCCACGATTTCAATTTTTCTTTTTCCCCGCGGATACAATAACTTGCCGAAGAATATCCCGAGGAGCACAAGGCCGAACCAGGGAAGCAATGGAAAGTAATCGAAAGTAATGAAGTTTAAGGGGGTTAGGCCAAGCCAGAGAAGCCAGGGGAAACCGAAGCGCATTGTTGAAACGATTAATCCAAGAACAATAATTACTGTGCCCAGAAAGAGGTTCTCCTTCCCCCGGAGTTTCAGAAAGGGCGCCGAGAGGATTATCGATAGGCCTATGAGGTGGAGAACCCCGAAAAGGATTGTCTCCTGCGGGAAAGCGAGGAGGGTGAAAACTGTTATCGCCATCCCATAGAGGAATATTTTCAGTCCCCTCCTTAGGAAACCGGAGTTGATTTGTTTTTGGGAAAGACCCGAAACTCGGGAATAGCTCAGGGTTAGAGAAACCCCTGCAAGGAAGATGAATGCTGTGCCCGAAAACCTCCCCACGAAGAACCAGATGCCGGAGTCAAGGCTGAAGGACTGCCCCGCAAAATAGTTGAGGTCAAAGAGGAGGTGGAAGAGGGCCATTGCTATGACCGCAAGCCCCCTAATAAAATCAAGTTCCCAATATCGTCCTGTTCTCCCGAGATAGGGCTCCATGCGAAAATAAGGGAAAGCGAACATTTAAATATTATTATGAATATATATTCATTATAGGCGACATATTGTGGCAAAGCCACAGGGAGATGATAACATGCCGAATATGGACGGAACAGGACCGAGAAAAGGAAGCCGCATGCACGAGATGGGCCGCAAGGGAAAAGGTGCGGGCCACGGAAGGGGCGGCTGTAAAAAGGATTAAGGAGGCGGTAAATATGCCGGGATTTGACGGGACAGGGCCTTACGGAACAGGCCCGCTAGGAAGAGGAATGGGACCGTGCGGAAGGGGCGCGAGAGGCGCCGCGGGATTTGACGCAGGGCGCGGAATCCGCCGCGGAAGGTTTGCGTACGCCGCAGGCCGGCCAAAAGAGGAACGAATCAGGGTTCTCAGGGCTGAGAAAGAGGCAATTGAAAGGGAAATTCAGGAACTGGAGAAGGAATAATGCCAAGGCCTGCCATACCAAGGCGGGTTTCATTCAGCCCGCAAACAACCTACTTCAAGCCCGCAGGCCTGCCGCTTGCCGGGCTTGGGGAGGCTGTCTTAAACTTAGAGGGCCTTGAGGCGGTAAGGCTCTGCGATTTGGAGAAATTGGGGCAGAGCGAGGCGGCAGAGCAAATGGGCGTTAGCCAGCCGACGCTGCACAGGCTGCTTGAAAAGGCGAGAGAAACCCTTGCGGATGCGATTGTGAACGGGAAGGCAATCAGGGTGGAAGGGGGAAATTACGAGTTTTACGGCGCTACTGGGGCTGCGGCAGGGCGCGGCGGCGGGATAGGCCGAGGAAGAGGGCGCAACCGCGGCGGAATTGGCGCAGGGCGCCGTGGGCAGAGGCCGGAAAGAAGCATGGCAAGAAAATGATACAAAAAGGCCCCGGCAGGATAATCGCCGGGAAAGGAAATTATCCCTTTGAAAGCCGCGCCTTTCCCTTCGAAATTACTACTTCGTTCGGCAAAGGGCGCATGTTGTAAGTGGAGGCCATCGAGTAGCCGTAAGCGCCTGCCGACAAGATTGCTATGTGGTCTCCCTCTTTCGGCAAGGGAAGTTCCCTCAATTCCTTCTTTGAGGTGTTGAACACATCTCCAGATTCGCACAAATTTCCGGCAACCAGGAACTTCTTCCTTTCCTTGCCCCCTACATTTTCGCAGACGACTATCTCATGGAAGGAAGAGTACATTGCCGGCCTTACAAGGTCGTTGAAGCCCGCATCAACCCCGATAACAGGAACGTTCTTCTCCTCGACA
Organism: uncultured archaeon; assembly: GCA_964540145.1. GTDB lineage: Archaea > Iainarchaeota > Iainarchaeia > Iainarchaeales > CAZILS01 > CAZILS01. The sequence continues at coordinate 299,385 of CAZILS010000001.1, read as the reverse complement.
GTATTTACCTGCGCAAGGAGGATGCCTGCATTGCCCACAATGCTCCTGCCGGGCTCGACTGCGATTTCGCACTTAAGGCCGGATTTCTTATAGGCTGAAACGATGCCCTTCGCGTACTTCTCGAAGGGAAATTCCCTGTCACTGCCGCAGTACCGGATTCCCGGGCCGCCGCCGAAATCTACAAACTCAAGTTTTTTTCCGAGGAGCTCCTCCGCCTTTTTCGCAATTTCAAGGGTTTTTGAAACTGTCTTGAGGAATGTGTCAACGTCTTTTCCCAGCCAGCCGCTGCCAATGTGCTGGTGCAGACCTATAACCTCAAAGCCGAGCGCCCTTGCCTCCTGCACAGCCATCAGTATCATCTTCTCGGGGATGCCGAACTTGATGTATTTGCCTGCGGTGATAACGTGCTCGTGCAGGCCTGCGCCTTCGCTGGGGTTCCATCGGATGGAAATCTTTTTGTTCGGAACCTTCATCTTGGCGAGCCTTCTCATCTGCGAGAAGGAATCTACGTTTATAGTTACGCCTGTGCCGGCAAGGCGGAGAAGGTCTGTGTTGCTTACCGAGGTGCCTGTGAAGAGTATTTTTTCCTTGGGAAAACCGGCAGAAATCGCATGCTTCACTTCCTGCGGGGAGACAGCATCAATGTAGGCGCCTTCCTTTAGCAATGTGCGCAGGATATCTGTATTTGGGTTTGCCTTCATCGCATAGTGGATGCGGGCTGTTTTTCCGGCTTCCTTGAATGCATTGGAAATCTTTTTGTAATTTGCGCTAACCTCATCGAGATTGTAAACGTAAATAGGGGTTCCATAATTCTCCGCAATTTTGCCCGCCTCGAGACCTCCAAAAAACAGCCTGTTCCCCCTCACTTCCAGGTTTCCCTCGCGCTCAAACCACATTCAAAAAGCCCAACAGAATGTGTTTATACGATATTTTAAATATTACCTGCGCGCTTTTATTGCCATGATGCCTAAACCCCTGCCGAGGAGGCTTGTCGAGAGGCTCAGGCGGCTTGCGAAAAAGGAACAGGAGAGGAAGGGGAACCTGGACAGGGGATACAGGCTGCTTGCGAAAATGGAGAATGCCGACCACAGGGCCCCGGCCGCCTATGAGGGCAGGGAGGGGCGGGAAAGGGTTTGGTGGTTCGGGGACGAGCGTTTCACAACCGGCAACATAACCGAAATGCCGACATTCAGGATAAGGAAGCTTAATGCCAAGAGGTCGTTCCCGGAAACGGAACTTGTGATTAAAAGGATTCATGGCGGCACAGGCTCGATTTCCGACAACGACAAAAAAAAGGCGGAAAAAATTATTGAAATCATCCGCGACAGGATTAAGAAATTCGGCAGGCCGGAGAAAGGCCGCCCTTTTGTCCTGAGGGAGCTGCCTGCGGAGGCCATTGCCGGGGACCTTATCGCAATGCCAAAGGTGGACTTTCCTTCGGTTGAGGAAACCCTGGAAGAATGGATGCCGACGGAAAGGGGCAGGAAACACCTGGAGAAGATGATGCGCAGGCACAAATTCACCCTTGAGGGATATCTCACCGCCGCCAATGCCGCCTCTTCGGCGTCAAGGTTCGGGTTCGGCAACCTGCTGTTTGTAGGGGTGGAAAAAGGCAAATTCGTTTTCATGCCGCTTGCCGACCTTTGGTAGGTGGGAGATTTAAATACCACTTAAGCGCTAATTACTTCCATGGACATAAAAAAGGCGGAAGGGAAACTTACAACAGGCATTTACTCGAAAAGGCCCATAGCGATAGTGAGGGGTAAAGGCTCCTATATGTACGACGAGAAGGGCAAGAAGTATTTGGACTGCACAGCCGCCTATGGGACCGCAAACATGGGCCATTCAAACCCGGAAGTGGGGAAGGCGATATGCGCACAGGCGAAGAAAATAATTGCCTGCAACGAGATATGGTATAATGACAAGCGTGCGAAGCTGATGGAGAAGCTGGTTAAGCTCGCGCCTAAGAAGCTGAATAAGGTTTTCCTCTGCAATTCAGGGACTGAAAGTGTTGAGGCTGCGCTGAAATTTGCGAAGGCCGCAACAAAACGGAGCGGGGTAGTTGCTGCGGAGATGGGTTTCCATGGGCGGACGATGGGGGCATTGAGTGCAACGTGGAAGAAGGAGTATAGGGAGTATTTTGAACCTTTGGTTCCTGGCGTTGAGCATGTTCCCTTCAACGATGCGATGGCACTGGAAGAAAAGGTTACGGGGAAAACAGCGGCCCTGATAATCGAGGTTGTGCAGGGAGAGGGGGGAGTGCGCGTTGCGAATAGGGAATTCTTGGAAACCGCCCAAAGGGTGTGCAACGAGACAGGGGCCTTGCTTATAGTGGATGAGATACAGACCGGTTTTGGGAGAACGGGGAAGATGTTTGCGCTCGAGCACTTCGGGGTAGAGCCGGACATACTTTGCCTGGCCAAGTCCATGGGCAACGGCTTTCCGGTGGGGGCAACCCTGCTCAAGGAGGGGATTGCGAAAGAGCTCCCTAAGGCATCGCACGGGACAACGTTTGGGGGGAATCCCTTGGCGTGCGCCGCATCGCTTGCCGCGATTAATTTCCTTGAGAAGAAGAAGCTGGTTAAGGCCGTGGAGGAGAAAGGGAAGATGCTTATGCAGGGCCTGGAGAAGCTTGCGAAGGAGAAGAAAGTTATCAAAGAAGTGCGCGGTTTGGGTTTGATGATTGGGATAGAGCTTTATGGGAAAGCGGAACCCTACATAGAGAAGCTTATGAAGGAAGGGATTTTTGTTTTGCAGGCAGGTCCAGAAGTAATACGGCTTTTGCCCCCGCTCACAATCGGAGAGGCGGAGCTAAAAACGGTTCTGGGGAAGCTCGATAAGGTTCTCTAGGCGGTTTTCCTCGGCCTTGCCTCTTTCCTTACGGTCTTTCCATGGGACCACCCTGCCGCCTTCTCCGATATGTGCACCTTACCCCCTTCCCCGGGTTTTTTCCTCAGGTAGGGCTCTCCTCCCGGATGCGACTGGAAAACAAGGTGCACCTTCTTTTTCGGGGACTTTGGTTTTGCCATGATAAATATCCTCTCGGGACATCTATAATCCTTGCTCTGAAAAACCAATTCTTTTATTAGATAAGGGAGTAATAGATAGCATGCGCCCCTATACCGAGAGCGTTGAGAAGGTCCTCGCGGATTTGGACAGCTCACGGGACGGCCTTTCCGCCAAGGAAGCCAAAAAGAGGCTGGAGACCTTCGGCAAGAACTCCATAGAGCAGGGGAAGGGGACCTCGCTCCTGAAGATATTCGTGGACCAGTTCAGGTCCTTCCTCGTTTACATACTTTTCATTGCCGCGACCGTGGCGTTCCTCGTGGGGGAACAGCTGGACGCCGCCGCGATATTCGCCATACTCCTTATCAATGCGGTGCTCGGCTTCGCCCAGGAGTACAAGGCGGAGAAAGCGCTCAAGGCGCTGAAGGAGATGGTGGTGCTCAAGACCGTCGTTGTGAGGGGCGGGAAAGAACAGGAGGTCAATGCGGAAGAGATAGTCCCGGGGGACATCGTTGTGCTGAGGGAGGGGGACAAGGTCCCGGCGGACATGAGGATAATAAGGGCGTTTTCCGTGAGCGCGGACGAGAGCATGCTCACCGGAGAAAGTGTTCCGGCGAGCAAGAATGCCGAGGCGATGGAAAGCGAGACCCCCGTGGCGGACAGGAGAAACATGCTTTTCGCGAACACCCTTGTCGTGAGGGGGAAAGCAACCGGCGTTGTCGTTAGGACAGGGATGAAGACCGAATTCGGGAGCATAGCCGAGATGATAACGGAAGAGCAGGCCTCTGAGCTGCTTCTCAACAAGAGGATGGAACAGTTCGGGAAGAAGCTCGGGATGCTTATCCTCGGGCTGATTGCGGTCCTTTTCGTGGCTGGGGCAAGCGAGGGTATAGACCTCCTCGAGATGTTCATGCTTAGCGTTTCGCTGGCGGTTGCGGCGATTCCGGAAGGCCTTCCTGTTGTCGTTACGATAACCCTTGCATTGGGGGTGCAGGCGATGGCGAGGAAAGACGCAATCGTCAGGAAGATGGCTGTGATAGAATCGCTGGGATCGGCGACCGTCATATGCTCGGACAAAACTGGGACATTGACACTTAACGAGATGACTGTGAAGAAGGTTATTGCCGACGGCAAGGAATTCGAGGTCGAGGGCCGGGGGTACGGCGCAGATGGCAGGGTGCTCTATCGCGGCAAGGAGAGCGGCAACGAGGCGATGAGGAAGCTTGCGGTGGCGGCCGCGAGCTGCAACGACGCGATTATAGAGTTTGGTGAGGAAGGGAAGGCGCAGAACATAATCGGCGACCCGACAGAAATCTGCCTGAAGGTGCTTGCGGAGAAGGCCGGGGTGGAGCCGCTCGAAAACAGGCTGGCCGAGATTCCCTTCTCCTCGGAGAGGAAAATGATGTCCACGCTCCACAAGAAGGACGGGGGCAGCGTCATATTCCTTAAAGGGGCGCCGGAGAATGTGCTGGGGGTGTGCGACAGGGAGCTCGTTTCCGGGAAGGAGGAGAAACTCACCGGAAAGAGAAAGAGGGAACTGATGGATAAGGCAGACTCGCTCGCCGGCGAGGCATACAGGATGCTTGCGGTCGCCTATAAGGACGCCGGGGGCGAGCCTTCCATAAGAGAGAAGAACCTCGTGCTGCTCGGGATGGTGGCGCTTCTCGACCCCCCGCGCAAGGAGGTGAAGGGGGCGATAAGGGAGGCTGTTTCCGCGGGCATCTCCGTGAAGATAATAACCGGGGACAACCCTGTCACGGCGAAGGCAATCGCCGGGGCGGTCGGGCTTAAGGCAGGCAGGATAATCACCGGGAGCGAACTTGAAAATATGCCCGACGAGGAGCTCAAACTTATTCTCCCCGCAGTTTCCATCTTTGCGAGAGCCGACCCCAAGCACAAGCACAGGATTGTTACACTCCTCCAGGAGATGGGGGAAGTGGTGGGAGTTACCGGGGACGGGGTGAACGATGCCCCTGCGCTGAAGAAATCTGACATCGGCATAGCCATGGGGATAAAGGGGACAGAGGTAAGCAAGGGTGCCGCGGACGTAATACTCAAGGACGACAATTTCGCGACAATCGTCAGCGCGATAGCGGAAGGCAGGAGGATATACCAAAACATAAAATCATTCATAAAGTACATGCTCGCGGCGAACTTCGGCGAGATTGCGGTTGTGGGGAGCGTTGTTCTCATGGGATTCCCCCTGCCCCTGCTCCCGCTCCAGATACTCTGGATAAACCTCGTTACGGATTCGCTTCCCGCACTCGCGCTCGGTACGGAGAAGGCGGAAAGAGGGATAATGAAGAGAGGCCCGAGGCCGAAAAACGAGGACATGTTCGGCAAGTTCCTTGTTTTCATACTCTGCGCAACGCTTTTGCTCACCATCCTCTGTTGGGGAGCCTTTGCCTACGGCATGGGCCTGGATGCTGCGGCAGGGGTGGATCTCGGCGACACCGACCTGCCGAGCAAGGCAAGGACGATGGTGTTCAGCATGATTGTGTTCTTCGAGCTTGCGTTTGTTTTCAGCTGCAGGGAGGAGAACAAGACCGCATTGCAACTGAACCCCTTCGGCAACCGCCCCCTTGTCATGGCAGTTATAGCATCCTTCCTGCTGCAGCTTGCGGCAATCTACCTGCCGTTCATGCAGGAAATTTTCGGGACCGCGCCCCTCTCGGGCCTTGAGCTCGGGCTGCTTGCGACAGGGGCGCTCGTCTCAATAGCCGTCCCCTACATTGCGGGGCCTATCGAGGGTATGCTCGGGAAAAGGAAGCCGGCAGGCAGGGCAGAAAACAAGAAATAGGTTAAAAAAGGTTAGCAGTCCCTAATTAGTTATTGGTTTATGCCCCAGTAGTCTATCGGCTAGGATGCAGCCCTGTCGAGGCTGAGAGGCGGGTTCGATTCCCGCCTGGGGCGTTTCTTTTGGGAGCCTAAGGGCGCTCTATTTTATTACTACTTCGACATAATATTAGCGATTAGATGAAGCGAATATTGATTGTTCTGGTGCTGTTGGCGGGGGTTATGCTCGGCGGGTGTGCTGAGGATCCGGGCAAGGCAACTGAGTTCCTGGAGTTTGAGGAAGGGGATTACTCTGTAAAGTATCCTGATTGGGCAGAGATGGAAGACAAGAACGACAATGAGAAGGTAAAGGTCCTTAGGGAATGCGTGGTTATTGTAAGCACTGTTGATATGGATGCAGATGGCTTCTTCGATGCGATAGTAAAGAACATGGAAAGTGCGGAAGATGCAGAACTTGTCTCAAAGGATAAGAGTAACTTAACTGCCGAGTATGTCATGCCCTATGAGGGAACTCCCTTGTACTCAAAACTGAAACTTGTTTACTGCAACAGGAAGACATACACCGCCTCATTCTCTTGCCCACAGGAACTAAAAGAGAAGGAAGTTATGGACAGTTTCCTAGCGAGTGCGGAATGCTCAAAGAGCATGGATGAGTATGGGCAAGAGGACATAGAGGCGCAGGAGTATTCCGGCTTTAAGGAAGAGGACCTTGTTATGGAATATCCTGAATGGCAGGAGAGCAAAGCAGAATATCATGATGAGACTTTGTTTGCGGTGAGGGAAGGAAGCTGCTTGGTTTCCGTAGATGCGTATGATGCAACGGCAACTGGTTTTTTTGAACACAGCAAAGCCTACCTTGAGAATGCTCCTGGCGTGGTAGGTGCAACTTATGATGAGGGTGATTTGGAGATAGACTTTGAGACAGGGGAAAGCCTTGTCAAGATGCGGATGGTTTACTGCAACGGCAAGACATATAGGGCAGTTGTTGCCTGCTCTGAGAAAGATTTTGGCATCAAGGGAGAGGTAATGGAAAGAGCATTGTCTTCACTCTCGTGTCTTAGGGCGTATGAGGAGCCTCTCATCGAAGAAGAGAAACCTACTACCTATGCTTTGTTCAGGCAGGAAGACTTCTCAGTTAGGATGCCTGAGTGGGCTGCTGCCGCAAATCGGGAAGTGGAGACTGTCAAGGCGGTTAACAGGGGGAGCTGCAGCTTCACCCTGAGCAAGTATAACACTCCCAAGGATTCCATGTACGAGTGGCTTGAGAACGAGTTCAGAACCAATAATACTTACGGCCTTGAAAGTTCAGATGGGGAGGAGTTGCTTGAATATTCTTTTGGCTACCGGGATGAGTATGTGGTAAAGGCTGTGACAAAACTTGAATACTGCAATTATCTGACTTATGCGATGACTATGACCTGCGTCGATGAAGAGTTTGAACTTAGAGGAGAGGAGAAAGACAAGGTGTTTGATTCTATGGGTTGTGCGAGAGAGTATGTATTTTCAGATATAGAAATTGAGCCTGCTCCTGAAGAAGAGGAAGATGAGGAAACAGAGCCGGGGGAAGAGCCCCCTCAAGAAGAAGAGCCCGGCCCTGCGGGAAGAATAGTGGAAAGCGATGTCGCTGAGGAGTATGGTTTGGATGCGGAGGCAATCGTGAGTTTCCTGAACTCCAATCCTTTGTTCCAAACCCTGTTTGGGGGCATGGATAAGGTTAACTTCAAGGTCGAGGATGAAGTGAACAGCAGGACGATAAACCTGAAGGTGGACATAGAAAACGGGTTTATTGTGAAGGTTAGGGATGGCTTGTATGACAATGCGGACTTAGGCTTGATTATGCCGCTGGATGACCTCATGAACATTATCAACAATGTGGAAAATATCAACTTCGGGAACTTCCTCAGGTTTGCGGTGAACATCAGGACAGAGCCGGAAAGCATGAAGGCCGAGCTGGTAAAAAAACTGCTTGAGGGCATATTCTAGGCTGCTGCGCTAAAACACCCCGGACATAAGGAGCCAGCCCGCAAAACCCGCGAACAAATCCCGCACCTTGTTCTGCCAGGTTTCCTTGAACTTTTCGCTGCCCCTGCGGATAAGCAAAACTTCCAAAGCCTCCCATGCGATGAGCAGGACAAATGCAAAGGTGAAATCCTTGATGAAAAAACCGAGGGCAAGCCCGCCAATGAAGTGGGTTACGATGTCTATGTATGTTGTTTTTTGGTAGAGCTTGAAATAGTCGGATGTGAAGTGAACAACGAGGAACACAAAAAGGATATCGATGCCGGTGAAGGTGTACGCCATAACAGACATGTGTTGTAAGTGGTTAAAAAACGCTCATTCGCAGATTTCTCTGACATCCAACTGCGTGCACTTGCATGGCTTCCCAAGCAGCGAGGAAATACTTGGGGAGGTCCTTCCCCCATCCCCGGTTATTAATTCTTTTATGTAAAGGCCCGCTCCCGCCCTTACCTCAATGGAGAATGTGTTCTTGGAAAGAGGTTTAACCCCGGAAAGCCGGACCTTCCTTTTCCTCTCAAGGTCGGCGCGCCTTTTCACAACTCGTAAAGGAGTTTTCTGGATAATTTCAAGTGTTTGGTTTTCGAGTTTCTTTAATTCCTTTTCAGGGAGCTCACCCTCGCACTCAATAATGGCGAGGTAAACCTTATCGGTCTTGAGTTCCTTTATCCTCGCGATTTCCTTCTTCTCGCAGAATTGGAAATCACGGACTTTAACTCTCTTGTCCCTGTTGATTTCTTTCTCCAGTTTTTTCAGGCCAACATTTCTTTTCTCCGGCTCAACCAACTCAAGGACAAAAGGCCTGCCTTTGCCGAGCATGAGGACATCCCCGTCCTCCCTTCCCTGGCCGTGTAATTTTGTGGAGGAAGCGGAGAAGAATTTAAGCGCGGGTTTTGACACAATTTCCTGGACAGAATGCATGCCGGTTTTCCCTGTGTAGGAGCAATCATCGCATCCCCTCCCCCCGCATCGGAAGCAGTAGTGGATTGTTTGGGCGAGGCCCCTTTCAAGTTTGTTATAGCGGCCTGAAACATAGGCAGGCATTAAATTAACCATGACAAGGCTCCTTGGCAAGTCAATTGTGATGAAAATGTCCGGGCTTTCGGTTACGATTTTCTTGCCGGTTTTTTCCTGCAGCGCGAGGACAACTTCCTTCTGCAGGGTTTTTCTAAGTTCGTCTCTCTTCTCTTCCTTGCAGCGCATCCCAAGGCCAAACGAGTTGAACTCAAGCCCCTCTATTAGGGGAAGTATGGCTTCCACCACTGAATCACGGCAAGCCTTGGCAAACCCTGCGTTCGGCATGCAATCATATTGAGAGGAAGGCTATTAATAGGTAGAGGATTCCAAACGCCCAGCAGAACAGCGAGAAATTAATCGCCCTTGCGAAGTTAAGCAGCGCCGCTATCGAAAGGTAGCCGAAGGCGAAGGCGAAGAGCAGCGCAACCAAAGCCGAAAGGTCGAATGTTATCGGCTCGAGGATTGAGAATGCCATCTCCCCTATCAGGACGGAGGGAACACTGAGAAGGAAGCTTATGCGGAATGCCCTTTCGGGGGAGAATCCCTCGAGGAGCAAAGCCGCGGTTGTAACTCCGCTCCTGCTTATTCCCGGCAAAACCGAGAAGCCCTGCGCAAGCCCAAGGATAACTGAATTCTTTTTTGTGAGTTCGGGGTTTGTGTTTTTGGATTTTACCTTCTGCAAAAAGCCCGTCACGAAAAGCAAAACCGCGATTAGGATGAGGAGGGCGAAGCCTGTGAGGGGAATCGATTTCAGAAGGAGGTAGGAGGGGATAGCGGTGATTCCCGTTGCAACAACCGCGAGTAAAATAAAATTCCTTGCTTTGCGGTCCTTTCCGAGGGCCATTTCCGACAATTCTTTCCTGAAGTAGGCTGCTGCCGCAATCAAAGTGCCTATGTGCAGGAAGATTGCGTAGCCTAACGCCTCATCTGCAGGGATGCCGAAGAAAGAGACTGCTATTGCCGCTATCTGCCCCTGGCTGCTGACAGGGAGCCATTCGAAGATGCCCTGAAAGATGCCCAGAATTATCGCCTGGAAAAGGTCCATATACTTGTAATAGAGGGGGGGGTTTTTAGGGATTTGGTTTATATATTTTTTTAGATTTTGTATAATGCGAGGTGGAATAATGGGTTGGGGATTGAAGAACAGGCTTTCCAGAATAATAAAACCTGGGACAGGGCATACTGTCATGTTGGCCATAGACCACGGCTACTTTTTGGGGCCTATGACGAAGCTTGAGAAGCCCGGGGAAACCGTAAAGCCTTTGCTTGATGATGCCGATGCGCTGATGCTGACAAGAGGTGTTTTAAGGAACTGCATCGATACGGGGATTGACAAGCCCATGGTGCTGAGGGTTTCCGGGGGAACAAGCGTATTGAAGGATGACCTTTCACAGGAAGGCCTGACAACTTCTATGGAAGATGCCGTAAGGCTGAACGCATCCGCTGTTGCGATGTCTGTGTTTGTGGGGGCTCCCGGGGAGAGGGAGAGCATCCTGAACCTTGCGGAGCTTGTGAATGATGCCGAGGAAGTGGGGATGCCTGTTCTTGCGGTAACTGCTGTCGGAAAGGAACTTGCGAAAAGAGATGCGAGGTATTTGGGTTTGGCGTGCAGGATAGCCGCGGAGCACGGAGCCCATTTTGTGAAAACCTATTACTGCGATGGTTTTGAGAATGTCGTGGATAAGTGCCCGGTTCCCTGTGTTATAGCGGGCGGGCCAAAGCTCGAAACGGAAATGGATGCTTTCAAGCTTGCCTATGATGCGATACAGGCAGGCGCAATAGGTGTTGACATGGGAAGGAACATATGGCAAAGCGATTTCCCCGCGGCAAAAATCAAGGCTGTGAACGCGATTGTCCACAAGGGCCTCACCGCAAAGGAAGCAAATGACATCTACGAAGAGCACAAGAATAAATCCACTAATGCGGGCAAGAAGTGATTTCTTTGGGGAAGATGCATGTCGCAATGTACTACTCAAACAGCGACGTGCGTTTGGAGGAGCAGGACATTCCCGGGATTGGGAAGGGGGAGCTCCTTGTCAAAGTGATGGCAAGCGGAATCTGCGGCAGCGATGTCATGGAATGGTACCGCATAAAGAAAGCCCCGAAAGTTCTTGGGCATGAGATTTCAGGGGAAGTTGTCGAGGCAGGGAAGGGCATTGAGAAGTTCAAAAAAGGGGACAGGGTTTTCGTAACGCACCATGTGCCGTGCAACGGCTGCCGATATTGCAAGACCGGGAAGCACACTGCCTGTGAAACTTTGCATTCAACCACTTTCTACCCGGGGGGTTTTGCGCAGTTTGTGAGGGTTCCTGCGGTCAACCTCGAGGCGGGAGTTATTAAACTCCCTAAGAAAATGGATTTTGAGGAGGGAAGTTTTGTCGAGCCTTTGGGCTGTGTTATAAGGGCACAGAAAAAAGTCGGCATCAATAAGGGGGATGTTGTTGCGGTTTTGGGAAGCGGCATGTCGGGCCTGCTTCATATGCGGCTTGCGAAAGTTTATGGGGCGGGCAAAGTTATTGCAACCGACATAAGCGATTTTAAACTGGGGATGGCGAAAAAGTTTGGCGCTGACGAGGTTATCAACGCAGGCGAAAATGTTCCCGAAAAAATAAAGGAAATTAACAACGGAAGGGGGGCTGATTTGGTTATCCTCTGCGCGGGGGCGGTGAGCGCGGCGAAGCAGGCCTTGGCAAGCGTGGACAAGGGAGGGAATGTGATTTTCTTTGCTCCAACCGGCCCCGGAGTTGAGCTGCCTGTGAACATATGCGATTTGTGGCTGAAGGGAGTGAGCATCTTCACATCGTATGCGGCTGTGAATGAGGAATTGGCAGAGGCAATCGAGCTTATCGAAAACGGAAAGGTGAATGTGAAGAAGATGATTACCCATAGGCTTCCCTTGGAGGAAACCGGCAAAGGGTTTGAATTGGTTGCAAAGGGGGAAGGCTCGATTAAGGTTATAATTGAACCAAACAGGGAGTGATATGGTGGAAAAAGCGGTTGTGTATTCGGCGAAGACATGCCCTAAGTGCGTAATGCTCAAGGACTATCTCGAAGAGAACAAGGCGGAGTATGAGGAGAGGCTTGTTGACAAGGATGCGGATGCCTTGGCAGAGTTGATTGGGCTCACAGGGGAAATAGCTGTGCCTGTCCTCAAGATGAACGGCAAGGTTGTCAAAGGATTTGACAGGGAGGCCTTGGACAGCGCGTTCGGCAACCGATAGATAGGGTTTTGGGCAATAAAGGAGCGGCGATAAGATGTTTGATTTCCTTAAAGGCGGGAAGGCGGAGATGAGAAGGGACTCGACGGGAAACAGGGCCTCAACAACAATAAGGATTTAATATTTCTAATTGCCTCTTGCTGTTGGGAAGGAGGCCGCAGCCGGAGGAGGCATTGGGCGCGGTTGTCGGGATGGTTGCGGCGCTTGCCCCCCCCCCCGCAATACCGAAGTGGTATGTGAAGGCTGTTTTGGACATTCCCGGGGGAATAGACATCTCCAAGAAAGTGCAGGTAAACATAGCCTGATGCGCGGGAAACAGTCAGCTATTTATTTGGGGAAGGCGTAGATTTTAACATGGCGCCGAAAAAACCGCGGCAACCCCACAGGAAAATCTACACATACCCGAAACTAATCAGTGATTTGCGCTACCACCGGAATAAGGTTGAGGCGCTGAAGAAGATGGACCTTGAGGAATCGCACAAGGTGCTTTCCAGGAGGGCAAAGGAAGGCCTTGACATCACAAACAAGGCGAATGTGGATATGAAAACCTGGCTTAAGGGCGTTGTCCTTGGCGGGGCTGCCGAGGCCTGGAAGGAAAAGGTTTTGAGGGGGGAACCATGGGGCAAGGCTGCTGCCGAAACAGGCACGATGCTGGCAACGCTGTTCACCGCAGCGGTCGTGGCAAACGGGGTTTCATTTTACTACGGGAAAACAAAGCACAGGAAAAACATGAAAAACCTCAAGGAAATCATAATGAAAGCGCCATGGCTCGCATGGAGTGCTGCAAAGGCCCTGAAGAGTGCGCCGCGCGGAGAGGCAAGCGCAGACTTGATTATGAGATGGCAGAAGGAAGCGGATGTGAATGTTGGAGATTTAATAAACCGGCTTAACAGCAGGAAAATAACGCCCGCAATGGCCGGGCTTCTCGCGGCAAGGCTCCCTGCCGAAGACAGGGACACCCTTATGGCCCATGTCGACGAAAAAACAGGCGAAATTATAAGGAAAAAAATAGCCAGGGAATTGGGCGGGAGAGGCAGGATGATACTTACGGCAGGCAGCGTGGCTTTGGACGGGCTTGCCTCGCAGATACTTGCGGGAAAATATGCTCCGTTCCCCACATACGATGCGGTGCTGGCGATGGGCCCCTTCGGGAGAAGGTGCTTCTTCAAGGTGCTTTATGCGAGCGACGCTGCTGCCGCAAAGGCATTTGAGGCGAAATATAAAAAAGCAGCTCCGCTCCGGAAAAAGTGGCTGAAAGAACAGAAGGGAAAGTAGCTAAATGTGGTAATGCAGGGTTTCCGACATCTCATTTTCGATGTGCCTTATCTCTTCTTCGAGCGCCTTTATGTGGGTTGTCTGCGGCTGCTTGGAAAGTATTTCCTTTATCTCAAAAATGTGCTTCTGCAGTGTCTTTATCTCCTTCTCGGCTTTCCTGTTTACGTAGTGGTCGCGCTGCGCCACGGCCCTGTCCCTCTCGGCTGCCCTGTTCTGGCTCATAAGGATGATAGGGGCCTGTATTGCGGCAAGGCATGAGAGGCAGAGGTTGAGAAGTATAAACGGATAGGGGTCCCATGTGTGAAAAAGTATCCAGTATGAATTAAGTGCCACCCACACAACGAGGAAAAGCGCAAACCCGGCTATGAATGTCCATGAGCCCGCCCATTCTGCAAGCTGGTCGGCAGCGTACTGACCAAAAGTGCGGTGGTTCCCGTATCCTTTCTTCGCCATGAAAAAAATACTGCTAACAGGTATATTAACCTATTGACAAATTGTATTTTTGTGGTGTGAAAGGCATAATGAAATTGGCGGGAAGAAGGGCGAAGGAAGCAGGGGCAGGCCTCGGCAAAAACCGGCACTTTGGGGCGAGGAAAGCAGGGCTAAGGCTTGTGCAAGTTTCGTCTGACGCGGTAAACAATCGGGGGAATCCGGAGAGAAATGTGCGAACCGGAACTCCGAAAACCGGAAGAATAATAATATAAAGCAGGAGAGGAATACTTAACTATGGCTGAGAAATATTTCGACCTCCTGCAGGGCGAGAAGGTGATTGAGGAAATAAAGCCGCTGAAGGCATTGAGATACTACCTCTTCACACGGTGGGTGGCTATTACCCTGCCCTTTGCGGTTGCGGTTGCGTGGTTTATCTCGGAAATAGAGCTTGTGGCAGGTGTGGGCATCGAGGATGTTGTTTCGGTTTATGCGATGGCGGGGCTTCTCTACCTTGTTGTGCTGTGGGTGCTGACCGACAATAAGTGCAGGCAGCAAAGGTACTGGCTCACAAACAGGAGGGCAATTTACAAGCATGGTTTTTTCGGGTATGAGATTAATTCAATGCCGCTTGAGGCGGTTGCCGATGTCATTGTGTCAAGGACAGCCCTTGAGAGGCTTTTCGGGTTCGGGAGCGTGCACATACAGACAGAGGCGGGGCAGAGTTCCTGGGTTAGGTACGGGGCGGAAGGGTCGTTCCTTGCGGTTCCTGCCCCTGAAAAGCTGCAGTCGAAGATATTTGAGCTGAAGAAAGGCAAAAATGGCACAAACACAAAAAAATAGGTGGTGTTATGGAAACCATATTATGGATAGTCGGGGCGACGCTGGCGGTCAGCCTTATTTCACTCATAGGGATATTCTTCCTTTCAATGAAGGAGGGGCTTCTTAACAGGCTTGTGCTGCTCCTGGTTGCGCTTTCCGCCGGGGCGCTGATGGGGGGCGCTTTCCTCCATCTTTTGCCTGAAGCAGTCGAGATAGCCGGGGCTGCGGGAATTGACGTTTTCCTGTGGGCGCTGGCGGGCTTTGTTGCGTTCTTCCTTATTGAGAAAATCCTGCACTGGCGCCATTGCCACAAGGGCAAGTGCGATATCCACACTTTCACATATATGAACATTGTGGGGGACGGAATCCATAATTTCATCGACGGCCTTGTCATAGCCGCAAGCTTCCTTGTGAGCGTGCCGCTGGGGATAGCCACAACGATTGCGATAGCATTCCACGAGATACCGCAGGAGATAGGGGATTTTGGAGTCCTGGTTTACGGCGGTTTCTCAAAAGGAAAGGCGCTTGCGCTGAACCTGGCAACCGCGCTGACCGCAGTTCTTGGGGGGGTTGCGGGATACTTTGCCGCCGCGCAGTTCGGCGGCCTGCAGGTAATCCTGCTTGCGGTTGCGGCAGGGGGCTTCATCTATATTGCGAGCTCTGACCTGCTCCCCGAACTTAGGAAAATAACGGAAACAAGGAAACTTGCGCTGAACTTTATTGTGTTCCTCACAGGAATAGGGATAATGTGGCTCACAAAAATTATTTTCGGGGGATAGCTTGGGAAAGAAGGCAAACCTGCTGGGAAGGTCCGGGCGGGAACGCGAAAGGAAAATAGCGGATGCCCTGGAAAAAAACAGGTGTGACAGGCACATCCGTGGGGAAAAGCAAAAGATGCCGCAGGGTGCGCTGAGGCGGGGACTCCATTGCCGCATAGAGGTTGTAGAGCACGGTCTCGAGTTCATGGAATTTGCGCTCGGGGAGAAGGAAGCGGGCGGGAAACTGCCTGCGGAGGTGGAAAAGAATTTGGGCGCACAGAAGGAACTGTGCATAGATGCGCTCAAGCGCCACATAAGGGAGCCGAGGGAAGTGACAAGGGGGCAGAAGGACGCGGCGGCGAGGATAATCCGTATGCTGAGAAAAGAAAAACTTTCCGCAGGCGACGTCAGGAAAATACGGGAACAGTACACCTGCCTCCTTAAGCCCGATTTTTGAGGGGGCTAGCCGCGCATTGCGGCTATGTTCAGCATCTTTTCGGTTGCGGAAACAGCCGCCATAACCTGGTCAGAATCCACCCCGATTGTCTTGAACCTGTTTCCGTTTTCCTGCCAGGTTATGGTTGTTTCAACCAAAGCGTCTGTCTTGCCCCCGGGGGGTATCCTTACGTTGTAATCCACGAGCTTCGGCAGCCTTATCCCGAAAGGCTTCACCGCCTTCCTCAGGGCGTTCATGAAAGCGTCGTACCCCCCGTTTCCTTCGCTGCTTGCACCGGCCTCCTTTCCCTTGAAAGAAAGAGTTAGCTCCGCGCTTGGGGTTATCCCTTTTCCGGAATTCACGACAACCTTCTTTATCAGGACTTTTTTTTCATCAGGGGCTTGAAGTACATCGGAAATTAAGAAAGGCAAATCTTCCTTAGTGACTGTTTTCTTCTGGTCGCCGAGCGCCACCACCTTTGCGAGCAATGATTTCTTCTGCTCCCGGTTGAGTTCTATCCCCATCTGTTCGAGGTTGTTCTCAAGGCTGGCCTTGCCGCTCAGCTTGCCGAGGGCATATTCCCTCTTCTGCCGGAAACGCTTCGGGCTTAAGGGGGAGGTGTAGATTCCCCCCTTCCTCTCCCCATCCGCATGTATGCCGCCGGTGTGAGTGAAGAAACTTTCCCCGCTTATCGGTTTGTTCTGGGGAATTCTCCTTCCCGAAAAGGCCTCGACCAGCCTGCTTAAGCCGACGAGGTTTTTCTCGTTCACGCCTGTTTTGAAAGCGGTCTTGTCATTTATCAAAGCGGTAACTTCATCAAGAGGGGCGTTCCCCGCCCTTTCCCCCAGGCCGTTTACGGTTACATGAACGCCCTTGGCGCCTGCCTTAACTGCGGCAAGGGTGTTTGCAGATGCAAGGCCATAATCATTGTGTGCATGGTAATCAAAATGCAGGCCGGGATGCAAATCAACGAGGCAATGGACAAACGCCCCTGTCTCTTCCGGGGAAAGTATTCCCAAGGTGTCGGGGAGCAGTACCCTTGCAACACCCATCCCGCCCAGGGCATTAACCAGCTCAACGACATATCCCTTGGAATCAAGCATGCCGTTGCTCCAGTCCTCGAGGTAAACGTTAACTGTGAAGCCTTTTTTCCTCGCATACTTGACAGTTTCGGAGATGTCTTTTATGTGCTGTTCAGGTGTTTTCCTCAGCTGGATTTTCAAATGCCTAAGGGAGCCTTTCGCAAGTATGTTAACAACTTTCCCGCCGCATGAGCTTATCCAGTCAACAGACCTTTTTCCATCGACAAGGCCAAGTATTTCAACCTTGCCGAGCAGCTTGCCTTTCCTCGCCCAGGCGGTTATCTTCTTAACAGCCTTCTCCTCGCCCTTCGAGACAGCAGCGTTCGCTATTTCTATCCTGTCAACTCCGCAGCCCAGAAGCTTCTTTGCGATGGAAAACTTTTCGTTTGGGGAGAAACTAACCCCTTGGGTTTGCTCCCCGTCCCGCAAAGTTGTGTCCATTATCTCGATGTATTTACCTTCAGGCATGGTTAAGTCTCACCCCGGAAAAGAATAAATGCATAGTGGGCAAGGCATTTAGATAGATATGTAAGGGATCCTGAAAGAAAATCAGGGTAGGATTTGTCGATCCCTTCTTGAAGCCATATATGTATATGCGCCGCGAGAGAATAAAAAGGTTGTGGCTTGCTCATTTGGGCCTGTTGGTTCTCTTCAGCCTGTCACGGAGCTCCTTTATGGGGTCGGGCACGCCCTCCGCTCCTGCCAGGGTTTTGTGGCTCTTGGCGGCGGCATCCTTCGCGTTCCTGGCGGATTCCTGCGCAAGGCGCTGCGATTCCTTAGCCTCTTTTTGGAAATGCTGCGGGTCTATTTCCATTATTCTGCGCTTCAGCTTATCAACCTCCACCATCCAAAAAACAAAGTTCTCCTTGGCTGTTGGGTCAATCTCGGCCATCGTCTTGCCAGCTATCGCTTTGTGCCAGTTTGCCCTCATCTGCCTGGCGTTTGCAAGCTTCCCTTTCAGCTCTTCAAGCGTCGCCATACAGAATGTTTATCTACCCGGAACTATATAATTTATGCGGTTTTATGGCAAAGGAAATTCCCGCGCTCACGAGGGCGCAGATGATGGAGATGGACCAAAGAGCTGTTGAGTCCGGCGTTCCTGTAAGGGAACTGATGGAGCACGCGGGAAAGAGAACGGCGGAGGTTGCCGCTAAACTGCTACATAACAAAGGCAGGGTTTTGTGCTGTGCGGGAAAGGGAAACAACGGCGGAGATGCCCTCTGCGCAGCAAGGCATCTCAAAAAAAGGGGTTTTGGGATTGAGGTTCTGCATCCTTTTCCGGAGAGTGGGTTTGGGGGGGAAGCGGGGAGGCAGCTGGGGGCGCTTAAGGGGTTGGGGGTTAAAAACACGGCGTACCTTGGCAAAAGGACGTTTGATTTTTCAGGATTCGGTTTGGTTATCGACGGCCTGCTCGGCTTCAGCTTGGAGGGGAACCCGCGGGGAAAATATGCCGAATTGATTGCGGAGATAAACGCAGGCGGGAAGAAAGTGCTTGCCGTTGATTTGCCTTCCGGTTTGGATGCAGATACCGGGAAGGTGGGAAACCCCTGCATAAGGGCAAGCGCAACGATAACTTTTGGATTGCCTAAGAAGGGGCTTATGGAAAAAGGGGCAAAGGAATTTGCCGGGAAACTGTATCTGGGCAGAATCGGGATGCCGCCTGAATTGTATGAGGGGCAAGGCGTGAAGGGAAGTGAAATTTTCGGGACAGAGCAGGTTATCGAACTCTAAGATAATTTAATAAATAAGTAAAGAGAATAATAGGGCATGGGGCTGAAAAGGATACATTTCATACTGCTTTTCTCGCTGCTCGCGGCGGTTGTCTTCATGGGCATAAGCTGGGCGATGTGCAGGTATGCCTTTGCGGGCCCGATAGAAAACATGGTTATTTACTTCCTGGTTTTGCTCCTTGCATTGATTGTGTTTTTCCTCCTCTCGGACAAGAGGCTTCAGAGGGAGCAGATAGCCGGGGCTGTTATGGAAGAGGAAGTTCCTGCCGAAAGCGAGGAAGAGGCGCCCATGGAAGAGGGCTACGAAGAAGAAGGCGCCGGACAGGAACCTATTTAATATTTTCCGGGGCAGATATGCCCAGATACTATGAAAACAAAAATAGCAATATTGTTTTCTGTGCTGTTGATAGCTGTTGTTCTTAGCGGATGCGCAACATCGCCGCAGGGCGGAACATCGGCAGAAGGTGCCACAGGCCAGCAAACCTCAGTCACAACCACTTACGCAGGCGAGGGCGGGGAAACACAGACCGCAACAACAACCTACACTGAAGGGACAGGAACTGTCGAGTGGTGTAAGGAAGGCATGTCGGTAGCGACAGACGGCGCTGAGGCACAGGGCAGCTTTGTTATCACAGGTTTCGAGACCTACAAGGGCGAAGAGTACTGCCACGCCGTAATAGAAAGCAGCGGAGCAGGCGAGACATACACAATGGACTACTACTTCAAACAGGAGAACGAGGAAGTTGTCGATGCCTGGATGATAATGAAGGACGGCTCAGGAAACATAATGAGCGAAACACATGTTACGGGATAATTTCTTCTGCAAAGATGAAAAGTCCTGTAACCTATTTTTCTTTTTTTTAAGTTAGCCCAAGAAGCGTGCCCAGGAAAAACACATAGAGAAGGACAAGGAGCGCGCCTTCCCATCTTGTTACGTCCTTATCCTGGGTTATGAAAAAGGCGAGCAGTGTTATGACAACCATGAACGGGAGCGCAAGTGCGATTATTGAGGCAGGCACTGCAAGCGGCACGAGGAGCGCCGGAATTCCTATCACCACAAATGTGTTGAAGATGTTCGAGCCGAAGACATTCCCGACTGCGAGCTCGAAGTTCGCCTTCTTTGCCGCCATTATGCTGACAGTTAGCTCAGGGAGCGAAGTTCCGATTGCAACCGCACTAAGGGCAATTATTTCCATGCCTATTCCAAGAAGCCCTGAAAGATTTATAACAGACTCCACAGTGTAATTTGCGCCTATGTAAAGAAGAACCATGCTTGCGAGCAGGGCAAGTATTGTCTTCTTTTCAAGGGGCGGCCTCACCTTCCCCTCTTTATCCTGGCTCTCAACATTCTTTTTCTGCAGGGAAAGCGTGTATTCAATGTAAACAAGGTAAATCGCAAGGAAAATCAGCGCCTCAAAGACGCTTATCGTGCCGTCCATTGCGGCGAAGTAAAGGAGGAACGCAGAGCCCACCAACATGGGCAAATCGACATGGATAAGCTCCCATGTCAGGCGAAGGTGCCTTGCGGCGATGGCGCCAATCCCGACTACCAGCAGAATGTTCGAGATGTTCGAGCCTATCGCGGTTCCTGTTACGATTTCCGGGGAAGTGAAAGCCGCGATAATTGCAGTCAGGAGTTCGGGGAGGGAAGTTCCTACGCTCGCAATTGTTATCCCGACAATGAAGCTTGGCAGCCCGAAATGCAGGCCTATCTTCTCGGCAGCGCCGATGAACCAATCCGCGCTCTTGACAAGAACCCCGAGGCTTATTATAAGGGCGCATATCCAGAAGGCTATGAACTCGACCATGTTACCTTGTTGGTTATAGGGAAATAAATAGGTTTGCATGCCCCAAATGGGCAAGGACGGGGCAAACAGGGTTTGCTTTTTAAATTTATATTAATTTAAATTAGTGAAATGAATACAACATGTGATTGAATGGCATTCATCGAGATTTTTGTTTTAGGCCTTGTCGCTTTGCTCGGCGCTACACTCCTCAACATGAAGATAGACAGGCAGAAAGTAACTGATTCAAGGATGCTTGAGCTTTCCCTGGCGATAAGGGAGGGGGCAATGGCCTTCCTCACGGCAGAATATAAATGGCTGAGTGTATTTGTGGCTGTTGCCGCGGCAGTGCTTTTCTTTGCGATAGGCCCTTTCACGGCAATGGCGTTTGTTATAGGCGCGCTTTGTTCTGCAGCAGCAGGCTTCATAGGCATGAGGACAGCGACCAAATCCAATGTCAAGACAGCCGAAGCCGCAAAAGGCTCGCTGGAGGGGGCGCTGCAGATTGCGTTCTCAAGCGGGGCGGTTATGGGCCTTAGTGTTGTGGGTTTGGGGCTTGTGGGGGTTGTGGGGCTTTACAATGTTTTCAGCAGTATTTTTGGGATTGCGGATCCCACAACCGCGCTGTTCGGCTTCAGTTTCGGCGCAAGCTCGATTGCGCTCTTTGCGAGGGTTGGCGGGGGAATTTATACGAAGGCTGCGGATGTGGGCGCCGATTTGGTCGGCAAGGTTGAGGCCGGAATTCCGGAAGACGACCCGAGGAACCCTGCGGTTATCGCGGATAACGTGGGAGATAATGTCGGGGATGTTGCGGGGATGGGTGCTGACCTGTTCGAAAGTTACGTTGGGTCGATTATTGCGGCGATGGCCATAGGAATTACTGTTTTCGCCATGCGCGGAATTTCACTCCCTCTCTGGCTTGCCGGCGCGGGAATTATTTCATCCTTCGCGGGAATTGCGTTTGTCAACTTCTACAAGGGGGGGAATGTGCAGGCGCTTTTGAGGAACGGAACGATACTTGCGGCGGTTGTTATGGCTGTTTTGGGATATGTTGTTACGACAATGGTTATCGGCGTTCCGGTTGAAGTTTTCTATGCGATGGTTACAGGCCTTGTTGCCGGCGTTTTAATCGGTTACTTAACCGAGTACTACACCGCACACCAGTACAAGCCTACGCAGAGACTGGCGGAATCCTCGCTTACGGGAACGGCAACCAACGTGATAAGCGGCCTTGCCTTGGGAATGAAGTCAACTGCCCTGCCTATCTTCGTTATTGCGGTTGCGATTTACGTTTCATATTCTTTGGCGGGGCTTTTCGGGATAGCCATTGCCGCAGTAGGTATGCTCTCTACTTTGGGGGTTACTCTTGCGGTTGACGCCTACGGCCCTGTCGCGGACAATGCGGGGGGGATAGCCGAGATGGCGGGCCTTGGGAAGAAGGTTAGGGACAAGACAGACGAGCTTGATGCCGCGGGAAATACAACTGCTGCGATTGGGAAAGGATTTGCGATTGGTTCGGCTGCACTGACGGCGCTTGCGTTCTTCGCCGCCTTTGGCGCAATCACAAATGTCGAGATGAGCCTGACAGACCCTGTTGTTTTGGTTGGGCTGTTTTTGGGGGGAATGCTGCCGTTCCTGTTCGCCTCGCTCACAATGAATGCTGTCGGGGAGGCTGCCGCGGAGATGATACAGGAAGTGAGGAGGCAGTTTAAGGAGATTAAAGGTTTGATGCAGGGGAAAGCAAAGCCCGACCACAAGAGGTGTGTCGAGATAAGCACGGATGCAGCTTTGAAGAAGATGGTTGTTCCGGGGATTATTGCGATTCTTGCGCCGGTTGTTGTTGGTTTAACGCTTGGGGCGAATGCGCTTGGCGGCCTTTTGGCGGGGGCGCTTGTTACAGGCGTTGCGCTTGCGATAATGATGGCAAACTCGGGGGGGGCATGGGACAACGCCAAGAAGTATATCGAACTTGGCTTCCACGGGGGCAAGGGAAGCCCGGCCCACAAGGCAGCTGTTGCAGGGGATACTGTAGGGGACCCCTTCAAGGACACTTCGGGGCCTTCGCTTAACATATTGATTAAGCTGATGAGCATTATCTCGCTAATCTTTGCGGCTTTACTATGATTAACATGCAAGGGATGGCGTTTGCGGATTTCTTAGTAATTTCGCTTCTTGCGGGAAACCTTGCGCTATTTTTCATTGCGCCTTTCAGCAGCACTTTGTTCTCCTCTTTCTCGCTCCTTGCAATAGCTGTGCTCACGGTCTTTGAATTCCGGGGAATCGCGAGGGAGGAGAAACCCTCTTTCACAAATTTCTGGTTTCTTCTTTTCATCGGGGGGCTGTTCTGGGTTGCCGCGGACACAATGAGATTGCTGGGTGTGAAAGCGGCGGTGGCTGTGCCGCTTTACCTTATGGTTTATGTGTTTGCGGTTGCTGCTTTCCTCATCTACATAAGGGGCCTTTCGGCAAAGAAGAGGTTTTTGCAGGCGTTTGCCCCAGGGGTTGTGAGCGGGGTTTTCTCGGTTTTCCTTTTCGGGATTGTGATTTATCCTGTTGCGGTTTCGGGTTCGCTGGGGCTTCTTGAGAAGGCCATTGGAATCGGGTTTCCGCTCGTTAACATAGTTATGGTTTTCCTTTCGCTTTTTGTGTTCCAGGGACACCTGAGACTTAAGCGCCTGCGGGAGGCGAGGCCCTATCTCCTTGCCTCCGAGGCGTTCCTTATCCTTGCGTCTGCGGAGCTCCTTTACATGGGGGCAATGTTCGGGAGGCTTGCCATGGGGATAATTCCCTTGATTGACCTTGCGTTCCTGTTTGGATACTTCATTCTTTTCTCGGCGGCGCACGAGCGCAGGAAGATGCATGCGGTTTCCGGAAAGAAATAAGCCTGTTTCATTCCTTTAGTTTCGGCATTGAAGTTATTGCCTTGAACTCGGCACTGTTTATGTAAGAGTATGCCGAGAAAAACAGCACAAGATAGCCGAGCATGTAAGCATAGTCTGCGAGGCGGTACAATACATTGTCCTCAAAGCCCCGTAGCAAAACAAAGGTATAGCCTGCATCCGCAAGCGAGAGGAGGATGAAGGAAACCGAGCAGGCAATGTACGGCATTAACATCCGCTTCCTTGAAAGCCCAACCACAAATGCGGTGAACGCAAATATCGAAACCAGCACATCCCCTATCGGATAAAACGCAAGGACCGCCTTTTCGACGAGGGTGCCTTCCCCGCCGGAAAGGATTGGCAGAAGCAGGCAGGTAATTCCGCCGAGAAGCACGGCCGAGGAGAACGCAAACACCGCGAAATTGCCGGCGGTGTCCAGCTTTGTGTAGGTCTCGGTTAACTGCTTCCCGAAGGCAAGCAGGATGGGGATATAACCGAGAAGCCAGAAAAGGTCCCCTATTGAAACTGCGGGAATCTCGCCAACAACAACCTCGTAATAGGCCCAGGAAATATCCCCCAAAACCCAGAGGCTTAAGCCTATCCCAAGCATAAACCGGAAATTTGAGGTTGAGGGGGTTTCCACCCCGGAGGCGTAGAAAAGTGCTGCTGCCGCAGCTGCGGCAATTATGATTGTTGCCAGGTTGCCCCAAATCCCTATCTCCTTTTCTGCGCCTGTTGCGTAGACATACATCGTGAAAAGGAAAAGCGCAGCCACTGCAACGAGAACCGCTGTTGAAAGGTTAAGTCTCATTGAAAAGCTAAGGGTTTTCATGAATTTAAAGGTTTTGGAGGCGGGAAGGAAGGCAATAATTATTATATAGTTACGGCATTATTATTGCGGTTCCAATGGCGAAGGAAAAGGTTATTCTGGCTTACAGCGGCGGTCTTGATACCTCCGTAATTCTTAGCTGGCTCATTGAGAAGGGCTATGATGTTATCGCATATATGGCGGATTTGGGGCAGGAAGCGGATTTCAAGGCTGCGAAGAAGAAGGCCTTGGGGCAGGGCGCCTCCGCTGTGGAGATTGTTGACTGCAAAGAGGAGTTTGTGAAAGAGTATGTTTTTCCGGCGATAAGGGCAAATGCGAAGTACGAGGGAAGGTATCTGCTCGGGACTTCTCTGGCGAGACCTTTGATAGCCAAGAAGCAGGTTGAGGCCGCAAAGAAGCACAACGCAACAATCCTTTCCCACGGCTCAACAGGCAAGGGAAATGACCAGGTGCGTTTTGAGCTCGCTTATTTGACACTTTTTCCAAAGGGGAAGATTTACTCTCCGTGGAAGGACAAGGAGTTCCTTGCGAAGTTCGAGGGCAGGAACGACATGATAGATTATGCCAAGGAAAAGGGCATATCCATAAGCCAGACAAAGAAGGACCCTTGGAGCAGCGACGACAACATCATGCACATAAGCTATGAGGCAGGCATGCTGGAAAATCCTTCGGCAAGGCCTTTTGAGAGGATGTTCCGGCTTACGGTTGACCCGAAGAAAGCGCCCAATAAGGAAACAGTCCTTGACATTTACTTTGAGAAAGGGAACCCTGTTAAGGTTATTGACAGGACACATAAGGTTGCGAAGAAGGGCGCGCTTGCACTGTTCTCTTACCTGAACAAGGTTGCGGGGAAGAACGGCGTTGGAAGGCTTGACATGGTCGAGAGCAGGTATGTTGGAATGAAATCAAGGGGTGTTTATGAAACCCCTGCGGGAACTGTCCTTCATGCTGCGCACAGGGATTTGGAAGGCCTGACAATGGACAGGGAAGTCATGCTGGTAAGGGATTCTTTAAGCCCGAGGTTTGCGGAGAGGGCCTATTCGGGATTCTGGTTCTCGCCTGAAATAGATTTCCTGAAAGCGGTTATGGACCTAACACAGGGAAATGTGAATGGAAAAGTTTCGGTTTCGCTGTACAAAGGAAGTGTAAGTGTGATTGGAAGGAGCTCCCCTAACTCGCTTTACGATGAAAAGGTTGCGAGCATGGATGTGGCAGGGGGCTACGACCCGACAAAAGCGCGCGGTTTCATCGACATCACCGCACTTAGGTTAAGGGCCTGGGCGAAGGCCCAAGGGGGGCAGAGAAAATGAAGCTGTGGGAGAGCAAGGGCGTTGCGAAGGAGGCAATCGACTTTGCTTCGGGATGGGACAACAAGGATAAGGGAGCGTACGATGATTTGCTTATCCCGTATGATTTGAGGCTGAGCAGGGTTTATGCGAAGGAATTGAGGGCGCAGAAGCACATAACCGCAAAGGAGATGTCCGCGATAAAAAAGGGTCTGGAGCACCTGATGGGCGCTTATTCGAGGGGGAAACTTGACGTTTCGGGATATGAAGATGTCCACTCGACGGTGGAGGGGGAGCTTGCGAAGGTTGCGGGCGGCTCTGCAACGGGAAACATACACTTGGGAAAGAGCCGCAATGACCAGGTGAATACGGTTATGAGGATGTGGATGAGGGACAAGGCAGGGAGCATCTCGCAGGAGCTTTCAGGATTTATTTCGGTTATAGGGAAAGAGGCGAAGAAGCACGGGAATAAAGTTCTGCCCGGCTATAGCCACCACAGGGTTGCGATGCCAACAACATATGGCGCCCTCCTTGAGTCCTACCTTTCAGCCTTAGAACGGGATTTGGAAAGAATGAAAAACTGGAAAAAAATGTATAATTTCTGCCCCCTTGGAACCGGGGCAGGTTTTGGCTCAACCGTTAAGCTCGATAGGAACAGGCTTGCAAAGCAGCTTGGTTTTAGGGGGCCTTTGAAAAGCTCGATAGATGCGGCATCAACCAGATGGGAAGCGGAGGCGAGCCTTGCATTTTGTTTTGCAAACATGCTGATTCATTTGGCGGCCATTGCCCAAGATTTCATTTACCTAAGTTCCGCAGGAATTGATGTCCTGAAACTTCCTGCAAAATACTGCACAGGCAGCTCGATAATGCCCCAGAAAAGAAACCCTGATGTTTTGGAAGCGGTGAAGGCGAAGTCCGCGGTTGCAAGGGGGAAGGTTGTCGCGCTTATGAACCTCGGGAGCGGGAACATCTCAGGATATAACAGGGATACGCAATGGACGAAGTATATAATTATGGACCTTGTGAGGGAGTTTGAGGGATTGTTCGGCGTGGTTGGAGGGGTTGTTAGGGGAGTTAAGGTTGACGATAAAAGGGCGGAGGAGCTCCTCGGGAGGGAGAACGCCTACGCCGCAGAAAAGGCAACCAAAGAGGCTTTGGGGACAGGGAAGCCCTTCCGCAGGGTTAAGGGGAAGGCAGAGAAAAAAATAAAGGGGGGCAAGCGATGATGGAGGCTCTGGCAATCCTCGGGAACATCCCTGCTGTGCCGCTGGACCTCCTGGTTACGATAGCCATACTTATTGCGGCATTCATAGCCCTCGGGAGCATAGCCAACAGGCTTTTGCTAAGGGTCTCGAAGAACCTCGTCAAGAGGACGAAGGGGAGGGAGCAGAAGAAGCTGAGGAGGATGCAGCTGCAGTTCTTCCGCAGGCTGTTTGTCCTTGCGGTCTACCTCATCGGAATTGCGGTTATCTTATACCAAATCCCTGGGATGGAGGCTGCCTCGACCTCCCTGCTGGCAGGTGCGGGTGTCGCCGCGGTGATTATTGGTTTTGCCGTGCAGAAAAGCCTCGCAAATATCTTTTCGGGGATATTCATAGCGATGAACGAGCCCTTTAGGGTGGGGGATAAACTGAATATCGATGGGTCGAACGGCATCGTCGAGGACATGACGCTTAGGCACGTTGTCTTCAGGACATGGGACAACAAGAGGATAATAGTGCCGAACGCGAAAATAGACGACCAAAGCATTGTGAACTACTCTCTGGTTGATGAGAAAATATGGGGGACTGTTGAAATAGGGATTGCATACGACGCAGACATAGACAAGGCGAGGAAAATCATGCTGGAGGAGGCAAACAAGCACCCCGAGAACATGGTTTTCGAGGACAAGGATGAGGACGGGAACCCTGTTGAAATGGGGCCTGTTGTGAGGGTTGTCGAGGCAGCTGATTTTTCTGTGAAGATGAGGCTCTATTTCTGGGTCAAGGACTACTGGGCATTCTGGAAAACAAAGTTTGAACTGCTTGAGGGCATAAAGAAGCGCTTTGACAGGGAAGGAATTGAGATTCCCTATCCCTACAGGACGATTGTTTACAAGAAGGACCTTGAGGCTGCAAGGAAGCCCCGGGGCAGCGGCGGGGGTTCCCCGCAGGTTATCTGATTACGTCGGCAATTGACGTATATTCTTAAAGTGTTCCACGCCCGTCTCCCTATGGGGATTTACTTCATAAAGCACGCTGAAGAGAGGTTTATTGAACACGGCATCCCTGCGAGAAAAATAAATTTGATGCTGAAAAAAGGGGTTATAATAGAAAATACTGCTGGGGAGAAAAAAGGGAGAAAGATATGCATTTATAAGGAAGGATACAAATACTATAGCATAGTTTTCCTGCCTTGCAATAAACACAAGTTCATAATAACAGGATATCCTTCAAAAGAGCGGGAAAGAAAAATATACGATGAGAGGCCAAAAAAATGAAATGCCCAAAATGCAGCGGAAAGACAAAAAAGTCCGAATCCACACGGATATTCCACGGAAAGATTGCAATCAGCCCGGTCTTTGTGGAAAAATGCGCAAAGTGCAATGAGGAATACATGTCCGAACAGGAGTATGAGAGAGTGAGGGCGCGTGTCGGGAAAATCAAATCTGAAGTAGATTGCTCCGCCCTCAAGGAAGTCCAGGTTATTGTGGGCAGGTAGCTGCCGGCGCACAGCGAGCTGTCGCCACCGGGCAGTTGCGACAACGGAAACTTCGCAACAAAACGTTTATAAATTATGAAAGCATTATACTAAAGGTCAATAACCGAGTGATTTTATGGGTTTTGGGGGACGCACAGGCTTGCTGTTTTCGTTGGTGTTACTTCTTATGGTGGCGCCGATGGTTGGGGCTGCATGGGTAACTGTGATAATCCCGAATGGGGGCGAATACTTTTCAAGAGCAGTTGGGGATAACACATTCCTGATTGATTTTAATGTGGACGCCAGCGGGCCAACCCTCGAGGCTTTGGGGAATGGATCATTATCTTACAATACTGCTCCAGCATATCCCGGGGTTCCGACAATCGACATTATTGTCCTGAAAAACCAGTGTACCTCCAGCGGTGTTCCCGGAGCAGATTACAACTGCTCGTATTTGTGGCATTACGATACCATGGGGCCTCCGACAGATGGCAACTACTACATAATAGTCAGGATACTGGACGGGTGGGGTAGCGATACTTCAGATGCAAGTTTCCAGATAGACAGCGTTGCCCCTACCACTACTCCTGTTTCCCCGCTTATCTCAACGAACAACTCAAGCAAGCCGATAACCGCGACAGTTACAGATGCGGACAGCGATGCAAGGGAAAGCGAGATAATGATGCACGTAACCTACACAGGGGTTGACGCTGATTTCACAATTGCGGATGCCGAGCTTGCCTATGACCACGCAACCGACATTCTCACTTTCACCCCAAGTACGCCCTACGCCTCAGGGGACACTGTGAGTGTTACAATTGATGTGAATGACCTTGCGGGAAATCCCGCTACGCAGTCGGCATGGAGCTTTACTGTTGACTCGACAAAGCCGACATCCGCGATTGTCCAGGATGAAATCTCCGCGGCCTGGAATAATGGCGACAGTTTCAAGGTGAGCTGCACGGACAACGAGTCTGGGTGTAAGAGCACCTATTGGTATTACTTTGCGGATGCCGAACCCTGTTCAACGGACAAGGGAGATTATGGCTTTACAGGGGCCTTCACAAGCTTCCCGGGGAACTCGGCTGAGGCGCAGCACTTGGTTGACTTCGACATGAACAAGTTCTTCTGCCTGTGGGTTGAGGACAATGCGGACAACAACGAGGTTGACAATCCAAACGGGAAGCCTATGAGGGTTGATGTCACAGGCCCAATCACTACAAGTGACGCAAACAACAACATCTGGCAAAATTTCGATGCGAATGTGCACCTTCAGTGCACAGACCCTGGCTATCTCAACGGAAGCGGCGATGAAAATGGTTCTGGATGCGCAAACAGCTTTTACAGGGTTAACGAGGCTGCCCAAGAAACCTATGACCAAAATGTCCTGATAAGCACGGAGGGGCCTAACACACTGCACTTCTGGTCGCAGGACAATGCGGGAAACACTGATGGGCCTAATCTTGCAAATATCTTGATTGACAAAACACCGCCAATTGCAAGCAGCAATTATACTGAAGGAACCTGGACAAACGGCGCAAGCGTTGAACTAAGCTGTACCGATGCGCTGAGCGGGCCTGACACCACTTGGTACCAGGTTGACACAGACCCGAGCAATGCAATTTCCCTTGGCGCAATACAGATCTATTCAGGGAGCATTAACTTCTCAACCGATGGAAACATAGCAGTTGTATTTGACTGCAACGATGTGGCAGGTAACATAGGAGCGGCTGTGACGCAGTTTGTCCTTGTTGAAAATACTGCCCCGTTTACATACACAGTTGACTTCAACTGGAATACCTGGCAGGGCACATCCGCAAATGTCCACTTCACCTGCACAGATGAAAACAGCGGATGCGCACTTATGCAGTACAGGCTTGACGGAGACAACACGAACAATTATTCAATGGGCGCATGGAACAGCTTCCCTGGCACTGTTGACCAAAATGTGTTTATAGAAGCAGACGGGAATTGGGCAATTGATTTCAATAGCCAGGATATTGCGGGAAATATTGAGGACACAAACACGATTTACGTGCTTATTGACAAGACACCCCCGTTTACATACGCAGATTACAACACAAACTGGCAAAATGTTGATGCAAACGTTGCCCTCACTTGCATTGATTCCAAGTCAGGTTGTGCTACAACCAAGTACCGAGTCGACACAGACCCGGGCAATACAGTAATCTATGGGCCCTGGCTTACTTGGATTGACGGCAATGGCCAGTTTTTCAATGCCGATGGAAATTACGCAATCGACTTTAATAGTGTGGACAATGTAGGAAACCAGGAAGACACGAACACACTATATGTTTTGGTTGACAAAACTGCCCCGGGAACAGCCCCCGCGATTGTGCTTTCTGCGTTTGTGAACTCAACAACCGTCAACCTTGACTGGTCTGTTACCCCTGGAAGCGACGCAACAAGCGGAATAGCCCAATACCTTGTTTACAGGGACAATGGCTATGTGGGAACATCGGGAACAGCGACAGCCTATGCCGACGTTGTGCCGGGAGACGGGAATTACTGTTATATAGTTACATTTGTGGATGGCGCAGGCAATGATTTGAACTCAAACCAAGTTTGCGCTATCGTTGATACTGTCCTTCCTACAGTTGCGATTACATCCCCAAACGAGGGGGACACAATTGCAAGCAGCTCGGTAACAGTCACGTACACCGGGAGCGACAACAACGGCATAAGCTATTACACTGTTAATGGAAATAACAACGGAACTTCGCTTACGTATACCTTCACAAACCAGGCAGATGGAGGCCATACTTATACAGTCGTTGCTTACGATATGGCGGGCAACACTGCGCAAGCAGCCGTCAACGTCACCGTCAGCACAGGTGGGGGCGGAGGCGGCGGTGGTGGTGGCGGAGGAGGTGGCGGTGGGGGCGGTGGCGGCATAGCCACATGCAACAACGCTTCCTGCTACATCGTGAACTTTGGGATTATTTACAGCGGTTATTTGTGCACAGGGGAAAAGGTCTGCGGAAGCGGAAACACCTGGACGCCTAAATATGGGTGCGACGGGGTTTGCTGTGAAACCAGGTGCATAATCCCCGGGAGCGGGGAGCCAGATGTCCCTTCAGAAACCACCGGGAGCAGCTGCACCGCGCTCGGCGGGACAATCTGCACCTCAGGGCAGGAATGCGACGGGGAGATGCTTGACAGCGAGAGCTGCTGTTCGGGCACTTGCATAGATGAGCCTTCCGATGGGGGAGAAACAGCCTGCGAAAAGCTCAACTGCAACGACAACAACCCATGCACAACTGATTCATGCCTTAACGAAAAATGCGGGCACGTT
Organism: uncultured archaeon; assembly: GCA_964540145.1. GTDB lineage: Archaea > Iainarchaeota > Iainarchaeia > Iainarchaeales > CAZILS01 > CAZILS01. The sequence goes on along the minus strand of CAZILS010000001.1, from coordinate 268,027 downwards.
GCGATAAGCAATGGCACGCCCTGCGGGGATAGCAAAGTCTGCCGGGCCGGGGAGTGTGTAGCGGAAGAGGAAGAAACGCCTCCGGCAGGATTGTTTAATTTGGCGGATGCCGGCGCGTTCCTCGGAATACTTCTTGTGATACTGCTTGTTCTTGGCTATGCCGGGTATAGGAAGCGCAAGCAGGAACAGGGAAGCCCGGGAAAAGAAGGAAACAGGTTCGCCTACGAGGAGTAGGCCTGGTTGCCCGAGAGGCAGTACCGCTACACGAGGAAAAGGCTACGATGAAAAAACCTTAACCCGGTCCCCGTCCCTAAGCATCAGTTTCCCGCGAAGGTAATCCTCGGAGATAAGTTCCACGATGTTCGAAGGGTGGGTTGTTCGCTTCGGGAGGATGAGGGCGCCCTTAACCGAAGAATTTATTATGGCTAGATATGCGTCGATTTCCCCGAACGTCCTTTCCTTTGTTTTGAAGCCCGCGATGTTCACCTTTTCAAGGCCTGTGAGGAACCTGCTAAGCTCTGTTTCAGATACCCTTAGGTTCAGGGTGCCGGCATAGGGATTTATGCCCAGCTTCTCCCTGAACTGGGTTAAGTAACCTTTAAGGGAGATGTAGTAACTGCCTTCCCCAACCCCCCTCTCGACAACGCCTGAAAGGATTTTCTTCTTGCCGAAGGGCTTGCCGAATATTCTTTTGAGCAGGGAGTACTGGTTTTGGAGTTCCTTCTTTCCAAGAGAAGTTAACTTTACCTCAACGCCCGCGGTTGTCGGATTTCTTTCAATCAGCGCCCGGCTTTCAAGCTCGCGCAGCCTCCTTGAGGCGGTCTGCTGCGAGGTTTTCAGTTCATGGGCAAGCTCGGATGTTGTGCAGAAGCACTCCCCGTGCAACGCTCCCTTGTCCGCGAGGTATGCGAGCAACCTAAGGCCCGAAGATTTCATAGCGTAAATAGGTTAGGAAAAGTTAATATAGTGCTTTCAACTAACGTTTAAAAATAGTCAGAGACAATATATCTGCGGCAAGGGGATACTATGGCAAAACCGATACGCGCAACTCCGGAGCTTCGCGGGCAAGAAGCAGTTGATTTCATCAAAAAAATGCACGCCTTTGATAAGAGCCCAATAAGCAAAGTAGACAAAAAAATAGCCGCAGAAATCAGGAAGAATGAAAAGTTCTTCTCGCAGTTTTCAGTCTAGTTTCTTAAACTATCAATAAGTTTTGAAACATCTTTATACATTGGCATCGCGCCTTTCTTTCTGGATTTATAGACCTCGAAATTCATCGCCTTATAAAATCGCAGTGAGTCTTTCGCTTTATCGGGATTCCTCTTGGCATCAACCGTAATGAACCTGCAGCCCGCCTTCTCATTGATTTCCCGCATAAGATAAATCACTGACTGCACCATCAACGTGCCTATCCCTCTCCTCAGGAATTTGTCCGCAACACAGATTCTTCCGATTTTTACTGCGGGAAGGGACTTGTAATTTATTCCCTTGTTTCTGAACTTTTCTTTCAGGGGCGCATGGAGGCTTATCTTGTCAGTTAATAGCGTAACATATCCCACTAATTCTTTTGAGGGCTTGTGAAACCATAGGTGCGTAGTGGAAACTCTCGCAGCCTGGTTATTCAAAGCATCCTCTTTCAGAAAATCCGCCAGTTCCTTTTCAAAGGAACTGAAATTCCTAAACAAGGCGGTGTGCGAAGAATTTATCTGTTCCACTTCCAAGTCGGCAGCAACAATGCAAGCCATAGCGTAAATAGGTTAGGAAAAGGTTAAAATCCTCATTTCTCGAGGTAGATGCTCTGTGAGGGGTAGGCAAATTCTAACTTTGCCTTCTCAAACTCCTTCATAACCGCGAGGTTGATTTCGTGCTTAATTACTCTCCAGTTGCCCTTGTCCTTTATCTTGTATGCGAAGCGTATGTTTAGGGAGGAATCGGCAAACTCGTCGAAGTGCGCATCGGGGCTATTCTCACAGCCGGGATGGCTGTCCACTATTTTTGCGAGTATCTGAAGCGCTTTCTGCATGTCCTTCAGAGATGTGCTGTAGACAAGCCCTAAAACCATCACAATCCTTTTGGAAGGCTCCGAGGTTATGTTCTTTATTGTGGCGTTCGCAACGTTTGCGTTCGGCATCGAAATTATCCTGCCGTCAAAATCCCTTATCTTCGTTATCCTTATGCCTATTTCCTCGACAATTCCTAAAACCCCTTCAATCTCGATTATATCCCCTACATGGAACTGCCTCCCTGCGAAGATGGATGCCCCCCCAAAAAGGTTGGCGATTGTGTCCTTTGCGGCGAAGGCGAATGCCAAACCGCCTATTCCAAGGCCCGCGATTATCGCCGTTACATCATAACCGAAACTGTCCATGATTATTATGAGTGCTATGCCTATAACGCCTATCTTAAGCGTTCTTGAAACAACTGGGATTATCTGGTCGTCCAGCTTTGTCTCGGTTTTCTCGGTGAACGGCTTCACAAAATGCCTGATTATGCCGTCGATAATTCCCAGCGAAACCCAAACACCCGCAAATACGGCGAGAACCCCTATGAGGTTGAAATAGGTCGGGGCTATTTCAGGAGGGAGCGAAAGGAACTGCCCGCCGAAGTAAAGGCCCGGTATGATGAACACAAGCAGAATGGGTTTTTCGATGATGTCTATGAGGAAGTCATCGAAGTTGTTCTTGGTTTTCTCCGCCAATCTCCTCAAATAGACCTTGGCAAAGAAGCTTGCGGCCTTGCCCAGGATTGCGGCAGCAAGGACAACCCCCAGGAACAGGGCATACTGCCCTATGCTTGAGCCCGCGTATGTCTGGGAAAATATGTCGAGCGAAAAAAAGCCTGCCAAAGAGTCAAGCGCCATAAGTGTAAGTTTATACATAAAGAAATATAAATGTTGGTTTTAAATGTTGGTTTCGGAACAATTTTTCCCCGGCGAAAGGCTTATTAGCCCGGGCAGAAGAAGAGTATTATGGCTAAACCGCATCCCGGAGCAAATGCCAAAACACAGGATTCTACCATAGGCCTACTGCGGAGGGAGCGGCTCCTCCGCGAGGCATACCGTAAAAGAAAAAGCCCGGGGGATTGGAAAAAATACGCGAACGAACTCAGCCCGGAAGATCTCAAAAAACTTAAGGCGAAGTTTAGCGGCAAAGGCGGGATAAAAACTTTCATAAAATTTCTTGAGCCGCATGTGAAAATGGTGAAAGCCGAACGCAGGAGGCGGATTGTGGCGAGGGATGCCGTAAGGGCTATAGCGAATCTTGACCCCGGTTCCGAGGATGCCAAAAGGATTGTCGGGAGGAGGATGTGGGCGCTCGTAAAATCGGAAATTGAGAGGAGGATGCACGGGCTTCCCGGGGACGGCGGCACAAAACCCCAAAGGGACGCAGTTATACTGGGGAGAAAAGGCATGAGGGCCAGGTTCGGGAATCTCTTTACCGCACTCGCCCTGGCCAGGAAAAGCAAAAAGCCGCTTGACCGGGCGCTTGAGGGCATCAACCCAAAAGACCTGCCCTCCAAAGAAGAACTCTGCGAGGCGGAAAAGCACGTCAATGCATTGCTGAAGCTTTTCAAGGAGGAATTCAGGAAAGAAAACCTGAGGCTCGGAAAGAAAGGCGCGGGGGAACACCCCGCATTCTCCGAGGCGCAGGGCAACATACAGATTGCAATCGCCTACGGCAGGAAATTTGCCGGGGGGAAGTGAAATCCGGAAAAACACCAATGTATTTATATTTGTTTCTATTTAGAAATTAGTAAATTGCAATTATCTGTATATGTGGTGCAGCGATTTTTCTCAGGTTGGTGAAATTTTGAGGGCGCTTAAATGCAGCCTTGCATTTGCCTGAGAATTGGGTTAACCAGATTAACAGAACCAGTGGGTTAAGAGGGGAAAATAGTTGGTACTTAAGAAGGTAACCGAGCACAAGCTTGTTCCGAAGCACGAGGTAGTTCCTAAGGAGAAAGTTCGGGAGCTTCTCGATAAGTTCGGTTCGGAACTCGACCAGTTCCCGCAAATTTCCAAGGCAGACCCCGCAGTCGAGGCAGTCAATGCCGAAAGAGGGGATGTTCTCAAAATCACAAGGAACAGCATAACTGCGGGCAGTACAATCTACTACAGGGTGGTTGTATGAAAGGCTGGCCCCTTGTTATGGCTGCGTGCCGGGAGAAAAGCTTTGCGCAGATGGAGATTGATTCTTTCAACCAGTTCCTTGAGAAGAAGCTGGATGACATTGTCGAGGAAAACAGGCTGATTATACCGAAGATTGAGGAAGTCAAAATTGAGCTGGGCAGGATTACCGTTGACAAGCCGAAAATCATTGAGGCCGACGGAAGCCCAAGGTTTGATTTTTTCCCCATGGAGGCAAGGACAAGGAACAGGACCTACGCAGGCCCTATCCACCTTACCATGAGATTGCTGAGAAGGGATGTCGAGCAGGACTTCCAGAACGCCTACGTTGGCGAGATGCCGATTATGCTGAAATCGAACCGCTGCTATCTTGACGGCAAGACCGAAGAGGAGCTTGTTGAGATGGGCGAAGACCCGATGGACTTCGGCGGTTACTTTGTTATCAACGGCTCTGAAAAGGTTTTGATAACCCAGGAAGTTCTCGCTCCCGACAGGGTGCTGGTTTCCGAGCAGGGCGATAAAATAATCTCGGAGGTTATCTCCACAAAGGGCGCATTTAAGGGAAGGGTGAGGATAATAAGGGACAATGACGGCATGCTCAATGTGAGTTTCCCGGCTTCCCCCAAGAAACTTAAGCTGTTTGTGCTGCTAAGGGCGCTTGGCCTCAAAAAGGATGAGGATATAAGGTCGGCTTTCTCCGACGAAAAGGAAGTTACCAACGATGTGCTGATTAATGTCGAGAACAATATTGTGAGGACTGAGAAAGAGGCGCTTGACACCCTGGGGAAATATGTTGCGCCGGGGCAGGTCGAGGAATACAGGTTGAGAAGGGCGCAGGAAGTTATTGATGCGTTCCTCCTGCCGCATATCGGGCAGACAAACAAGGACAGGTTGACAAAGGCATTTTATCTGATTATGATGGCGAGCAAGGCAATCGAGAGGGCATACGGCCTGAGGGGCGATGATGACAAGGACCATTACGCAAACAAAAGGTTAGAGCTAAGCGGGAAGCTGATGGAGCACCTGTTCAGGTATTCCTTCAAGTACTTTGTGAAGGATTTGAAGTTCCAGATTGATAGGACGGTTACAAGGAGAAGGAAGCTTAACATTTCAACGATTGTCAGGCCCGGCGCGATAAGCGAAAGGATAAGGTTTGCCATGAGCACAGGCAACTGGATAGGCAGGGCGACCGGCGTAAGCAAGTTTATGGACCGCGTTAATTACCTTGCCCCGCTCACCGACATAAGGAAGGTTAAAAGCCCTCTTGACAAAAACAGGGAGCTTTACGAGGCGAGGGATGTCCATGGAACCCATTGGGGAAGGCTCTGCCCGATAGAAACTCCGGATGGGCCCCAGTGTGGTTTGGTGAAGAACCTCGCCATCCTCACAAAAGTAACAACAGAAACCGAAGAGGAGCCTGTCGAGAAGATTTTGGATGAAATGGGAGTGAAATTGAAATAGGTGTGATTATGGCGGCAATAGCTATAAGCAAAAAGGCAAAGGTCTACATCAATGGAAGGCTTATCGGTTTCCATGCAAACCCAGAAAAGCTTGTCGCGGATTTGAGGGAAAAAAGAAGGCAGGGGAAAATAGCGCCGCAGGCAAACATAGCTTTGCAGGAGGATACTAATGAAGTTTTTGTCAACACCGATTCCGGAAGGGTGCAGAGGCCGCTTGTTGTTGTCGAGAACGGCAAAGCAAAGCTTACGGATGAGATGATTAAGCAGGTCGGGGATGGGAAGCTGACCTGGTCCGACCTCCTAGCAAAAGGCATAATTGAGTTTGTCGATGCTGATGAGGAGGAGAACACCCTGGTTGCGGCTGTTCCCGAGGAAATCACGAAGGAGCACACCCACTTGGAGATTGATCCTGTAGGCACTTTGAGCGTTATTACCTCGATGATACCTTACCTGCAGCACAATATGGCGGGAAAGGTGCTTCATGGGGCGAAGATGTTCAAGCAGGCGCAGGGGATTGCCGCAATAAACCACAACCTGAGGACCGATACCGAAAGTTTCTTTTTGCACTACCCTGAAAAGGCATTGGTCAAGACAAAGACCATGGACATACTTAATTTTAACAAGAGGCCGCAGGCCCAGAACTTTGTTGTCGCAATACTCCCTTGGTATGGGTTCAACATTCTTGATGCGGTGATAGTCAACAAGGGCGCAATCGACAGGGCGCTTGCAAGGAGCAGTTACTTCAGGATTTACAACAGTGTTGAGAACCGCTATCCTGGCGGGCAGGTTGACAAGTTCGAAAGGCCCGACGAGGAAACCGTCGGCTATCTGGGGGAGGAAACCTATGTGCATCTTGGCGAGGACGGGATGGCACATATCGAGGCACCTATCGAAGAGAACGAGGCGATTGTCGGGAAGACCTCGCCCCCAAGGTTTTTGGAGGAAGTTTCGGAGTTTGGCGTTGTGAAGGAAAAGAGAAGGGAATCCTCAACAACCCTGAGAAAGGGGAAAAACGGGGTCATTGACAGGATTATGCTTACGGAGGGGGATGCGGGACACAAGGTTGTTAAGATTAAGGTCAGGAGCTCAATGATACCGGAAATTGGGGACAAGTTTTCGTCAAGGCACGGGCAGAAAGGGGTTGTTGGCGCAATAGTTCCCGAGGAGGATATGCCGTTCACTGCGGATGGGATTAAGCCAGACCTGATATTAAATCCGCATTCCATACCTTCAAGGATGACAATCGGGCACTTAATCGAGATGCTTGCAGGCAAGGCTGCGGCAATGAAAGGCGAGGTTATTGACGGAAGCCCTTTCGACGAGGTGAGCAAGGATGAGCTTGGAAAGATGTTACATGAGCGCGGCTTGAGGAACGACGGCAAGGAAGTATTCTACGATGGTTTGACGGGAGAAAGGATAGACGGGGAAATTTTCACAGGGGTTGTCGCCTACAGGAGGCTGTTCCACATGGTGAGGCACAAAATCCAGGCAAGGTCAAGAGGGCCTGTCCAGATACTGACAAGGCAGCCAACCGAAGGAAAGGAGAAGGAAGGAGGCCTTAGGTTCGGGGAGATGGAAGGGGAGGCCCTGGTGGGGCACGGGGCGGCAATGCTGCTGCAGGAGAAATTTATCGATGACAGCGACAAGGCTGTGCAGTTGGTTTGTGAAAAGTGCGGAATCATAGCGATGAACGACCTCATAAGGAAGAAAAGGACTTGCCTGATGTGCGGAAGCAGCAAGGTCTACCCTGTTGAGATGAGCTATGGCTTCAAGCTGCTGCTCGATGAGCTTAAGGCGTTGGGGATATACCCCAAGCTGGTAATAAAGGACAAGGTGTAAAAAATGCTGACGAAAAGAATACAGTCAATCGAGTTCGGTGTGCTCAATCCTTCCCAGATAAGGAAGATGAGCGCGCTTGACGTGAAAAATCCCGACACTTACGATAAAGACGGCTATCCTATGGAAGGGGGCCTGATGGACCCGCATTTAGGCGTGATAAACCCCGGGCTTAGGTGCAAAACCTGTGGAAACAAGATGAGGGAGTGCCCCGGCCACTTTGGGCACCTGGAGCTTGTGAGGCCTGTCGTGCATTCGGAATTTTCCAAAAGAGTTGAGATTATTCTTCACGCAACATGCATGTCGTGCGGGAGGATAGCGATTCCCGAAGAGAAGCTTAACACGCTTGTGCCTTACTTGGGAAGGAAGGACATTGACCTCACAAAAAGGATACTTGCGAGGACAAAGAAGATAACAAAGTGCCCGCACTGCAATGCGGAAAGGGCCGCTGTTTTCCTCGACAAGCCGACAAATTTCTACTACAACAAGGAGAGGCTCTACCCTACGCAAATCAGGGAGTGGCTTGAGAAGATTTCTGACAATGATTTGAAATTGCTTGGCTATGATGCGGAGAAGATAAGGCCTGAGTGGTTTGTTATAACCGTTTTGCAGGTGCCCCCGATAACAATAAGGCCAAGCATAACACTCGACACAGGAATTAAGTCGGAGGATGATTTGACACACAAGCTTGTTGATATCATAAGGATTAACTCGAGGCTGAAGGACAATATAGATGCAGGCGCGCCCCAGCTAATTATTGAGGATTTGTGGGATTTGCTCCAGTACCATGTTACCACTTACTTCGACAATAACACAGCATCTGTGCCCCCTGCAAAACACAGGTCGGGAAGGGCATTGAGAACCCTTGTGCAGAGGCTTAAGGGAAAAAAGGGGAGGTTCAGGTATAACCTCACGGGAAAAAGGGTTAATTTCGCCGCAAGGTCGATTATAACCCCGGATTCACACATTTCGATAAACGAGCTTGGCGTCCCTCAGGAAATAGCGAACGAGCTTACCGTTCCTGAATTTGTAACGCAGTGGAATGTTAAGGAACTCAAGAAGATGATTAAGCAGGGGGGGAAGGTTATTTACGTCGGCAGGCCGGACGGCCTGAGAAAGAAGATTACGGATATCAACAAGGAGGATGTCACAGAGGAGCTTGATGTCGGATACAAAATTGAGAGGAGGCTCCAGGACGGGGATATTGTCCTGTTTAACAGGCAGCCGTCTCTGCACAGGCTGTCAATGCTTGCCCATAAAGTTAAGGTTTTGCCCGGGAAGACACTGAGAATGAACCCGGTTGTCTGCAAGCCTTACAACGCCGACTTTGACGGGGATGAGATGAACATGCACGTTCCCCAGACCGAGGAGGGGAAAACCGAGGCAAAGGAGCTGATGTTTGTTGAAAACCAGGTTATAAGCCCAAGGTACGGCGCCCCTGTTATCATTTTGGACGAGGACGGGGTTTCCGGGGCGTATGTGCTTAGCCTTGCAAGCACAAAGTTCAATAGGAGCCAGGCTATGGAGCTATTCCATATCCTCGGGCTTGATGAGATTCCCAAACCCGACTCGGGAAAAGAGCACAGCGGGAAACAGATTTTTTCTATCCTGCTGCCGAACGATTTCAATCTAAGGTTCAAGAGCAAGACCTGCGACACGATACAGAAAGTCAGGCCGTGCAAGGAATGCACAAAGGAGAAATGCCCTTACGACGCATATGTGAAGATTAAGGACGGGGTGCTTGAGGCGGGCCTGATTGATGCAAATGCTTTGGGAGAGGGGAACGGCATACTGGTTGCGGCACTTGCGAAAAATTACTCTCCCGGAATTATTTCAGAGTTCTACACGAAGCTTGGCAGAATCGGCGCCCAGTTAATCAGCAGGAAGGGGCTGACTGTGAGCCTTGATGAATATGAAACGCCTGCGAAGGTTGCGAAAACAAGGGACAAAGCAATTGAGGAAATTATGGCCGAGGGGCAGGAACTCATGAGAAAATACAGGAACGGGAGCTTGCCGCTTATCCCGGGAAGGACGCTGGGCGAAAGCTTCGAGTTGAGCGTTATGATGGCTGCGGCGAAGGCGAAATCAAAGGTCGAGAAGAGCCTGATGGAAGAAAGGATGGACGAGATTTTCCTTGACAAGCCAAAGCTTGAGACAATGGTCATGATATTGAGCGGTTCAAGGGGAAGTGCACTGAACCTCACGAACATCACGGGAATGTGGGGGCAGGCATCTGTGAGGGAAGGAAGGCCGAGAAGGGGCTTCAGGCAGAGGCTTATCTGCGCAAACAAGAAGGGAGACATTGGCATTTCGGCAGGCGGTTTCATCCGGGAAAACTTCATGGACGGCATGAAAGTGAGGGAATACTTTTACCACGCAATGGGCGGAAGGCAGGGAGAAGTCGACACCGGAGTTTCGACAAAAGTTTCCGGATACCTTTACAGGAGGCTTGCGAACTCACTAAAAGACCTGGTGGTCAATTACGACGATACTGTGAGGACCTCCAACAAGAGGATTATACAGTTCATGTACGGCGAAGACGGGGTGTTCCCGCAGAACACGGTTAAAGGAAAGAACGTTGATGTTGTTGCGGAGATGTACGCAATGAAAAACAGGGAAAGGGGTGCTAAGTAATGGCCGACTTGATGGAAAAGGACGGGAAAGAAGCCGAAGAGGCGCCCAAGGGAAATAAAAAGGCGGCTCCCGCCAAAAAGAAGGCGGCGAAGAAGAAGGCTGTGAAAAAGAAGCCGGCCCCGGAAAAAGTAATGATGCGCGGCGAGCTCTTTGAGGATGAGGTTCTGCCGCTCTCAATAAGGAACGAAATTGAGAAGGTTGTTGAAAAGCACTCCTTGAAGAAAGCCGAGGCTGTGAAACTTACAAATCTTGTTGAGGAAAGATATATCCTTGCGAAGGCAGAGCCCGGGGAAGCAGTCGGGATAATCGCGGCACAATCCTTGGGAGAGCCGGGCACGCAGCTGACACTGAGAACAAAGCACTATGCCGGTGCCGCAGAAGTGTCTGTCGGGAGCGGAATACAGAGGGTTGAGGAGATTGTGGATGGGAGAAGCAAGGCAAAGTACGCCTCAATGATAATCTATATCGAGGACGATTCCCTGAAGAACGACCCCAAAAAGCTTGAGAAATTCGCAAACTCTTTGGTTAATGTTACTGTGGGGGACGTCGTGAAGATTTCTGAGGACCTTGAAAAGGGGAAGGTATTGATAACGCCCGATGAGGAGATGATAAAGGCAAGGAATGTTGAGCACAAGGAACTGCTTGACAAGATTGACAAAACACTTAAGATAAAGCTCGGCAAGAGGGGCGGGAGTTACGAGGTTTCATTTAAGGGAATTCCTTTGATAAAGACAAGAAAGGCCTTGAACAAGCTCAAAAGCGTTAGGGTGCAGGGGGTAAGGGGGCTTGAGAAGACCCTTGTTGCGGAGCACGAAGGGGAAACTGTGATAAAAACAAGCGGCACAAACCTCAAGGCTGTGCTGAAACTCCCCGATATTGACGCCACGAGGACCACAACAAACGATATTAAGGAGATTGCGAAGGTCCTGGGGATTGAGGCGGGGAGGAATGCGATTGTTTATGAGCTTAAGAAAGTGCTCGAGGACAACGACATTTTGGTTGATATCAGGCACATTACTTTGCTTGCGGACCTTATGACATTTGACGGGGAAATAAGGGGAATAGTCAGGACAGGGATTACAAGGGAAAAAGCAAGCCCTTTCGCAAGGGCTGCATTCGAGGAAACCACAAAGCATTTGCTGGATGCCGCACTTGGCGGACAGAGCGAGAACCTGCAGGGTGTTGTTGAGAACATAATAGTCGGGCAGCCGATAAAGGTCGGGACAGGCATTGTCGACCTGGTAATGGGCGGGAAGTGAGAATATGGAAATAAACCCGGAGACCGAGATTAGGAGGGCTGTTGACGGAGGAAAGGTAGTTTTCGGCACAACCCAGTCTGAGAAAAGTATTTTAAAGGGTAAAGCGCAATTAATTATTATAAGCGCAAATATTATGGCGCCTGCAAAGGAGAAACTCCTTGCGCTTTCTGAAATGGCTGAAATTCCGCACTTCCGGTATGAGGGCACCGGAAAGAACCTTGGTTCTGTGTGCGGAAAACCGTTCACTGTGTCGGCCATGGCGGTAGAAAATCCCGGAAAGAGCAAAGTTCTTGATATAGCAAAGAAACGTAAGTGACAGAACAATGAGAATGACCAACAGGGAAATCGGCTATATCAACGCCCTGGAAACAATTTCAGGCGCACAGGCAAAATACTGCCTTGTCGGCCCGGGGGAGATATCCTTCCTCGTAAGCGAGGGGCAGGCGGGAAAAGCAATAGGGAAACAGGGGGCCAACATCAAAAAGCTCAGGGAAAAATTGGGCTTGGAAGTTGGCGTCTTTGAGTATGCGGAAAGCCCGGAGGGTTTTCTCAAGAAGGCCTTTAGGGGCATTGAAATCGGAAAGGTCGAGGCAAAAGAGAATGAGGGCGTGAAAACACTTTTCGTTACGCCCGAACCAACAAATAAAAGGAAATTGCTTCAGAATATCGGTAAGATAAAAAAAATAAGGGGTATCATGAAAGAAGTTTATGGTATTGGAAATGTGAAGGTACGGTGAAGATATGGCTAGAGGCGAGTTTGCAGCGGCATCCCTGGAAAACACCCGGCAGAAGTGGAAATGGAAGGACAGGGATTACAAGGAGAAAATGCTTAATCTTAACATAAAATTTGACCCCCTGAAGGGGGCTCCCCAGGCAAGGGCGATTGTAAGGGAAAAGAGGGGAGTGACGGCAAGGCAGCCAAACTCGGGCATAAGAAAGTGCGTGAGGGTACAATTGATAAAAAACGGGGTGCAGGTTACCGCACTTGCGCCGGGCGACGGGGCTATTAAATTTATTGATGAGCACGACGAGGTTATAATTGAGGGCATCGGCGGAAGCAAAAAGGGTGCGAAAGGAGACCTTTGGGGCGTGAAATACAAGGTTGTCAAGGTTAACGACCAGGCTCTTGAGATGCTCAGAAGCGGAAGGAAGGAAAAGGTGAAGAGGTAATTATCATGGATGTTTTTGGAAAGTGGGAAAGCGAAAGCGTGCTTATGGCCGATGTGAGCCTCTCAAACCACCTTAACCTTGATTCAGGGTTGATTCCCCACACATTTGGCAGGAGCGCAGGCAAGAGATTTGGCAAGGAAGAGCTAAGCGTAATCGAAAGGCTTGTCAACAAGGTTATGAGGTCGGGCCAGGGAAAGAGAAAGCTAAGCGGAAAGTACATCAGGGGAAGAAAGAGCTGCGGCAAGAAAACCCAGGCCATGCAAATTATTGAGGACGCATTTGAGATTGTTGAGAAGGAAACAAAGGAAAACCCCATACAGGTTCTGGTGAAGGCAATTGAGAACTCCGCCCCGCGAGAAGACATAACAAGGATTAAGAGGGGCGGTGTTTCATACACTGTTGCGGTTGACGTTGCTCCGACAAGGAGGATAGATGAGGCAGTGAAGAACATTGCGCTTGCCGCATTTTCCTCCTCTTTTAACAACCCGACAAGCGCCGAGGAGGCACTTGCCAAGGAGCTTATCCTTGCATCAAAGGGCGACCCTTCCAGCTTCTCGGTGAAGAGAAAGGACGAAGTAGAGAGGATAGCAAAAAGTTCAAGGTAGGGTGGTTTTTTTGGCAAGAAAGGAAGACGTAGTTAAGATTGCACAGGAACTGATGGCGAACAGGGAAAACATAAGGAATATCGGAATAGTTGCGCACATTGACCACGGAAAAACTACTTTGACGGACAGTTTGGTTGCCGCATCGGGCCTTATCTCGGAAGAGCTTGCCGGGAAACAGAGATTCATGGACTGGTATGAGCTCGAGCAGGAACGAGGAATTACGATTAACGCAGCGAACATCTCCCTTGTCTATGATTACAAGGGGGCAAATCACCTGATTAATGTTATTGACACGCCGGGGCACATTGACTTTGGCGGAGACGTTATCAGGGCGATGAGGGCTGTTGACGGATGCATTATTGTTGTTGATTCTGTCGAGGGGGTTATGCCCCAGACAGAGACTGTTGTGAGGCAGGCGTTGAAGGAGAATGTGAAGCCTGTGCTTTTCATCAATAAATCCGACAGGCTGATTAACGAACTGCAGCTGACAGCCGAACAGATGCAGGAAAGATTTGTGAAAACTATTGCCGGAGTTAATTCCCTGATAAAGAAAAACTGTCCCGAAAGCAAGAAGGACGAGTGGACTGTGAAGGTTGAGGACGGAAGTGTTTCATTTGGCTCCGCTTACTACAAGTGGGCGGTAAGCGCACCTATGATGACCGCAACAGGAATAACCTTCAAGGATGTTTTCGATTACTGTAAAAATGACAAGCAGAAGGAGCTGAGCGACAAAAGCCCTTTGGCCGCAGCTTTGCTTGAGATGGTTATAACGCATTTGCCGGACCCCATAAAGGCGCAGAAATATAGGGCCCCGGTCATATGGAAGGGAGACCCTGAAAGCGAAGTTGGGAAATCAATGGCTGCATGCGATGCAAAGGGGCAGTTCGCAATGATGGTTACGGATGTAAGTGTTGACCCGCATGCGGGAGACATTGCGACAGGGAGGGTTTACTCGGGAACGATAAAGAGGGGCATGGTAGTTAAGGGCATGGGAACCCAAAAGGCATTGAACATACAGCAGGTCGGGGTTTACATGGGCCCCGACAGAGTTCCTCTTGAGGAGGTTCCTGCGGGAAACATCGCCGCAATTGTCGGCATGAAGGATGTCTTTGCGGGGGAAACTCTCAGCACAGGGGATATAAAATCTTTCGAGAGTTTCATGTCGACTGCCGAGCCTGTCATGACTGTTTCGGTTGAGGCGAAGAGCACAAAGGATTTGCCGAAATTGATTGAGGTGCTTAGGCAAATAACCAAGGAAGACCCTAACGTTGTTGCAACCATAAATCAGGAGACCGGGGAACACCTAATCTCGGGGATGGGGGAGCTTCACTTGGAGGTTACCCAGCACAGGATTGAGCACGACCACAAGGTTCCTGTCGAGGTCAGTGCGCCTATCGTTGTTTACAGGGAGGCAATTACTAAGACCAGCCCGACTGTGCTTACAAAAAGCCCGAACAAGCACAACCATTTCAAGATGAGGGCAGGCGCCCTTCCCCCGGAAATACTTGAGGGGCTTATTGAGGCAAAGCTCAGCGGCAAGATTAAGCCAAAGGACAAGGAAATGGTGGCGAAGTTCCAGGAAATGGGATTTGATGTTGACACTTCCAAGAAAATTTGGGCGGTGAACAATAACTGTGTTCTTATTGATACTACAAGAGGGATACAGGCTTTGCACGAGATAAGGGAGCTTGTTATTCAGGGTTTCACGGATGCGACAACCGAAGGACCATTGGCTAAAGAAAAGGGCTTTGGAGTTATAATTTATTTGGAGGATGCGAGGCTGCATGAGGACTCTATCCACAGGGGCCCTGCCCAGGTGTTGCCCGCAATCACAAGGGGCGTTTACGCAACCATGTTAAGTGCGGACCCTGTGCTGTATGAGCCGAAGCAGATACTTACAATAACTTGTGCGCAGGATTATATGGGCGGGGTGAGTAAGGAACTCAATGCACGAAGGGCGCAGATTATAGAGATGAGGACTGAAGGGGATACTAACATCATTGTTTCAAAGGCGCCTGTCAAGGAACTTATCGGGTTTTCCCAGGCAATCAGGTCCGCCACCCAGGGAAGGGCAATCTGGACAGCGGAATATTCGGGTTATGAGCTGCTTCCAAGGGAATTGCAGCAGAATGTTGTAAAGGAGGTCAGGCAGAGGAAAGGGATGGATCCTGAACCAAAGCCAGCCAGTTTCTTCATGGACGAGGCATAATAAGGGGAGCAAAGGCCACCATCAAGGCTTATAAACCCTTTGATATCCTATTAAATATTGCTGTTTTGGCAGCAGTATTGCAGTTATTAGCAATAATATACTTAATTTGGAGATGTGATAATATGGCAGAAAAACCACACCTTAATTTGGTCTTTATAGGCCACGTCGACCACGGTAAGTCGACATTGGTAGGCAGATTGCTCTACGATACAGGCTCTCTCAGCGAGCAGGAATACAGGAAGCTTAAGGAGGAAGCCGAGTCAAAGGGCAAGGGTACTTTCGCATTTGCATACGCGATGGACAACCTCAAGGAAGAAAGAGAAAGAGGCGTGACCATTGACGTCGCATACAAGAAGTTCATGGGGCAAAAGAACGAGTTCACTATAATTGATGCCCCGGGACACAGGGACTTCGTCAAAAACATGATTACAGGCACTAGCCAGGCTGATGCGGCTGTCTTGGTTGTTGCCGCAAAGGAAGGAATCCAGCCCCAGACAAAGGAGCACGCTTTCCTTTCCCAGGTTATGGGAATTAGGCAGCTCATTATCGGGATTAACAAGATGGATGAGATCCAGTACGATGAAAAGCGCTTTAATGAAGTAAAGACTGAGATGGAGAAGCTCCTCGCAAGCATCGGATATAAGGGAGAGGTTCACTTCATACCTATATCTGCGTGGCAGGGAGACAATGTCGCGAAGAAGTCCGAGAATATGGCCTGGTACAAGGGCGATACCCTCGTTGCGACAGCGGACAACTTCAAGGCTCCCGACCCCCCGGTTGACAAGGCACTCAGGCTCCCTATCCAGGATGTATACAACATCAAAGGTGTGGG
Organism: uncultured archaeon; assembly: GCA_964540145.1. GTDB lineage: Archaea > Iainarchaeota > Iainarchaeia > Iainarchaeales > CAZILS01 > CAZILS01. The sequence continues at coordinate 251,896 of CAZILS010000001.1, read as the reverse complement.
AATGGTTCCTGTCGGAAGGGTTGAGACAGGCATAATGAAGCCCGGCGACAAGATTATCGTGGAGCCTTCAGGCGCAACCGGCGAGGTCAAGACCGTTGAAATGCACCACGAGCAGTTGCCCGAGGCAAGGCCCGGGGACAACGTTGGGTTTAACCTCAGGGGCATAGAAAAGAAAGATGCCCAGAGGGGAGACGTCATAGGGCACACAACCGACCCGCCAACAGTTGCAAAGGACTTCACGGCGCAGATTGTTGTGCTGTCACACCCTACCGCAATTCCGGTGAACTACACGCCTGTTTTCCACCTGCACACTGCGCAGCTCAGCTGTACATTGGCAGAGATACAGCAAAAGCTCGATCCTAAGACCGGGCAGAAGGTTGAAGACAATCCCAAATTCCTGAAGACAGGGGATGCCGCTATTGTTAAGATAGTGCCAACCCAGCCTGTTGTTGCCGAGGAATACAAGAAGTTCCCGCAGCTCGGCAGGTTTGCAATCAGGGATATGGGACAGACGGTTGCGGCTGGCATGATTATCAGCGTGACCCCAAAGAAGTAAATGTTTTTGGGAACAGGTTAAACAGTAAAGGGGAAGCAATGCTGTTATTGCTTCTTCCCTCCAATGTTTTTCGTTTATTAGGTGATGGAGGATGCAAAAAGCCAGAATAAAACTGACAAGCCCGGATTATACCAGGCTGGAAGAGATTTGCGGCACGATTATCGAATTAGCTGACAGGACAGGCGTAAAGCATTCTGGCGGTATTCCCCTGCCCACTAAAAAACTAATTGTGCCAACAAGGAAGTCTCCGGGCGGGGGCGGAACCGAAAGTTATGATCATTGGCAGATGCGCATACACAAAAGGCTCATAGACATCGAGAGCGATGAACGCACTTTGAGAAGGATTATGAGGGTTGAAATACCCGAAAATGTGCATGTTGAAATAGAACTCAAGTAGCTGCTTTTGAACGCCCTTGGGCGAAGGAAACTATTTATACCCCAAAAGCCCTTATTTCGGGAGAGGATAAAATGCACGAGCACTTTGATGCCCAAAGGGGCGGAAGAAACGGAAGTGGGCAATATGCATGAAACCTTCGAGCACAAGGCGGATATGGGAGTGAGGGGGATAGGTAGGAGCAGGGAAGAAGCGTTTGCGGAGTGTGCGAAGGCGATGTTCGAGGTTATGCTGGAGCTTGAGAGTGTGAAGGCTCTGGAAGCGGTTGAAGTTGAAACCGAGGGGAATGATTTGGAGGGGCTTTTGGTTGAATGGTTAAATGAGCTCCTTTATTTGAAGGACCGCAAGGAGATGTTCTTCTCGGAATTTGAGGTTGGGAGCATAGGCGAGGAGAACGGCAAATTTATTCTCAAAGGAACTGTGAAAGGCGATAAGATAGACCTTGCCAAGCAGAATGTCAAGGTCGAGGTGAAAGCAGCGACATATTCGGGCCTTAAGGTGGAGAAGATTGACGGGCACTGGGCCGCAGAGTGCATTGTTGATGTTTAGGCAAAAAAAGGTATTTTTAAGAACTTAAACATATATAGTGCTGATTGTATGGCCGGGCTGAAGAAGATAAGCGAATACGTATGGGAAGTGCCCAAGGAAGGGGACATGAAGCTCCCGGGCAGGGTTTACGCAGATTCCGAGATAATTGGGCAGCTTAAGGAAGAAGAGGAGAGCGGGGGCTGGTCTGCGCTGAAGCAGATAAGGAATGTGGCGTGCCTTCCCGGCTTGCAGAAGTATTCTCTCGCATTGGCAGATGTCCATCCGGGCTACGGCGCCCCAATAGGGGGGGTTGTCGCCATGGGCATGGAACAAGGAGTTATTACCTTCGGCGCTGTGGGATTTGATATTAATTGCGGGGTGAGGACTTTGAGCACACCTTTGAAGAAGGAGGATGTTGTCAAGGTGCAGGAGAAGCTGGCTGATTCGCTTTTCAGGAATGTTCCCGCCGGCCTGGGGAGCACCGGAGATATTAAAATCAATTCAGCCGAGGTTGACGAGGTTCTTGTGCAGGGGGCTGAATTTTCCGTGAATCAAGGGTATGGATTCAGGGAAGACCTTGAGTTCATCGAGGAAAACGGAAGAATGGAAGGAGCTGACCCCGGAGCGGTGAGTGAGAAGGCGAAACAGAGGGAGCACAAGCAGGTTGGAACTTTGGGAAGCGGGAACCACTACCTCGAGGTGCAGTATGTTTCGGAGGTGTACGACGAACAGGCGGCAAGGGCTTATGGTTTAAGCGAAGGGCAGGTTTTGGTTTCTTTGCATTGCGGTTCCCGCGGTTTGGGACACCAGATAGGAACCGATTATTTGAAGGAGCTGGATACTGCAACGAGGAAATATAAAATACCTATAAAGGACAGGGAGCTGGTCTGCGCGCCTATTGGCAGCGAGGAAGGGCAGAAATATTTCAGTGCGGTTTGCGCAGGGATAAATGGGGCGTTTGCGAACAGGCAGGCTATTGCGCATTTGACGAGGAAAGCATTTACGGAAGTTATGGGCCTCGGGGAAAAGGAGATGAAGACAGTTTACGAGGTGGGGCATAACACTGTGAAGAAGGAAAAGCACAAAATAGATGGCAAAAAGAAAGAGGTGCTTGTGCACAGGAAAGGCTCTACGAGAGGGTTTGGTCCAGGGAGGAAAGAGGTGCCCGAAGCATACAGAAAGGTGGGGCAGCCTATCCTTGTGGGGGGGACTATGGGCACCTCGAGCTATGTTCTTGCAGGAACCGAAAAAGGGATGGAAGAGACCTTCGGCAGTGCAATCCATGGCGCGGGAAGGAAAATGAGCAGGGTCAAGGCAACCAAAAGCTGGAGGGCGGAAGATATAGTCGAGGAGCTTAAGGATAAGGGAATTATTGTGAAGGGGCATGGCTTCAAGGGGATAGCCGAGGAGGCTCCCGGGGCCTACAAAGATGTTGTCAGCGTTGTTGATGTTATGCACAACGCAGGCATAGTGAAGAAGGTTGTGCAGGTTAAGCCGCTGATTAGTATCAAAGGCTGAATATTACCGTTCCATCGAACGGAGTGAAGATGGAACACATATCTCGGTGCAAACGGACGAAACCGTTTTGCAGGTTAAGCCGCTGATTAGTATCAAAGGCCGACTATATTTTAACTGCCTTGATGAAGCTTGCGCCAATTTCCTTGGCAATTTCTTTCTGCATCTCGGAAGGGACTTCCTTGTTCAGGGTAAAGACAACAAGAGCTTCATTCTCCTCATTGGCATTTCCTAAACTCATTGCCTCAATGTTTATTTCTTTCTTCCCGAGGATGGTTCCCATCTTTCCGACTATTCCCGGCTTGTCGGGGTAGCTCGCTATGAGGATGTTCCCTTTGGGGAAAAAGTCAATGTCGAAGTTCCTCATGCCAACTATCCTTGGCTGCTCCCCGAACAGTGTTCCTATAACGCTCTTTGTTTTGCTCCCCGAAACAATTCCCACCTTAACTTTGTTCTTGTAGGTTGTGCTCTGCCCTGCCTTTGATTCCTTGACAGCCAAACCCATCTCCTCTGCCATGAGCTTCGCATTCACCATATTCACATCGCGGTCGCTTATTTTGGAAATGATTCCCTTAATCACATTTGAGGTGAGCAAAGAAAGGTCCTCGTTCTGGGCAAGCTCCCCCCTGTACTCAATCTCAAGGCCATCGGGATTGTTGTCGCATAACTGTATGGCAAAATTTCCCAAAATCTCGCAGAGTGGTATGAAGCCCCTGAGTTTATTCAAGAGGTCTGCCTCGAACATCGCCATGTTTAGTGCTGTGTCGGGAATATCCCCTTTTTCAAACTTAATAATCTGCTCGGCTGCGGTCAGGCCCACCTTTGCCTGCGCCTCTTTTGTGTTCGCGCCGATGTGCGGGGTAACAACCATCCTCTCATGGGTGACAAGCTCCTTCATCCGGCTGCTTGCGGGAGGCTCCTCTGTCCAGACATCGCAGGCAGCTCCCGCAACCTTGCCCGAGTTCAAAGCTTCCAACCAATCCTTCTCATTTATTATTCCCCCACGGGCGCAGTTGACTATGATAACGCCGTCTTTCATCTTTGCGATTTCCTTTTTGGCAATCATGTTCTTGGTTTCATCTGTCAGGGGAGTGTGGACTGTGAGGATGTCAATTTCTTTCAGCATTTTGCCGAGGCCCTTCACGGGAAGCGCGCCGACATCATAAATTTTATTCTCGGGGATGTATGGGTCATAAGCAAGAACCTTCATGTCAAAAGCAAGGCCAATCTTTCCTACGTGGCTTCCCACCCTTCCAAAGCCTATAACCCCCAAAGTTTTTCCGTTGAGTTCGGTGCCCATATACTTCTTTCTCTCCCACTCCCCGCCCTTTAGGTTTGTGTTTGACTCGGGGATCTTCCTTGAGATTCCGAGTAGCAGGCCTATTGTATGCTCGGCAGCGCTTATTGTGTTTCCTGCAGGGACGTTCGCAACAACAATTCCCTTCTTGGTGGCATAGTTAATATCAACGTTATCAACCCCCACCCCGGCCCTTACAACTATTTTCAGGGAGGTTCCCGCATCGAGTACTGCCTTGTCAACCGGGGTTCCTGAGCGAGTTATTATCCCCTCATAATCGGGCAGGATTGAGTAGAGCTCCTCCTTCGGAAGCTTGAGCTTCAGGTCTGCCCGGAAACCCTTGGATTTTAGCAAATCTATGGCTTTTGGGGAGATTTCCTCGGTAATCAGTATCTTCATCTCGGCAGCCCCAAAAAGGAATTGCCTAAGTCCTTAAAAGTGTATTGAACAGGGTTGTGAAGCTCTTGGAAGGGGTTATTAACTAATTACGGTTACAAAGGAAACATTTAAATACCTGTTGAGCAGCAATTAATACAGGATGTGGGGGAAGAAACTGGTCCTGATTGTATTGGCTGCCATGGTCATGGCTTCAGGCGTAAGCGCTGCCTGGCATGTTAGCCTTGCGGGGCAGGATGCACAAATTGAGGTTTACTACGGCAACCAGTGGGTGTACAGCCCGCAGCCGTACAGCTACTATTATAACAACTGGTATTTCTTTGAGGAGCCTTACCGCTACTATTATGGGGGCGGCTGGAATTATTATGAACCGGGTTGGTATAATTTCTATCCTGATTGGTCTTACACCCCAAGTGCCTACGGTTACTATGGGCCGGGATATTTCTACCACGACAGTGTTTGGACTTACAGCCCCGGATGGTATAAGGACTGGCATTATTACTCTTACTACGACCAGGTAACGAACTTCCCTCCGCACATAAGCGATGTTGTTGGAGGATACATCCCCTACACATATCCGCAGGAGGCAAGCTGCGGCGATGTCCGGATGGAAACATGGAACATCACGGCCGAGGGGGGGGATACGGGCTGGGGGCAAACCCTTGTTCACAACAACTCTTCGAAGAACTTTGTGATTGACAATGTCAGGGTTTACATTGAGGGCATGGGCAATGAAGTTCTTGAGGTAAAGAAGCCGGCATATGTTCCGGCGGACGGGAACGCATATATTTACTACGAACTTTCTCTCGGGGAGGGAGTGAAGGATGAGTTGAATGGAAGCGTTCAGATAAGCGGCGAGTTCACCGATTTCACAGACTGCTCTGCTTCCGATATCGGCACTTCAAGGTTTACGGTTGGGTTTTTGAAAAAGGCTGCTGCTGCGCCAGCATCGCCTGTTGTTTATGCCGGGCCTTATTCTGCAAAGAGCATAAGCATCATACCGCAGAGCGGGGGCGTTTCAGATGAAGGAAATATTGAAGTTGTTATAGAGGAGATTGCAGGGTTTGGTGCAGGCGCGGGCAGTTCATCTGTTCTCGGCGCAGGAGCAGGTTCGGGTGCAGCGCCAATAGCAGAGCCTAGGTTCTATGGGAATTGTGAAGCTGTTTTGGTCGAGGTAGAGGATGTTTATCTAAAGAGTGGCGGGATTGAGGAGGTTAACTTCTACATAAAGAATCTCTCTGCGCAGGATTTCTATGCCGATGATTTGGAGCTTTACGATTACAGCGGGGATTTCACGGCACAGCTACTTACGGCAAGTGCGGTTGTCAAGGCAGGCAAGGAAACTGCAATTCCTGTGAGGGTTAGCGCAAAGTCAACCAACGAGAAGAAGGAAGGCAGCGTTTTCTTCGCGGTTAAGGGGGAGTTTGAGAGCGGCCGGGGCTGCGCTTTGGATATCGAACAAAGCCTGGTTTACATTGAGAAGGATTTGAGTGTTGGGTGCGGGGATGTCAGGATAGAGGTTCCTGAAGAGATTAACACAGAAAGCGGTTCGTTCATTGTGACAATCGACAACCCAAGGGATACGGGAATTGAGATTTACATGCTGGATGAGAATGTGAACGTTCCCGGGAAGATAGTGGTTAATGCGGAAACCTACGCAGAAAGGGAAATTCCGTTTGAGAATGCGAAAACCCCGGGAAAAATAGTCTACAAGGTTGTTGCGCAGGGCTGCGCGATTGCAGGCCTTGAGACAGACGTCAATATAACGGGAGTTTCTCCCGCTGTTGTTTTGCCCCCTGCATTTACAATAGGCAATTATGGGGCGGTTGTTGATGCTGTCGATGGGGCAAAGGTGAGGATTACGGTTACAAACCATACCGGCTATACCGAAACATTCGGGGCATATGCGAAAGGCCTGCCGGACGGGATGAGCATCCTCCCTGTTACAGAAAATATCTCGGCAGGGCAGACGGAAACCCTTGAGCTTGAGATGGATGTTGCCAACCCAAGTGCTGGCGGTTATTCAACAAGCATAGTTGTGCAGGGCATCGATAGGGTGGTTGAGCTGCCTCTTATGATTAGGAGCGCAGGAAGCGCAGCTCCGGTTGGAGCTGAGGCTCAGAGCCCCGAAAGCCTGCCTGGCCAAATAGGGAGCATGGCAGCAACCGCTTTCGTTGTTGCGGAGGACAATGCAGTGAACCTCGGAATTGCCCTGATTGCGCTTATCCTCCTTTACCTGGTTTTCAGGGCGGCAAGGGGTTCGCCATCGGCAGCAGCTTCCGGAAACAGCTGGGTTGCTTAGTTGAACAGCCCTAAAATAGCTTTATATACCTTTCTCCCTAGGAATAAGTATACAGTAATATAATGCTGTAAACAAATGCCGCTTCATATGGAGCGGCATGAGTTTTGGCACACTGTATCTCTTGCGAACCGCGGGGGATGTAAATGCTGAAAGCTGATTTTTCAGTCTTTTTGGCTTCACTGTGCAGGGTTGCTGTGCAGGCGCGATGTGGCTGTATCCACAGGGTGCAGTATATTATCCAAATCCCCGCAGGGGTTTGGAATTGCCATACAAAGTATGGGAAACCGGTAAACGAGGTATCGTTTTGGGAGAAAAACATAAGCCGCATTCCGGCTCGAAGGCTTTCTATCCTAGGAAGCGTGCAAAGAGCGAAACGCCTAGCTTCCGCTCCGCAATGCCGGTGCCGGGGATTGTGAGGGCCAACGCTCCCGGAAAAAAAGAAGGGGAAGGCGCAAAAGCAATGACTTTCCTCGCCTACAAGGCAGGCATGGTTCACATCATAGGGACTGATGCCCACGAAGGCGGAATTAAGTTCGGCAGGCCTGTTTCTCTCGCCTGTACTGTTTTAGAATGCCCGCCTATGAAGGTTTTTGGCGTTAGGGCATATAAAAAAGCCAATTATGGAATTGAGGCTGCCCTGGATGTTTTGGTTGAGAAGCCGGATAAGAGCGTCCATAGGAGAATGAAAAACCTCAAGAAGCCCCTGTCTAAAAAGAAGAAGGACAGGCCGGCATACAAAAATATAGCCGAGATTGAGGCGATTAAGGATTCGGTTAAGGAAATTAGGCTGCTTGCACACACAAGCCCCGGCAAGACAGGGATTGGCAAGAAAAAGCCGGAAATTACCGAGGTTATGCTTTCAGGGAGCGTGGAGGAGCAGCTCGCCTATGCAAAGGGGATTATGGGCGGCGAGATTAAGGCTGCCGACTTGTTTGCGAAGGATACTTTTGTCGATGTTAAGGCAGTCGACAAGGGAAAGGGAACAACAGGCATTGTGAAGAGGTTCGGGACAAAAACCCACAGGCACAAGGCTAAGCACCCAAGGATTTTGGGTTCGCTGGGGCCGTGGACCCCCTCGACAGTTATGTGGACCGTGCCAAGGGCAGGGCAGCACGGATACCAAAACAGGACAGAGCTGAACAAGCGTGTTTTGGTTGCAGGGGATAATCCCGCCGAGATTAATCCTTCCGCGGGCTTCAAGAATTACGGTGTTGTTAAGAACGATTACCTTGTTGTTGCAGGTTCTGTTCCCGGCCCTGCAAAAAGGTGCGTTGCGGTGAGGGGTGCGATAAGGCCCTATAACGAGAACCAGAACAAGATTTCGGAGATTTCATTTATCTCAAGCGGTGCCCCTTCAGGGAAGCACCCCTACAACAGGAAAGCCAAGGAAGCCCCTGCGAAAGAGGAGCCGAAAAAGGAAGGGGAACCTAAGAAAACCGAGGGTGCCCAAAAGGGCGCCGGGAAGAAGGGAGCCCCTAAAGAGAAAAAGGAAGAAAAGCCAAAATCAGGGGAGAACGAGGGGAAGCCAAAGAAAGCCGAAGGTGCCTCTTCGAAGAAGGGTGCGGAGAAGAAAAATGCCCCTAAGAAGGAGGCGAAGAAATGAAAGCCGACGTTTATTCGTTGGAGGGAAAGAAGCTGAAGCAGGTTGAGCTGCCAAAGGCGTTTGAGGGAGAGGTTAACGAAGCGCTGATAAAGAGGGCTGTGCTCTCCGCCCAAAGTTCAAGATACCAGCCGAGCAGCCCGGATAAGTATGCGGGAAGGAGAACAACCGCGGTTTACATCGGTTACAGGGGAAAGCCCCATGTTTACAGGACAATTAATATCGGAAGGGCGAGGAAGCCAAGGACAAAGGAACACAAGTTCCTGATTTCCGGGAGGGTTGCAAGCATTCCTGCGGTTGTCGGGGGCCCGAGGGCGCACCCCCCGAAAGTTGAGAAGAAGCTCGATGAGAAAATCAACAAAAAGGAGAGAAGGAAGGCGATTATGAGCGCGATTGCCGCAAGCACCGACCCTTTAAGAGTCAGGGCAAGGGGCCATATCTTCGGAGAGGGGATGCCATTGCCGGTTGTTATTGAGGATAAGTTTGAGCAGCTTGAGAAAACAAAGGATGTCAGGGCTGCGTTGAAGAATATTAAGCTCTGGGCCGATGTCGAAAGGGCAAGGGCAAAAAGGAAAAACAGGGCGGGAAAAGGCAAGAGAAGGGGAAGGCCTTACAAAAAGGCGAAAAGCCTGCTCATCGTTGCGGAAAACCCCGGGAACATTTACAAGGCGGCAAGGAATTTGGAGGGCGTTGATATTATTGAGGCAAGGAATATCAATGCAGAGCTGCTCGCTCCGGGATGCCATCCGGGAAGGCTCTGTGTATGGACCGAGGGAGCTTTGAAAGGGGTGTAATTATGGCCGGTAAAAAGAAAGCAGCAGTGAAGAAAGCAGCCCCTAAGAAAGCCGAAGGTGCCCGGAAGGGCATGGCGAAAGCCGCCGGGAAGGAAGCAGGGAGCGTTGCAAAGGCGGCAAAGAAAGAAACCGCCGTGGCAAAAGAAGAGATGAAAGTTGAGGCCAAAAAAGAGGAAAGGAAAGGCGGGACAATTAAGGTTACCGCTGATTTGCTTAAGGCGGGGGAAACCTTGCTTTATCCGCTGATAACCGAAAAGGCCGTGAATTTGATAGATTCTGAGAACAAGCTTGTGTTTGTTGTTGCGAAAGGAACGACACGGGAAGGGGTAAAGAAAGCGGTTGAGCAGCTTTACAAGGTTAAGGTTGACAAGGTTAACATATTGAAGGACACCAGGGCGAGAAAAAGGGCCTTTGTCAAACTCAATAAGGAATTCAAGGCCGAGGAAATAGCCACTAAACTGGGAGTGTTATAAATGGGAAACAGATTAAGGCACCAGCGAAGGGGAAGGGGAACACCCAAATACAGGGCCACAAAGAAAGGGGCAGGGGTTAGCGAGTACATTACGTTTGACAGTTCGCAGAAGGATAGCCTTGTTAGGGGCGAGGTTACCGGGCTTATCAATGATTCCGCAAGGACAGGGATACTTATGGAAGCCACATTTGAAAATGGCCTGTCAGAATATGTGATTGCCGCAGAAGGCAGTTACGTTGGCCAGCCGTTGGAGTACGGAAAGAACGCAAAGCTTGCGATAGGGAACGCAAAGCCTTTGGGAGATATTGTTGAGGGCTGCCCTGTTTTCAATATCGAGAAGGTTGCGGGAGACGGGGGAAGTTTGGCAAGAACTTCGGGGAGCTATGCGCTTGTGGTTACGAAAGATGCGAAGTTTGTCTATCTTAAAATGCCCTCCGGCAAGACCGTAAAGGTAAGGCCGGAGTGCAGGGCAACCGTTGGCTGTGCCGCTGCGGGCGGAAGGAAAGAGAAGCCGCTTGTGAAGGCGGGAACGAACTTCCACAGGATGAAGGCAAGGAAAAAGAGATACCCGGGATTGAGAGGTGTTGCAATGAATCCTATTGACCATCCGTTTGGGGGAAGCCAGCACCATCCGGGAAAAAGTAAATCGACGAAGAGGTCGGCGCCCGCGGGTAGAAAGGTCGGGGCGATTGCCTCTAAGAGGACAGGAAGGAGGAAGAAGAACTAGGTGATATAATGGCAAAAGTGTTTACTTACCGGGGAAAAACCATCGAAGAGCTCCAGGCAATGAGTGTTGAGGAGTTTGCCGGGCTTTCAACATCCGGCATAAAGAGAACTGTGAAGAGGGGCCTTGACAAGAAGATTCTGAAAAGGGTTGAGGCTTCAAGGAAGGTTCTCGCAGCAGGAAAGTACCCAAAAGCCATAAGAACCCACCAAAGGGAGACGCTGGTTCTGCCGTCAATGGTTGGATTGCCGTTCGAGTTATACAATGGCAAGGAATTTATCAGGTTTGAGATTGCGCAGGAAATGCTCGGCCACAGGCTTGGGGAGTTTGTGCTCACAAGGAAAAGGCTGAGGCATGGAAAGGCGGGAATAGGCGCGACAAGGTCAAGCACCGCAATAACGGCAAGGTAATGGCAATGGTCAAGAAAAGCTACCACTCGGAACTCGCTTCGAAGAAAAAGGTAGCCAAGGCTATGGCAAAAAACAAGCCCATCTCGTTGAAGTACGCAACCGAGATTGCGAGGGAGCTCAAGGACAAGCCTCTTGAGAAGGCGGAAAAGTTCCTGCAGAGGATAACCGAAAAGAAGGAGCACCTGCCTTTGAGAAGGTACATAAAGAATGTGCCGCACCGGAAGGGGGATGCAAAGAGCTTCACAAAGACGGGAAGGTATCCTGTCAAGGCCGCAAAGGTCTTCCTTGGGCTGCTTGCGGATGTGAAGGCAAATGCGGACTACAAGGGAATGGACAGCGAGGCCCTGATAATTAAAGAAGTATTTGCATCTGTTGGCTTCAGGAGGGTTTCCCACCAGAGCCAGGGAAAGATTTCGGGAAGGAGAAGGCTTAGCAAGTCTACTCACTTGGAGATAGTTGTTGTGGAGGGAAAAAAGTGATTGAGAGAACATTCATCGAGCAGGGAATAAAGAAGCTGGAACTTGAACAGTTCCTGAAAAATGAGCTGGTTAAGGCGGGTTTCACAAAGCTTGAGATATTCAAGACCCCGCTTGTTACAAGGATAGTTGTTAATGTGACAAGGCCCGGGCTGGCAATCGGCAAGGCAGGGCAGAACATAAGGCAGCTTACGGAGGCAATTGAGACCGATTACAAAATTGAGAACCCCCAACTTGAGATAAGGCAGATTGAGGTTCCCGAACTGGATGCGCAGGCAATGGCCGACAGGGTTAAGGCACTTATAGAAAGGGGCTTCTCATGGAGGAGCGTTACCTACAGGGCAATCAAGGATGTTATGGCGGCGGGAGCGCAGGGCTGTGAACTTGTCGCATCGGGAAAACTTGCGGGTAAGGGCGGAAGGAAACGGAAGAGAAGGATACTTGAGGGTTACATGAAAAAGGTTGGGGAACAGGCAAGCTGGGTTGACTATGCGAAGGCGGCGGCCTATCCAAAGGCCGGCGCAATCGGGATAAAGGTAAGGATTGTGAAACCCAATACCGTGTTCCCGGACAAGATTGACGTTAAGGCATTCTGCGCAGGCAAGACTGCTGCCGAGGAAGGGGCAGTTGCCGCTGCAGAAGCAGCCGCAGAAAAAGCAGAGGGCAAAACAGAGATTGTCGAGCCTAAGAAGGATGCTGAGGAAAAGAAAGAAGAGAATCCTAAGGCCGAAGCTAAGAAAGAGGGCGAGAAAGCCGAGGCGAAACCTAAAGCTGAGAAAAAGGAAACTAAAAAGGCCGAGGAGAAAAAGCCTAAGGTCGAAGTTGCTCCTTCGGAGAAGGGTGCTGAGGCGAAGAAAGCGGATAAAAAGGAAACCAAGAAAGCCGGGCCTAAGGCTAAAGAGGCTCCTGCAAAGGAGGCGAAGAAATGACCCTTAAGGCAAAGCAATTGAAGGAGATGGGGAATGATTCGTTGAATGAAAAGCTTGCCCGGCTAAGGGGCGAGCTTGCGAAGGAGAGGGCGGCCATCGCATCGGGGACAAGGGCGGAGAAGCCCGCAACAATAGGAAACCTTAGAAGAGATATTGCAAGGATACTTACCGTGATTAACCAAACCAAGGCGGATAAGAAGAGGTGAATGCCGGAGCATGGAATCAATATGCGAAAAATGCGGACTGCCAAAAGACCTTTGTGTGTGCCAGGAGATATCCAAGGAGGCAAGAAAGGTCAGGATTCTTGTGCTAAGCAGGAGGTTCAGGAAGCTTGTTACTTTGGTAACAGGCCTGGACGAGGAGCAGGCAAAGGAACTCGGGAAGCTCCTGAAGAGGAAGCTCGCCTGCGGCGGAACCGTGAAGAAAAGCGAAATTGAGCTCCAGGGAGACCACAAAAGAAGAGTAAAGGAAATTTTGATGAAGGAAGGATACAAGGAGGATATGATCGATGCTTAAAGGAAAAAATTACTGCCTGCTCTCGGAAACCCTGGCGGCGCATGAGCTTATAGGGTTGGATGTTAGAATAGCGGCAAGCACAGATGAGGGCAGGAAAGGCATCAAAGGGACCGTAATTGACGAGACGAAGAATGTTCTGGACATTCAGACAAGGCAGGGAATAAAGAGGATACCTAAGAAAGAGGCGGAATTTGAATTTATGCTTGGGAAGGAAAAGGCACTGCTTAATGGCAGCAACCTTATTGCAAGGCCGGAGGACAGGATAAAACTTTTCTGGAGGAAACACCATGGACGCATGTAACGACCCTAAGTGCCCGGTACACGGAAGCCTCAGCGTGAGAGGGAATTTGATTGAGGGCAAGGTAGTGAGGGCTAAGGCGCCTAAAACAGTTCTTGTTGAAAGGGAACTGATAAAATACATCCCGAAGTACGAAAGATACAGGAAAGTAAGGTCAAGGATAGCCGCATACTGCCCCGATTGCATAGCCCTTCGGGAAGGGGACGTGGTCCAGATAGGCGAGACAAGGAAGTTGAGCAAGACCAAGTCTTTTGCGGTTCTGAAGAAAGTCGAATCAACAGGCCAAAAATCCGAGAAAAAAGGGGAAAAGAAAAAATGAAAGCAATAAGTGCCAGCCCGACAAAGTGCCTCATGCAGAAGAGCAGGTGTGTCTGTACAGATAATTCAGGCGCAAAGGAGATAGAGATAATTAGTGTCTTCGGCTACAAGGGGAAGAGAAGGGCAACCCCTAAAGCGGGCATTGGGGATATGGTTAATGTTGTCGTGAAGAAAGGAAAGCCCGAGATAAGGAAAAAGGTTGAGAAGGCGGTTATTGTAAGGACACGGAAAGAGTACAAAAGGGCGGACGGAATCCGGATTAAGTTTGAGGACAACGCGGTTGTTTTGGTCGACGATAAGGGCATTCCAAAAGGTTCGGAAATTAAGGGCGTTGTTGCGAAAGAAGCAGGGGAAAGGTGGCCAAAGGTTGCCGGGATGGCATCGGCAGTTGTATAGGTGGGATTATGGAAAATAAGACAAAAAGAGCATCGAAGCAAAGGAAAAGGTTTTACAGCGCCGCACTCCATGAGATAGGCGACAGAATGTCCTGTGCGCTTTCAAAGGTCCTGAGGGAGAAAGAAGGGACAAGGTCGGTTCCTGTAAGGGCGGGGGATAAAGTCAAGGTTATGAGGGGAAATTTCAAGGGAAAGAGCGCCAAGGTTACAAAAGTCAACAGGTACAAAAGGCAGGTGTTTATCGAGGGAATTACAAGGAAGAAGGCGGATGGAACCGAAATACAGGTTCCATTTAAGGCCTCGAACCTCGCTATCGTCGACCTTGACAAGGGCGACTCACGGAGAATGAGGAAAAAAGGGGAAAAAGCAGCCCCCTCCAAAGATGCTCGCGAGGGTGCCAAAGGCGCTCAAGAAAGTGCTAAAAGCGAAAAGAAAAAGGACGCTGAGGCTAAAAAATCCGGTGCCGAAGCATCCTCGAAAGGCGAAAAGCAGGAGACTAAGAAGAAATAGGTGGTTTTATGGCAACGAAGGGAGAAAGGAAGAACCAGAAAAGTTTGTCGGCCAGTAAGGCCAGGTCATTCAACAGGAAAGAGCAGGTATGGACAACCAAGTCGAGGTCCGGGCCCCACAACGGAGATAAATCAGTGCCGCTTGTATTTGTTGCCAGGAATATGCTCGGCCTTGCCACAAACCTGAAAGAGGTAAAGGCTGTTCTTTACAACAGGGATGTTAAGGTTAATGGGCGGGCAAGAACCTCGCCCAATTTTCCGGTCGGGGTGTTTGATGTTATAGATGTTGAGAAAACCGGGCAGAGGTTTAGGCTTGTGTTTGACGAAAAGGGCAGGCTTACCGCCAGGGAAATAAAGGCCGAGGGAAAGGCATTCAGGATTTCCAAGATTGAAAGGAAAGCCATAAAGAAGAAGGGCGAAGTGCAGCTTACAACCGACGACGGGATTAACGTCGTTGTGAAGAAGACCGGCCTGAAAAAGGGGGACAGCGTGAAGCTTGAGTTCCCTGAGAACAAAGTAGCGGGGGAGTTCGCCATGAAGAAAGGAAGCGCGGCATTCGTTATCGGGGGAACACATATTGGTGTTCTTGCGATTATCGGGGAAATCGTCCAGGGAGACCAAAAGAGGGACACTCTGGTAAAGCTTGAGAAGGGCAAGGAATCTTTCCTTACGCCTTCGAAGAATATCATGGTTGTCGACCCCAAAATGGAGATTTTTGAAAAGGTGAAATAATGGAAAACGAAAACCCTATGCGCGAAATCACGGTCGAAAAGGTCACCGTAAACATGGGGGTGGGCCAGACCGGCGAGGAGCTGAATAAGGGCATGAAGATTATTGGGATTGTTACGGGGAGCAAGCCGGTGGCGACCTCGTGTAAAGTAAAGCAGCCTGCCTGGGGAATCAGGGAAGGCTTGCCCATAGGCGCAAAGGTAACATTGAGGGGCAAGAAGGCAAACGACTTCCTTCAGAAGGCATTTGTTGCGAAGGAAAAGACACTTAAGAAAAAGAACTTTGACACCGCGGGAAATTTTGGATTCGGGATAAAGGAGTACATCGATATGCCCGGAACAAAGTACGACCCTTCCCTCGGGATAAGGGGGATGGATGTCCTTGTTACTCTTAAGAGGCCCGGATTCAGGCTTAAGGCTAGGAAAGTAAGGAAAAAGAAGATTCCAATGGGGCACAGGGTAAATAAAGAAGAGGCAGTTGAGTTTGTTTCCGAAAAATTTGGGGTTGTGGTAAAATGACTGAGGCTACGTTGAAAGAGAAGAAGCAGGCGAGGATGTGCAGGGCGTGCGGCTGCAAGGACGGTCTCATCAGGAAGTACAACCTTTACCTTTGCAGGAGATGCTTTAAGGAATCTGCGGAAAAAATTGGATTCAGGAAATATGAGTGAGGTGTTAAGATGAGCTTGGTAGACCCGATAGCAGATGCGTTAATAAACATAAAAAACCACGAGACAGCATCCAGGAAGGAATGCATGATTAGGCCGGCCTCAAAGCTGTTCGGTGAGATACTCGGGGTTATGCAGGTCAAGGGATACATAGGGACTTATGAGCTCATTGACGACGGCCGGGAAGGGATATTCAAGATACTCCTGCTTGGAAAGATTAACAAGTGCAAGGCAATAAAGCCAAGGTATGCTTTGAAGAGGAATGAGTTCGAGAAATTTGAGAAACGGTATTTGCCTTCAAGGGACATCGGAATGCTTATAGTTTCGACCTCGCAGGGCGTAATGACCCACCGGGAAGCAAGGGAGAAAAAAATAGGGGGAAGGCTGTTGGCTTTCATATACTGAGGGAAGTAAAATGAACGAAATGAGATTCAAGGAAATCGAAGTCCCGCAGGGAATTACAATTGAGGTTAAGGGTAAAGAAGTGAAGGCAACCATGGGGGACAAAGATGTCAAGAAGAACTTCCCCAGGAAAGAGATAAACATGGTCATCGGCGAAGGCAAGGTAACAATCACCGCGAAGAACAGGAGCAGGAAAGCAAACGCAATTGTCAATGCGGTTAACTCGCAGATAGAAAATATGATTAAGGGTTTGCAGTATGGTTACAAGTACAGGATGGAAATTGTTTATTCGCACTTCCCGATAAACGTTACTGTGGGGGAAGAAAGCGTCGAGGTAAGCAATCTTGCCGGAGAGAAAAGGCCTAAGAAAATTACGGTTGTGGCCGGAGCCAAAGTGGCGGCAAAGGGCAAAGAAATTGTGGTTACCGGCGCCGATAAATGCGCTGTTGGGCAGACCTGCGCAAATCTTGAGCAGGCGACAACCATAAAAGGAAGGGACAGAAGGATTTTCCAGGATGGAATTTATCTTGTTGAGGCGGGCTTCGAAAACGAGCCTGCCGAGAAAGCGGTGGCGGCAGGGCCTGCAGGGGGAGGCGAGAAAAGTGGCTGAAGCAAAGAAAAAAACAGTTAAGCCTATGAAGAAGGCAACAGCGAATCCCGGGGGGAAGGCCGCTAAGAAAGCCCCTTCCAAAAAGGCGGCAGTGAAACTTAAGGGGAAACCTAAAAAAACCGAAACCCCGGGGGAAAAGAAGGAAACCCCGGAGAAAACCGGGAAGAAAATTAAAAGCGATGCCGACAAGGCGGCTGCCAAAAAGAAGGGCAAGATTAAGGCCAAGTTGCACCCTGTATTCAGGGGAAGGTTTGGCTGCAGAATGAAGAGGAAAATTAAGAAAGCCAAGTGGAACAAGTGGAGGGTTCCAAGGGGCATTGACATTAAGCTGAACCAGGAAGACGGGGCATATCCAAAAACAGGATACAGGACAAGGAAGGATATCAGGGATTTGCACCCAAGCGGATATCCTGAAGCGCTTGTCAACTCGCTTTCAGACATAGGAAATTTGAATGGCCAGAGTATTGCTGTTAGGATAGGCTCCACTGTGGGAAGGAGAAAAAAACTGCTCATTGTGGACGCAGCGGAAAAAAAGGGATTAAAGATTATTAACAGGTGAAAAAATTGAAATCGGCAACCGTTAAGAGAATCGCTTCCCGGGTCTTGGGAGTCGGGGAGAATAAAGTATATCTGGATAGCGCCCAGTCCGAAAAGATTAAGGGCGCAATGACAAAAGAGGATGTCACAACCCTTATTGGAGAAGGGGCGGTCAAAAAGAAGCTTGCGGCAGGAACTTCAAGGGGCAGGGCAAGGGTTCTCAGCGAAAAAAAGAAAAAAGGAAGGAAAAGCGGGCGCGGAAAGAGGAAAGGTAAAATCAATGCGAGAACCGACAAGAAGACAAAGTGGATAAGGGCTGTCAGGGCACAGAGGAAGGTACTTAAGAAACTTAAGGACGAGGGAACCGAGCTGAAGATTCCATATGGCACAGCCTACAAGAGGATAAAGGGCGGACTTTACAAAGGAAAGAAATATGTTGAGGCACTCGCCAAGGAGAAAAAGAGGTAATTGAGATGAGACTTAGCAAGACATTTGAGATGCCTTTCAGGCGCAGAAGGGAAGAAAAAACAAATTTCAAAAAGCGGCTGGCGCTCCTTAAGGGCGGGCTGGCAAGGCTTGTTGTCAGGAAGTCCCTGAACAACATGGTTGTGCAGGTTATGGATTACAATATCGGGGGAGATGCGCTTGTTGCGGCCGCCCATTCAACCGAGCTCAAGGAGTTCGGCTGGAAGATGCATAAAGGCAACATACCCGCGGCCTATTTGACAGGAATGCTTTGCGCAAAGAAGTCGGTCAAAGCAGGCGTTAAAGAGGCTGTTCTCGATATCGGCCTAACCACCCCCGTCCGTGGCTCCAAGATTTTCGCAGCGTTGAAAGGTGCGGTAGATGCGGGAATGGAGATAAAACACGGTGAAGAGGTGCTCCCGGGAGAGGACAGGATTAGCGGGAAGCACATAGGGGAATATGCGGCAAAGCTTTCAAAAGAAGAGCTCGAGAAGAAGTTCTCAAATTACGTTAAAGCGGGAATTGACCCCGCAAAGGCAGGGGAACACTTCGAGGAAGTTAAATCAGCTATAAAAAAGAAGTACGGTGATTCCAAATGAATGGGCGAAGGAGAAAACAGAGTGCGGAAGAAATAGCAGAAGCGAAGATTGAGAAAAGGCGGACCGACAGGGAAACAGCACTGGAGGAATGGGTGCCTAAGACCGAGCTGGGCAAAAAGGTTATGGGCGGGGAGATTGAATCGATAGCCGACATAATGAAAACCGGGCAGAAGATAAAGGAAACAGAGATTGTTGACAAGCTTATTCCCGAGTTGGAGGATAAACTCGTTGATTTCACCAAGACCGCAAAGGTGAGGAGAGCCGGAAGGATGTTCCAGTTCAGGGCAAGTGTTATTGTGGGGGATAAGAACAAGTATATCGGATTGGGAACCGCAAAGGATACTGAAAAATGGCCTGCAATCAACAAGGCAACCAAAAAAGCAAAGCTTAATCTTGTTGGCATCCGAAAGGGATGCGGAAGCTGGGAGTGCGGCTGCGGAAGTGCGCACTCTGTGCCGTTCAAGATAACAGGCAACTCGGGGAGCATTGAGGTAACTCTCCTTCCCGCGCCAAGGGGAACCGGCCTTGTTGTTGGGGACCACATAAAGGAAGTTTTGAGGTTTGTGGGCGTGCAGGATGTCTGGTCAAAAACAAAGGGCAACACATCAACCACACTGAACTTTGTGACGGCCGCGATAGACGCACTGTCAAAGACAACCAAAATGAAGGTCTCAGACGACCTTAAACGGACATTGAAGGGGTGAATGGATGCTTGCAATTATTAGGGTAAGGGGCGAAGTCAACCTAAAGCCGGAAAATAAGGCGGCACTTAAGCTTCTGAGGCTTCACAGCGTTAATCATCTTTCACTCCTGCCGAAGAGTGAGGAGAATATGAAGAGGCTCTCAAGGATTTCTTCATATGCGACATTTGGGGAGCTTGATGGAGATGCATTTGCGAAACTCCTTAAAAAAAGGGGAAGGCTTCCGGGCAACAAAAGGCTCGATGATGCTTTCCTTAAAGAAAGGGGCTTCAAGGATTTCAAGGAAATGGCCGACAAAATACTTTCCGAGGATGTGAAGATTGCGGACCTTGGCATTAAGCCGGTTTTCAGGCTTGGTCCGCCAAAAAAGGGCTACGAGAGAGGGGGAATAAAGAAGAACGTCAAGATTGGCGGGGCCCTCGGATACAGGGGAACAGAAATCAATAAGCTTATCTCGAGGATGGCGTAGGTGTTTGCATGGTTGTGAGAAGGGTAAGGAAAAAAAATAAGGTTCGCGGCCACCGCACTCACGGTAAAGGAAATACCAAAAACAGAAGAGGAGCGGGCTGCAGGGGCGGCAGGGGCATGGCCGGAAGCGACAAGCACAAGTACAGCAAATATTACGTTGAGTTTGGGGGCAAAGTCAGGCTTAAAACAAAAGGGATGCCAAAGGCTTTGAACCTTGCGGACCTGGTGGACATGATGCCTGCGCTTGAGGAAAAAGGCCTTATTGAGAAAAAAGGCACGGCCTATCTTATCGATGGGGACAAGATAGGTTATGGCAAGCTCCTCGGAAGAGGGGATGTTGACATGAAGCTTGAAGTAACAGGCATGAGTGTGAGCAAGAATGCTGTTGGGAAAATAGAGGCTAAAGGCGGCAGCGTTGATGTTCCGGCCGGATTGAAGGCAGGGGGTGCCGAGGCGGAAACCGAGGCCCCGGAAGCGGGGGGAAATGCAGAAGAAGCCCCTCCAAAAGCTCAGCAAGCTGAGCAAGCTGAGGGGGAGAAAACTAAAGAGTGATTTTGATGGGAGTCCTTGAGTTTTTTGAGCCGATTTATTCCAGGTTGCCGGAGGTAAAGATGCCCGAGGCCAAGCCTGTGCTCAAAACAAGGCTGATGTGGACTGCGCTCGCGCTTGTGGTGTTCTTTGCCATGGGAAGCGTGCAGGTCATAGGGCTTTCGGCAAGCAGCTCAGGGCAGCTTGAGCAGCTCCAGCTTATACTTGCAAGCAGTATAGGAACGCTTTTGACGGTGGGTATCGGGCCGATCGTGCTTGCGTCTATCATTCTGCAGCTTATGGTCGGGAGCGGGTTCCTAAATATTGATTTGAGCAACCCTGCGGATAAGGCCCGATTTTCCGGGATGCAAAAGCTTTTCGCAATTGTGCTTTGTTTTTTCGAATCCCTTGTCTATGTTTTCACAGGGTTTGTCACCCCTGAACCGGGAATGATTGTTTGGGTCGTAATGCAGATTGCATTGGGCGCAATAGTGCTGCTCTACCTCGACGAGGTTGTTTCGAAATACGGAATAGGCTCGGGAATAGGGCTGTTCATTGCAGGGGGGGTTGCAGGCTCCGTGTTCTGGAGGATATTCAACCCTTTGACAATGGCGGGGGCTCTTGACCCTTCGCACGGAAGCGGTTTGCTCTTCGTGTTTTTCCAGGAGGCCGGGCATGGATTGCTTAACGCACTGAACCTCTACATGCTCCCGATATTTTTCACGCTTGTTGTTTTCTTTGTGGTTGTATTTGCCGAGGGGATGCACGTGAACA
Organism: uncultured archaeon; assembly: GCA_964540145.1. Classification (GTDB taxonomy): domain Archaea; phylum Iainarchaeota; class Iainarchaeia; order Iainarchaeales; family CAZILS01; genus CAZILS01. Next base: position 230,990 of record CAZILS010000001.1, on the reverse strand, counting down.
TACCGATAACCATGGGGAGAAAGGGAACCGGGGGGAGATTCCCTGTCAAGTTCCTTTACGTTTCAAACATACCGGTTATTTTGGCTGCGGCGCTCTTTGCAAATATACATTTATGGGCTACTCTGACAAAGGAGGTACCTATACTGGGGGTGATACTGCAGAAGCTGGCGGCAATTGTTATTGCCCCGTATGGCCTGAGGGAAAAGATACTTTCGCAGCTTGCATATATCAACCCTATGGAAGTCCTGGGGGAAATGGCTCAGAGCATAATGTCTTTCCAGATTATAGGCTTGGGCGGCGAGCTAATTCATGCGTTCTTATACGTATTTATCCTGGTGGTTACCTGCGTGATATTCGGAAAATTCTGGGTGGACATGGCGGGGCAGGGTCCTGAAGCTGTTTCCGCACAGCTGCAAAAGTCCGGGATGTACATCCCCGGTTTCAGGCGGGATCCCAGAGTAGTGCAGAAAGTTCTTGAGAGGTACATTCCCCCAATAACTATTTTGGGCTCTGCTTTCGTCGGCTTGCTTGCGGGGTTTGCGGACCTTACAGGGGCGCTTGGGTCCGGAACCGGGATACTGCTGACAGTTGGAATTGTTTACAGGCTGTACGAGGAGCTTGCAAGGTATCAGCTTGCCGAGATGCATCCTGTTTTGGGGAGGTTGCTCGCATGAGAGAGGCATTTAAAGCTTTCGGTAGCGTAATTAGTAATATCCCCATGAATACGCTCTTTTTAGCCTCAGGGGGCGGTGTTTGATGTTGTTTAGCCCGCATATAGACATTGCATTGGTTGCGGTTGTTCTTTCGCTGCTTTCACAAGTAATGCGGAGAGTGCTCACCGACCAGAAGAACATAAAGAAAATGCAAAAAGGCATGAAAGACAAGCAGGCAAAGATAAAGGAGCTTATGAAGAAGGAAGATGCGAAATCCAAAAAGGAGCTTGAGAGGCTTCAGGGAGAGATGATGGAAGGAATGGCGCTTATGATGAAGGGCACGAACAAGCTCATGCTTGTTTCAATGGTTGTATTCCTTCCGACCTTTTGGTTCTTGGGAGGGGTGTACGGAAACTTCGAGTTCCCGCTTCCGGTTCCTTTGCCGTGGTTCGGCGGGGAGTTCTTCATTACGCTCGTCAGCAGCACGAACTTCGTGGGATGGTATTTCGTTTGTTCGTTGGTGTTCAGTCTTGTGATAAACGGGATAATTAACGCAATTGAAAAGAGGAAAGAAAATGAGTGACAGGAAAAAGGTTAAGTACAGGAGAACCTGCGGAGGCAAGGTCTCTGTGCAGAAGGACAGGAAGAAAACAAGCAAGCAAACTTGCGCGCTCTGTGAAGGCATTCTCCACGGCGTTCCCCACGGAAAGAACAAGACAGGGGTCAGGAAGCTTGCGAAGAGCAAGAGAAGGCCCGAGGTTATTTTTGGGGGGGTTCTTTGCACAAAGTGCAGGAAATCGGTCATTGTGGAGGCGGTTAAGGTTAATCTCGGGGTAAAGAAACTTGAGGAGGTCGGCCTGAAGCAGAAGCCGTATGTTCTGCAGGCTGAAAAGGCGGTGGCATAATGGCGCTTCTTGAGAAAGGCAGGGTTTGCGTTATCACGCAGGGAAGAGATGCGGGAAAGAAAGTTGTGATTGAAGAGGTGGGAAAGGATTTCGTTACGGTTGAAGGAGATTCGGTGAAAAAGAAGAAGTGCAGCCTAAAGCACATCTTCCCAACGAAGGAGACGAAGAAGGGATAATAAATGGCGAACAAGAAACAAGGCAAAAAGGAAAGAAAGGCAGGCGACAAGGAACAGATGAGGGCGGATGCCGCGAAGGTCGCAAGGGTGGATGCGCGGAAGAAGGCGGACGCCGAAAAGCTTGAAAAGAAGAAGGCGAAGTTCAAGGGCCAGGACATAAGGTACATTGTCAGGGTCGCAAATAAGGATCTTGATGGAACGCTGCCGATTGCAAGGTCGCTGATGTCGATTAAGGGGATTGGGAACAGGATGGCGAATGTCATGGCGGCTTCATTTGAGGCAAAAACAGGGACTGCCGCAGATACGCTAATGGGAAAAATCCCGGAAACCCAGGACGCGGTGCTGGAGGGGATTGTGGGCAACCCCGCAGAGCACGGGATAAAGGAATGGATGTTTAACAGGAGGAACGATTTCACAACAGGGAAAAGTTCGCATTTGGTTATGAACGACCTTGACTTTACCCTGAGAAACGACTTGATGAGGCTCGGGCAGGTAAAGTCGTACAGGGGGCTTAGGCTGCAGTGGGGCCTGACTGTGAGGGGCCAAAAAACCAAGACAAGTTTCAGGAAACAGGGCAAGGCAGTTGGCGTTTCCAAGAAGGAGAACAAGAAATAGGTGTGATGAATGGGAGACCCTAAAAAGAAAAGGAAGCAGTACTCTGTTCCGAGAAAAAGGTGGGACAAGGAAAGGATAGGGGAGGAGGAAAAGCTTACGGCAGCCTACGGCCTCAGGAACAAAAGGGAGATAAGGAGGGCCGAGGGCATATTGAGGAAAAAGAGGCATAACGCAAGGGTCTTGCTCCCGCTTTCAACGGAAGAAAGGGGAACAAGGTCGAAAGAACTCCTTGAAAGCCTTGATAAAATGGGTTTGCTGAAGAAGGATGCGAGCCTTGATGATGTTTTGGGGTTGACTGCCGAGGAGGTCTTAGAGAGAAGGCTGCAGACAATTGTCTGGAGGAAAGATTTGGCAAGGACCATAACCCAGGCAAGGCAGTTCATTACCCACGGGCACATCGCAATTAACGGCAGGAAGATTGACATTCCCGGTTACATTGTCACAAAGGACGATGAACCAAACATCGGATACTTTGGAAATCCTCCCGAACTTATGCCTAAACAGGTTGAGGACTTGAAAAAGAAGTTTGATGATGTTGCTGTAGCCGAAGGCGGAAGTGCCCCGGAGGGTGCTGTAGCCGAAGGCGGAAGTGCCCCGGATAGCGCCGAGGCAACAGCCAAAGTTGCTGCCCCTAAAGAGGCTGAGCCGGCGGTTGAGGAAAAGGCAGAGGTGCCTAATGAAGCGGCGCCTGTGAAAGAGAAAACCGAGGCGCCTAAGGCAGAGGTGAAAGCATGAAGGAAGCTGAAGCTAACGTGAAAGAAGCAGCGGCAATTAAGCCGGAGGGCGCAGGCGGCGCCAAAGCCAAGGAGGCGCAGGCTGTGAAAACCGGGGCGAAGGAAGCCCCTGTTGCGGAAGCCGGGTCGGCCCCAAAGAGAGCCTATTCCGACAAGATAGGGATATTGCATATTTACGCTTCGCGAAACAACACAATGATTCTCCTAACCGACATGACAGGCGCGGAAACAATCGCAAAGTGTTCGGGGGGAAGGGTTGTGAAGGCACAGCATAAAGAGGGCAGCCCTTATGCCGCAATGAAAGTTGCCGAAATAGTCGCGGAGAAGGCAAGGGAAAGAAGCTTTGGAACAGTGCACATCAAGGTAAGGGGACAGGGCGGGATAAGGCCAAGGTCCCCGGGCCAGGGAGCAGAGGCCGCAATAAGGTCTCTCACAAGGAAAGGGATGAGGATACTTTCAATAGAAAACGTAACTCCGATGCCCCACGACGGATGTAGAAAAAAGAAAAGGCACAGGGGCAAAAAGCAGTAGGTGAAATTATGGATGTGAAAAAGGTTAGCGATAAAGGCGGCATCACTAAGATTTTGGTTAAGGGCACGGATCATGTTTTCATGAACTCAATCAGGAGGGCCGCAATGAATTCGGTCCCTGTGTTCGCGATAGAGGATGTGACTTTCTACGACAACTCTTCGATTTTGTTTGATGAATACCTCGCACACAGGCTCGGGCTGCTGCCGATAAAGACAGACCCAAAGAAGTTTAAGCTTGGCGACAAGGTCAAGTTCACACTCGACAAGGAAGGCCCCGGAACTATTTATTCCAAGGACATCAAAACAACAGACCCTGTAATCGACATAATCGAGAAGGAAATTCCTGTCGCAAAACTGAAGAAAGGGCAGAGGATTAGGCTTGAGGCAACCGCAATTATGGGTGTTGGCAAGGAACACGCCAAGTGGCAGCCCGCCATCATAAGCTACAACCAGCTTCCCGTGATTACCGTGGGAAAGGATTGTAACCTGTGCAAGGATTGTGTCGAGAATTGCTCAAAGGGCGCACTTGAGATTAAGGCGAACAAGGTTGTTCTCAAGGACCCTTTACAGTGCAATCTCTGCGGAAAGTGCAAGGACATCTGTAAAACCGGGGCGTTCAAGCTCGAATATGATACTTCCTCATACATACTGGCTGTTGAGAGCCATGGTTCACTCGGGACCCAGGATGTTTTATTGGGCGCGGTGAACGCACTCGCGGGGAAAAACAAGGAATTCATGGAAAAAATAAAAAAAGTTGGTGGTTAAAAAAACAGGACGTTTGCATTGGCCGGCCTGCTTGGGTTCTGCAAGCAGAAGCTCCCGGGCCCTTCGGGCAGACAGGGGCTGATGGATGCAACCCCATCGGAGATGGGGCATTTTTGTGAACTTTTTGCAAAAAAGTTCCGCAGGAGTACCCAAGCGGTCAACGGGGCAGGACTTAAGATCCTGTGGCTTAGTGCCTTCGGCGGTTCGAATCCGTCCTCCTGCAAACTTTTCTTTAGAAAAGAAAGGTTTACAGAAGAAAGTTTGCGAAAAATAAAAAAAGAAATTGAAGAAAGTGAAATGATATGAAGAAAACAGGACCGACAAGGGAAGCGACAAGGAAACTTGTTGTGCAACTGGAGAAATACGGCAAAGCGAACAAGCAAAGGATATGGATAGACGTATCTAAAGTTGTTGCCAAGCCGAGGAGAAGCAGGATTACGGTTAATCTCTGGAAAATCGGCAAGCTTGCGGCTAAATTCAAGGGAAAAATACTTGTGGTTGCGGGGAAAGTTACTTCTGTCGGAAAGACGGAAGGGGTTAATGTTGCGGCAAAGGAGTTCTCAGAGAGGGCTTTGGTGAAAATCAAGGAAGGCGGGGGAAAGGCCTTTACACTAAGCGAACTTATGGAGGCAAAACCAAAGGCATCTGATTTGGTAATTATTAAATAGGTGAGAAAATGACTGTGATAAATTCTGATAGCCTTGTGCTTGGAAGGATGTCCTCCATGGTGGCGGAGAGGTTGCTCAAGGGCGAGGCAATAACCCTGGTAAACGTTGAGAAAAGTGTCATAACCGGCAGGAAAGAAAATATCCTTGCGAGGTACAAAAAGAGGTATGACATCTCAATCAAGGGGAATCCCCATAAAGGTCCCAACGTCTCGAGGATGCCCGACAGGATAGTCAGCTGGGCGATAAGAGGAATGCTCCCTATAAAAAGACAGCGGGGCAGGGAAGCCTACAAGAGGCTTAATGTGGTTATAAGTATTCCTGAGGAATTTAAGGGCGCGGAATTTGACAAGCTCAGGGCTGCGCAGAAGAGAGAGGGAGAAAAGGTTATTACAATTGCGCAGTTGAGCAAGGACCTGGGGGCAAAGTGGTGATACGATGGATGAGAAAGAAACTAAGAAAATTGAGGGCGCACCAGCCGAGGCGAACGCCGAGGCACCTAAAGTAGCCGAGGTTCGAAAGGGTGCCGAAGAAACAGTTGAGGCCCCTAAATCTGTTGAAGTTGAGGCGGCAAAAGCCGAAGCCCCTGAATCGGCTAAGGTTGAGGCGGAGGCAGAATTAAAGAAGAAGCCTGTTAAGAAAAAGAGGAAGAGAAAAACGGGAATAACCTCTAAGGCTAAGAAGAAAAGTGCGGTTGCGAGGGCGGTTATCAAGAAGGGCTCCGGAAAAATAAGGATTAACAAGAGGGACATAGGGCTGTTTGACAACGGTTACCTCTATGATTTCATAACCGAGCCGGTTAATATCGCGGGAGAGCCTGCCAAGGCGGTTGACATTAATGTCAGGGTCCACGGCGGCGGTTTTTCCGGACAGGCTGTCAGTGCAAGGGGCGCAATAGCAAAAGCGCTTGTCGAGTTCACGAAGGATGACAAGCTGAGGCAAAAATATCTTGGCTATGACAGGATGCTCTTGGTTGATGACGTAAGGAAAGTAGAGTCAAAAAAGCCTTTGGGCACAAAGGCGAGGAAGAAAAAGCAGAGCAGCAAAAGGTGATGTTATGATAGTACCGGTAAGATGTTTTAGTTGCGGGAAACTTCTCGCACACACATATGAGGAGTTCGTGAAGAAATCGGCAAAGGAACCGGCCGAGAAGGTTATGGACGACCTTGGGGTCGAGAGGTATTGCTGCAGGAGAACATTGTTCTCGCACGCAGAACTTTTGGACGAAATAATGAAATACCATGCATAGGTGATTTGAAGTGGAAGACAAGAAACTTTTGGTAGAGGCGGATGTTTACCTTAAAGCGGGAACGCATATAGGGACTAAATTCAAGTCGGGGGAGATGGCCAAATACATCTACAAGGTAAGGAAAGACGGCCTCAAGATATTTGATGTCGAGATGGTCGACCAGAGGATAAAAACCGCGGGGAAGTTCCTTGCGCAATTCCCTCCCGAAAGGATTCTCGTCGTTGCCAGAAAAATATATGGGCACACCCCTGTCAAGGAGTTTGCTGAAACCATGGGGTGCAGAGCCATCCTTGGAAGGTTTGTCCCGGGAACAATGACAAACCCCACCTCGAAGAAGTTTATTGAGCCGGCTGTGATTATTGCCACGGAGCCGGAGCCCGACTATCAGGCTATAAGCGAAGCGACCAAGATGGGTGTGCCGGTTGTCGCATTCTGCAGCACAAACAACTCGACAAGGAATGTTGACCTGGTTGTTCCGGCAAACAACAAGGGCAGAAAGAGCCTTGCGCTTATTTACTGGCTGCTTGCAAAGGAAATAATGAAGAGTAACGGCACGATTAGCAAGGACGAAGAGTTCTCAAAGACGCTTGAGGATTTCGAGCATCAGGTTACCGAGCAGGAGAAAGCACCCGAGCCTGAAAAAGACAACAAGTTCTACATGGAAAAAATCAAGAAAATAATGGCAAAATAGTGGTCCGATGATTAGGGAACCTGCGGTTGCGGGGGTGTTTTATCCTTCTTCCAAAAAGGAACTTTCGGACATGCTTTCATCTTTTTTTAGGGGCGCATCCCTTCAAGGGGGAAAAGCCACGCATGATTCCGGGGTTGTTGTTGCGCCGCATGCGGGCATTGCCCATTCCGGAAAAATCGCGGCCTTTGCATACAACGCACTAAAAAAAGCGGATACTTATTTCATACTCTCTCCCAACCATACCGGATTAGGGGAACCTATCTCAATTTATCCGGAGGGGGGCTGGAAAACGCCTTTGGGCGAGGCCGGGGTTGATGAGGGGCTTGCATCAGCGCTTGCCAAGAAGCTTGGGATTGGGCGAGATGAAATTGCCCATATTCGGGAGCATTCGATAGAGGTTCAATTGCCTTTCCTTCAGCATGTTTTTGGCAAGGTGAAGATCGTTCCTGTTACTTTAGGGGGGGTAGGCCTTGAGGAAATGGAAAAGCTTGGGAAAGCCATTGCGGAGGTTTCAAATAACCAAGATGTTGCGGTTATTGCCTCAAGTGATTTTACACACGGCCTGCCGGAAGCAAGTGCGAGGAAAAAAGACCGGGAGGCTGTCGGGCTTATTGAGAAAATGGATATCCGAGGGTTTGATAGGCTTGTGCAGGGGGAAAACCTCTCTATTTGCGGCTATTTGGGGATTGAGGCTGCGATGGCATATGCTCTGGAAAGGGGGTTTAAGGCAGGAAAGCTGCTTAACTATGGCAATTCCGGAAGCACCACCCTTAACAGGGCAGAAGTGGTGGGTTATGCGGCAGTATCTTTTTTTTGAGGAACTAAGTGCTTAATTTAGCACGTATTAACTGAAAGCAGTAAATTTATATACTTAAGTAACAGTATTATATACAGGGAATACATGTCAGAGGTAGAGTTAACCAGGCTTCTGGAGGAATTGGGGCTAACCGAGTATGAAGCCAAAACTTTGGGGGCGATGTTCAAGCTCTCGGAGGCTGAGGCCCCCGAGATAAGTAGGCTAGCCCAGGTGCCAAAAACAAGGGTTTACGATGTTCTTGACCGGCTGACCAAAAAAGGGCTGATTATTGAGATTTTTGGCAGGCCGAAAAAGTACCGTGTGGAGTCGGTTGATTCTGTTTTTGGCGGTTTGATACGCTCAAAGAGGGCGGATTTGAAAAAGCTGGAAGACCGGGCCGCAAAGCTGAAGGGTTTGGTTCTCGCAAAGAACGGGCTTATGAAAGATGCTTCCGAAAAAGTTATGAAAGTTAAGGACAAAAATGATTTCATGCGCATCCTTTCAAAGGAATTGGAAGGCGCAAATAAATCTGTTGTCGGGTTTACTACGCTTGGCAAGGATTACCGGATTGTGAATGACAGTATCAGGGGCCTTTCAGACAAAAATGTCGAGATTAAGCTTGTCGCAAAAATTGCTGAAGATTGTGCGCATGTCGAAAAGGACTACAGGGCAAAGGGCATCGGAATTAAGAGCGGGGATCACGGCATACACGCATATGTTGTTGATGGAAAAAAAGTTATCCTGGCTTTAAGCGACCTTGAGCAGCATAAGCCCGAATACCACTTCACAATCTGGCAGGACAACCTGCCGATGGCAAATGCCCTGAACTCCTATTTCAACACATTCTGGGCAAGCAAAAAATAACCCCCGATTCCCGTTTGGAAGCACATTCCTTAACCTTTTATTTGAATTCAGCCTATATTGTTGCGGTAGATATGGGTGTGAAAGAAGACGCATATAAGTATGCCATAAAGAACGCCTATTTGCACAGGGGCAAGGCGAGTGTCGGCGCAGTTGTGGGCAAGGTCATTGCACTTAATAAAGGCGTTAATGCCAAGGAAGAGATGCCCTGCATACGGGAGGCTGTTTCTAAGGTTAACGGCATGGGCTTTGATGAAATAGAGAAGGAATTCATGATATTTCGGGAGAAAGGATATGAGCTTAAGCCAAAGGAGAAAGAGGGGGGTTTGCCGAAACTTGATTGGGCCGGGGGGGAAGGCGGGGAAAAGGTTGTTACAAGGTATGCACCAAACCCCAATGGGCCTTTCCATTTGGGGAATGCGAGGGCCGCGATTTTAAGCCACGAGTACGCGAGGATGTACAATGGGAAATTCATTCTTAGGTTTGAGGATACCGACCCGAAAGTAAAAAAGCCGATCGACAATGCCGAAGCGATTTTCAGGGAAGATTTGGAATGGTTAGGCTGCAAAATAGATGAGGTTTATTTTGCTTCCGACAGGCTTGAAATTTACCATGCGTATATGAAAAAAGTTATTGAACTTGGGCAGGCCTATGTCTGTGTTTGCGATGTTGAAGGCTGGAGAGAGAAAATAAAAAAGAGGGAGGGGTGTCCTTGCAGGGAGAAATGCAAGGAGGAGCAGATGGCCCTCTTTGAGAAGATGCTCAGCAACGAACTGAAGGAAGGGGGGGCTGTGCTGAGGATAAAGACCGATTTGGGGCATCCCGATCCCAGTGTGAGGGACTGGTGGGCCGGGAAAGCAGTTGACAGGCCCCGGCACAATCGGGCGGAAAATAAGTTTCATGTGTGGCCAAGCTATAATTTCCAGTCTGCGGTTGACGACCATTTGATGGGGGTAACCTATATTATAAGGGGCCAGGAACATTCGCAGAACGAGGTGAAGCAGAAGTTCCTGTACAGGTACTTTGGATGGGTTTATCCGCACAGTTTCCACTTCGGGAGAGTGAAACTTGAGGGGATGGTTCTAAGCACCTCAAAGATAAGGGCGGGAATTGAGCGGGGGGAGTATGAAGGATGGGACGACCCGAGGCTAGGGACGATAAGGGCGCTGAGGAGAAAGGGTTTTGACCCAAGGGCGTTGAAGGATATCATTCTTGAGGTGGGGATGAAGAGTTCTGATACTACTGTCGAGGTGAAAAAACTGGCGGATGCCGACAAGAAGTATATCGAGGGGAAGAGTGAGAGGATTTCTTTCATCGAGGAGCCGATGCAGCTCGATGTCCATTATGCGCCGGAGGTTAGGGACAGGGGTTTGGGGGAAGGGACCCAAAGCCTGCTTGTTCCAAGGGAGGAAATTTCAAAAGCCAGGGGCAAAAATGTTGTGAGGCTTAGGGAACTCTATAATGTCAAGATTGTCGATGTCGGGGAGCTGCAGGCCTCTGCAGAATATGCCGGGGGGCAGAGCCTGAAATTGCCTTTGCTGACCTGGATTGTTGGGGGGAGAGACGTTGAAATTGTCATGCCGGACAACTCCAAAAAGCACGGTGTTGCCGAAAGCCGGCTTTATGAGATGGGAGAAGGGGACATTGTCTATTTGGAAAAATTCGGCTATACGCGGGTAGATAAGCAGGAAAACAGGCGAACCAGGCTCTGGTTTACCCATAAATAGGCCGGAAACCGTTTAACGGTAAAAAGTTAATTTTTTAAAGGACTTCAATATACTATTAGTATAATGAATCCGAGGGTTCTTGCGGTTTTGCTGCTGGCAACGGCCATACTTTTCAGCGGATGCGCTACGCCTCCCCTGCCGTCAGGCGGCGGCGATGGCGAGATTGCGGGACTGCAAGGTTCGGAAAAAGAATGTGAAAGGCATTCCGAATGCAATGATTTTGATTCCTGCACAATTGATGTCTGTTCGGCTGAGGACAATGCCTGTATCAACACAAGAATCTCCGCTTGCCTGTCCGGGGATGGCTGCTGCCCTCCCGGCTGTGTGGGAAGGGACAGCGATTGTGTTGAGGGAGTAGGAGGAGTAGACCAGTGCTATGCTGATTCCGAGTGTGTAGATAACGATGACTCGACCAAGGACCTTTGTTATGGCTCCCCGAAACGATGTTTCCACTTGCTGAAAAAATGTTGGGAGAGAAATGGCGAAGTTTGTGAAAGCTATGAGGCCTGCCCGGCAACTTACATTAATGCTTCTGATAGCGCAAGGTGCTGTCCTGTTCCGTGCACATACAGCGAGGCGACTGCGGGCAGCTGCGCATATGTGAAGTGCCCAAGCAGTAAGAAGTGCGTTGACGGAGAATGTGTTTACAAAAGCTGCTCCGAGATGGGCGGGGATATCTGCTCAAGCAGCGAGGGCTGCCCGGGACATTTTATAGAGTCTTCGGACAGCACAAGGTGCTGCACAGAGGAATGTGAAGGCGAAAGTTATCTTACCTGCTTCCGGCAGCACGGGACAAAGTGCGATACCGATGAACAATGCCGGACGCCTGTGATTCCCGCTTCGGACAGCGGAAAGTGCTGCCTCTCAACATGCTATCTCTCAAACATCGGGGATGGTTTGTACACCTTGCTCGGGGGGGAGAGGGTTAAGGTTGATATCGGTTACATGCTGAAGCTTGAAGAAATAAAACATTATCTGGGCGGGGACTATAACGTTACGCTTGGGCTTTACGATCTTGAGGATAGGCCGGTTGACACGGTTATTCTTGGAGAGGGCGAGGAAGGCGAACTCCGGGATGACGAGAATGTTGTGAGAGTTACCCCCCTCCGGATAACAGGGGGCGAGGCACAGTTACAGATTGAATCGGAAATTACCGTCTGTTTCCCCGAAAGCGACGGGGAGTGCCCGGCTGAATGTAGTGAGTTCACCGACTTTGACTGTTGTGAAAGGTCGGGCAACGAATGGATAGCGGGAAACTTCTGCGTGACAACCCTGACAGGGGACTGCGGAACAGGAAACTGGGCGAACAAGTACACAACCCAGGAAGATAATTTCGATTGTTTTTGCAGGGCATTGTATGAGTGTGCGGACGGAACAAAGTTTACCTTTGCTGAAGGAGACAATATCTTCGAGTATGTGCTGAACGGGATACAGGACGGGAAGTGCGAAATTGAGCTTGCGATAGCAAGCGGGGATAGCCTTTACGGCATTTATGAGAATATGGATATGGCCTGCAAAATAGAGCCCATTAACGAGCCTTCACAGGGAAGCGCCTGCCCGCAGAGCATCGACCGGCTGTTCACTGATTTGATAACTGCGGCATCTACAACAGGCGATGAGAGCTGTATTGGAACCCTGAAAGATGAGCTCCGGATAAACCTAAAGAGGTGCGAGGAGAATGACGATTGCCAGGACAATGAGGAGTGTTTGAATAATGAGTGCACTTTGATGGCCTGCGATGACCAAGACGGCCACGACTGCACAATCTACCAGGATTGTGAAGCGACATGGCTTGATTCAAGGGACAGCGACAGCTGCTGTTCCGACAGGTGTGTAACCGCAAGCTTCACCACTGTTAAGATAGGCAATGGCATGATCGAGTTCACAGACACTGGTGGCGTGGGGCATGTTGTTCCGCTCTGGCTCGAGCTTGCGGATAACGGCACAGGCCAGGAGCAGTTTGACAACAATACCTTTTACTACCACTCAAAAAGGCAGGATGTCGATGTGAGGCTTGGAACAACCGCAATTTTGCTTAACGGGATTTCCAGGAGCTTCTCGGATGTCTCCTCCGCGAATGTGAATGAGGAGGTTACTCTTGACGAGGTTACGTACAGGATAATAGACAAGGATGCGGATTACGCAATTCTAAGGGCGGACGGGAATGTGAGTTTCGCAATCGAGAATGTCTTCTCGGACCCCGCACACATAGGAAATGATTTAGAGTATCTTGAAACGCAGAACTACAACAACTCATACTATCTGGAGGACAAGGCGCTTGCGGACACAGAGCCTGCATTTACCGCAAACCCCCTCGGGCTTGTAGGAACAAACCTCAAGGTGTTTGAATACGGCATATTCTTCGCGGAAGGGTATAATTTGCTGTTGCTGCTGAATGATTCTGTCCTGATTGTTCCCGAGTACGGGGGAAGGGTGGCCTTGTTGGGAACAGACACAAGCGAAAACGGGGAAATTAACGATAGCTACGCCAGGATTGATAATGTTGCGACAGGAGGCAGCCCGCTAGATACTGCGCACTATATTGTGCAGCTGCAGGTTGACACCGACAATGACGGCCAATATGAGGTCGAGGTTTATGTGGACGGCAATACCGGGAATCTCATTGAACTCTCGGAAATTGGGCTGCTGAAGGCAAGGTTCAAGCTTTACGACGAAGGGGGCTTGCTTGTAACAGCAACCGATATTGCAGCGGGGGAAACATTTGACTTCTCGGAAAGGCTGGCAGAGCCGCTTTCCATAGAAGCGGTAACGACAACCCAGCCGGGCAACCAAGGCCTTGTTATAATGGACGGCAAAAATGTCGCGGAGGGAATAACACTTACGGATCTTGACGGGGCCGGGCCATACACCTGTCAAAAGATGTCGGTTAAGTTTGATGAGGTTGTGCAGAGCATAACTGCCCCGGAAATAGATTATTACCACTCACCGGTTGTGTACGACAGCCACTATGCCCTGAGGAGCGGGCAGGCCGCGACCAAACACGGCGATATTCTGACAATAAGCGGCGGGCTGCTGACTATTGAAATAAAGCAGTGAACCGGCAGCCTGTGTTGCGAAGGCATCCCCCATGAGTTATTGCCGGGTGTAGAGGATGCAGGGGGGTATTTTTTCGTGGGTGTCCGGGCAGGGCACACCTCCTAAATAGGCAATAATGCCCTAAAACAGCCAATCCCCAACCTTTTTAAACATTCGGGAAGGAGTATATATTATAGGAAACAGTCCTAATTGTGGTTATTTAGTATTTTGCCGATGACCACGTGGAGGTGAAATAACATGGCTGAGTACGTAAAATTCGAGGTACCTGCGGAGCTTAGCGGCAAGCAGGCAAGCGTAATAGAAAAGGCCGCAAAAGGCGGGAAGATAAGGATAGGCAGCAATGAGGTAACAAAGGCTGTCGAGAGGGGCGAAGCAAGGCTGGTTGTTATAGCCGGCGATGTTGAGCCTCCTGAAATAGTAATGCACCTTCCTGTTCTCTGCGGGGAAAGGAAAATCCAGTACTCCTACGTTCCAACAAAAAAAGAGCTTGGGGAAAAGGCCGGGGTTAAGGTCGGAACCGCGGCCATAGCCATAGTGGACGAAGGGGAACAAAAAAAGGACTTCGAGGACCTTGTTAAGAAGCTCGGAGAGGTTGCGAAGTAGGTGAGATGAATGGCAATATCGGAAACAGGCACTCCTGCCGAAGTTGTCGAGGTGCTCCAGAGGACGGGCGTTTATGGGGAGATTGTGCAAGTTCTGTGCAGAATCCTTGACGGCCCAGAAAAAGGCAGGATAAAGAGGAGAAATGTGAAGGGCAACCTGAGAAAGGGAGACGTCCTTATGCTCCTGAACACCGAAAGGGAAGCAAAGGAGATAAAGGCAAGGTAGGCGGTATGAATGGCTGAATGCTCTTTTTGCGGAAAGGAAATGCCCGAAGGAACAGGAATGATGTATGTACAGAAGGACGCCACCACTTATTTCTTTTGTTCGGGCAAGTGCGAAAAAAACCAGCTTAGGCTGAAAAGGTCCAGGGCAAAGGTGAAATGGACAAAGAAGTTTCTCTCGGAGAAGGAGATAAGGAAGGGGTGAAAATATGGCTGTTGAGAACAAGGAACAAACTCTGGTCATAATCAAGCCCGACGCTGTCAACAGGGCACTCGCGGGCCGGATACTGTCAAGGTTCGAAAAGAAAGGATACAAAATTGCCGGGATAAAAATGGAGCATCTTGAGCCGTACAAGCTTAAGGAGCACTATGCCCATCACGCCGACAAGGCATTCTATAATGAACTCATAGAGTTCATGTCCTCAATCCCTTCGATACTTGCAGTTGTCGAGGGCAAGGATGTTGTGAGTGTTGTCAGGAAGATGGTCGGCGCAACGAACGGGAGAGATGCCGAGCCCGGAACAGTGAGAGGGGATTTCTCAATCAGCAACCAGCAAAACCTTATCCACGCATCAGCGACAACGGAAGAGGCGAAAACCGAGATAAAGAGGTTCTTCAAGGCCGGAGAGATTTACGACTACCGGAAAATGAACTTCGACTGGATCTACGCAAGCACGGAGAAAGAGGGTCTTTAGTGAGGGTTCTTGTTAAAAAGATGGACAATGCCATTCCGGATCTCCATTATGCGCATGCGGGAGATTCGGGTGTTGACCTCTTTGCCAATGAGAATGTGGTTTTGCAGCCCGGCGAGATAGGGCTTGTGGGCACAGGAATCAGGATTGCGGTTGAAAGGGGATATGAGGCACAAGTAAGGCCAAAAAGCGGGCTTGCCGCAAACCACGGGATTACTGTGCTTAATACCCCCGGAACTGTTGACAGCGGTTATAGGGGCGAAGTTAAAGTCATAGCGATAAACCACGGCAAAACAGCGTACACTGTTGAAAAGGGAAAAAAGATAGCGCAGATGGTATTTGCAAGGGTTGAAGAGCCCGATATCGCCATTGTTGAGGAACTGGACGAGACAACCAGAAATGACGGCGGTTTCGGTTCAACAGGTTTGGGCCCTGCCAAAAAATCACAATCCTCGGGAGAAGAAGAAAAATGAGCGGGCTGAGGAAACCGATAATCACTGTTCTCGGGCATGTTGACAGCGGCAAGTCCAGCCTCCTCGACACAATAAGAGGGACAAGGCTTGTTGAGAAAGAAGCCGGGGGGATAACCCAGCACATCGGCGCAACCGAAGTTCCCACCGGCCTGATACTCGACATGTCGGCGGAACTCCTTAAGAAATATGGTTTTGACCTGAAGATTCCGGGGCTGCTTTTTATCGACACGCCCGGGCACGAGGCATTTACCAACCTGAGGACAAGGGGCGGAAGTATAGCCGACCTTGCGATTTTGGTTGTTGACGTTATGCACGGGTGCCAGCCGCAGACGTTTGAGGCAATTGATATCTTGAAAACTTACAAAACCCCGTTCATTGTCGCGATGAACAAAATCGACAACATAAGGGGGTGGTCAACCAGGAAGGGAAGTGTAACAAGCAGCATCAATGGCCAGGCAAAGGATGTGCTTGATTTCCTGGACATAAAACTTTACGAGCTTGTCGGCCAGTTGCACAGCAGGGGATTTGTTTCAGAAAGGTTTGACAGGGTTAAGGATTTGACAAAGGAAATACCGATTATACCATTATGCGCGAAGAGTGGAGAGGGTGTACCAGAGCTGCTTATGTTTTTGGCGGGCCTCTCCCAGAGGTATATGGGAAAAAAGCTGAATGTCGGGACAGAGGGGGCCGGCAAGGGAACTGTGCTCGAGGTGAAAGAAGAGAGAGGTTTGGGAAAGACCCTTGATGTTATACTTTACGAGGGAAGCTTGAAGGTGGGCGATAGTGTTGTTACTGCCGGAAAAGACGGGGTGATTACCGCGAAGATTAGGGCGCTTCTTGAGCCGAAGGCACTCACCGAGATTAGGTCCCCAAGGGATAAGTTCAGGAGCATAAACGAGGTTATTGCGGCGGCGGGTGTTAAGGTTTCGGCGCCCGCTATCGGGAAGACCTTGCCTGGCTCTCCGTTGCTGGTTGTGCGAACCGGAAATGAGGCCGGGAAAATTGAGAAAGAAATAAGGGATTTGAAAATTAGTTCCGATGAGCCGGGGCCTATGGTTAAGGCTGATGCTTTGGGAAGCCTTGAGGCGATGGAGAAACTGCTTGAGCAAAAGGATATAAAGCCCGGGAAGGCAGACATCGGGGATGTTTCAAAGAGGGACGTAATGGAGATGGCTGCCATAAGGGAAAAAAACCCTTACAAGGCGGTTATATTTGCGTTTGGGGTAGGAGTTAACGAGGATGTGAAAGAAGAAGCCGAAAAAGCAGGGATAAGGATATTCAGGGGGGAGGTTATTTACAGGCTGCTTGAGGAGTATGACGATTGGCTTAATGAGGCCAGGGAACTTGAGAAGGCGAAAACCCGAGAAAATGTTTCATGGCCCGTTAAGTTCAAGGTGCTAAGGGACAATGTGTTCAGGAACTCAAAGCCCGCAATTGTCGGGGTTAAAGTTCTTGGCGGCAAACTGAAGAAAGGAATCGAGGTTATGAAAGACGGGAAGATTATTGGCGAAGTAAAGGCTATCCAGAAGGACGGAAAGAGCATTGAAAGTGCGGGTGAGGGGGATGAGCTCGCGGTTTCAATTGACGGCGCAACCATCGGGAGGAACCTAATGGAGGGGGATGTGCTTCTTTCGTTCATACCTAAAAAACATATGGAAAAGCTTGAGGGGATGGGAGAGGACCTTAGCGAGGGGGAGATTACGCTTATTTCCGAAATAAAGAAAGCGGAGATTAAGGCTGAAGCTTAACAGGAGGAATTGTATGAATGTTGTTGTATCCGACCCAAAAACACGAAAAGCCTATACTGTAAAGGCTGACGACGATGTTTTTGCCGGGAAGAAAATAGGGGAAGAAATAGACCTTGGCAGGATTGGCGCCGCAGGATTCGCTGCCAGGATAACGGGGGGAAGCGATAAGAACGGTTTTCCTATGAGGAGCGATTTGCCCGGGACTGCGAGGAGAAAAATTCTTATCACAAAATCTAAGAAGAACGGGGTAAGAAAGAGAATCACCAGGAGAGGAAACACTGTCGACAAGGATATCCACCAGCTCAACATGGTCCTGGCTAAAGAAGGGCAGGGCAAGATAGAGGAACTGCTGAATGTTGAGAAAAAGCAGGAAGAAATATCCGAGAAGGATAAGGTTTTGAAGGAAGTAAAGGAAGTGCCTGCCGCCGAGACAGAGAAGAAAGAAGAAGCTCCAACGGAGAAGGAGAAAAAAGTCGAGGAGCCAAAAGCTGAAAGTGCCCCTCATGGCGAAAAAAATAATGCAGAAGAGCCAAAGAGAGAGGAAGATAAAAAAGAGTGACACAGATGGCAAAAAAATTCCAAGAGCAGGCGGAAATTAACATCGGGATGATCGGCCATGTCGACCACGGCAAGACATCCCTTACCCAGGCTTTATCCGGGAAGTGGACAGACACCCATTCGGAAGAGCTTAAAAGAGGGATTTCCATCCGCCTAGGCTACGCCGACGCAACATTCTACAAGTGCGGCAAGTGCAATGGGAGCGAAGCCTACACAACCTGTGAAAAATGCCCTAATTGCGGGGAGAACGCGAAGAAACTCAGGAAGGTCAGTTTCGTTGATGCTCCCGGGCACGAAACTTTGATGACGACAATGCTCAGCGGAGCTGCGTTGATGCAGGGCGCTGTCCTTGTTATTGCCGCCAATGAGGAATGCCCCCAGCCAAGGACTGTTGAGCACCTTATGGCGCTTAGCATAAGCGGCGTTAAGAACATTGTTGTGGCGCAAAACAAGGCAGATTTGGTTGGCCGGGATGCCGCAATAAAAAACCAGGCTAAGATAAGGAAATTTTTGGAGGAGTACGGCTATAAGGGCGCCCCTATTATACCTACTTCCGCTCCCTCCGGAACAAACATCGATATGCTGATAGAGGCGATTGAGGAGAATATTCCTTCCCCGAAAATCGATACAAAGAAGGACTTGAGGATGTATGTTGCAAGGTCTTTTGATGTCAATAAGCCGGGGGCAAAACTCAATGAGCTGAAGGGCGGGGTTCTTGGCGGTTCAATAATGCAGGGGAGTTTGAAGGTTGGCGAGGAAATTGAATTTGGTCCCGGTTTTGACGGAAAGAAAATGCAGACCAAGTGCGTTTCATTGGGAACCTCCGAGGGGGAGCTTGAAAAGGCAGGGCCCGGCGGATTGATTGCGATAGGCACTGAATTAGACCCTTTGCTTACAAGGAACGACCAGCTTAGGGGCCATGTTGTTGGAAAAAAAGGAAGCCTTCCGGAAGCGAAGACCGAGATTGAGATTGAGGTGAAACCCTTCCAAAGGGTTGTTGAGAAAGAGACTGCGATAAAGATGAACGAAACCGTTGTCCTTACGGTAGGCACAATGACCACAGTGGGGGATGTTGTGAAAAACGCAGCCGGAAAAATTAAGATTGCGAGCAAAATTCCTGTGATTGTTGAGAAGGGCCAGACAGTTGCGGTGAGCAAGAAGGTAAGTTCACAATGGAGGCTGGCTGCGTATGGGATCGCAATTTGAAGGGGCCGGAATAATGGTTGTGGTTGATACAAGCATGCTTTTGTCCTGCGAAGAGCAAAAAGTGGATGTTTTCGAGGCGATGAGGACCGAGATAGTGGGCAATATAAGCTTTGTGGTGCCCAAACAGGTAATAGAAGAGCTTAATTCCCTTTCTCTCAGCGCCGGTAAAAGAGCCGCCGTTAACGTGGCTAAAGAGCTTATGGAAAAAAACCGCGTTAGGGAGCTTGATGCCGCGGGGGGAACTGCGGATAATGCCCTTGTGGAGCTTGGCAAAAAAGGGGCAATTGTGGCAACCAACGACGGGGCGCTTCGGAGAAGGCTGAAAGAAAAGGGAATAAAGAATGTTTATCTAAGGGATAAAAAAAATATAGAGCTGAGCTGGAGATAGGAGGGAGAAAATGTATAGGGTCTGCAGTATAATGGATACGGTAAGGGTTCCGCCAAACAAATTTAGCGACGACCTTAAGAAAACTGTTCTTGAGCTTGTCCGGCAGGAGTATGAAGGGCTGATGGACGAGGATCTCGGGGTGGTTGTTGCGGCGATGGGAGTTGACGATGTCGGCGAAGGGAAGGTTATTCCGGGGGACGGGGCAGCCTACCACGAAACCAACATGAAACTCCTTGTTTACAAACCGGAAGTGCACGAGGTTGTGAAGGGGATTATTTCGGAAGTGACAGAGTTCGGTGCATTTGTCAAGATAGGGCCTATAGAAGGGCTTATCCATGTCAGCCAGATAATGGATGACTACATTAATTACGACCCGAAACTCCCCGGGTTCATCGGCAAGGAAACGAGTAAAAAGCTCCAGACAAGCGATCTTGTCCTTGCGAGGGTTGTTTCAGTCAGCCTGAAAGGAAACATTGCAAGCTCGAAAATCGGGCTTACCATGAGGCAGGAGGGTCTTGGAAAGGAAGACTGGGCCAAGGTTGACGAAAAAGCTAGGAAAAAGAAGGCTGACGCAAAGGCGGCATTAACTGCCCCGAAAGAAAAAAAGAGGAGAGAAAATGCATAAGGGAAAGGCTTGCAGGCAATGCAGGATGGTTATTGAGGAGGGGGATAAATGCCCCGGCTGCGAAGGCAACCAATTCACCACTTTTTGGAGGGGATATGTCGTTGTTATTGACGCGGCAACCTCGGAGATTGCAAAAAGAATGGGAATTGAGAAGGAAGGGAAATACGCATTGAGGCTTAGTAGGTGATAAAATGAAGATAGAGATAACACGGCAGAAAAAGAACCCTCTTTTCCTGAGGGAAGAATTGGAGTTCAGGGTAAAGGATGCTAAGCTAACGCCTTCGAGAGGTGAAATAAGGGAAAGGCTCTCGGCAACAATGAACAAAGACAATGGCCTTGTTGTTGTGAGGAAGGTTAAGCAGAGTTTTGGATTTCCGGAAGCAAACGGGATTGCGTTTGTTTATGATAACAAGGAAGCGCTTGACAAGACCGAGGCAAAATATATGAAGGCAAGGAACTTCGGCAAAACGAAGGAAGGTGCTGAGGCCGCGGGCGGGGATGCAAAAACCGAGCCGGAGGGCAAGGCCGCCGAGGAAGTTCCCCTGGAAAAGGAAGAAAAGAAAGAGGGTGAATGAAGGTGGCTGACGATAAAGGCGGGAAGAAAAAAGGAGAGAAGAAGCAGAAGAAGATTAAGGGAACTTACTATGATGTCTCCGGAGAAGGGCTGAAACGCGGGAAGAGGGCATGCCCGAAATGCGGTTCGGGGGTTTTCATGGCCGAACACAAGGACAGGTTCTCCTGCGGGCGATGTTCATTCACCGAGATGAAAGGCAGATCCGTACCATCCCCCGAACAGGGGCAAGGGCAGGAGCAGCCCAAGCCTCAAGAGCAGTAAATATTTACGGCGAGGGCATTATTCTTATACCTTGGCTTCTGAAGGGGTTAGTTATGTCCCTCATATTGCGAATAAACTGTAAAATCCCGGGGAAAGGCGCTGTGCTTGCCGCCGGGGCACTATTGGATGGGAAAATAATAATCTATCCCACAGAAACCTGCTACGGGATAGGCGCAAATGCACTTGACGAGGAAGCCGTCAAGCGTGTTCACGAAGTTAAAGGACAGGACTTTGGAAAGCCTATTTCCGTTATTGTTCCCGGCCTTGAGTATGCGAATAAAATTGGGAGGTTTGGCAAGGACGCTGAAAAACTTGCCAAGCGATTTATGCCGGGTCCCCTTACCCTTGTTGTCGATAAGAAAAAAAATGTCCCCGATATTCTCGGCAAGGAAAGTGTTGCCTTCAGGATAAGTTCAAGCCCTGTAGCGAATGAGATAGCAAAGAAATTTGGCGGGGCAATCACCGCAACCTCGGCAAACTTGACTGGTGAGGAACCTATCTTCTCGGGAAAAGAGGCTGTGGAGAAGCTGGGGGGCAGTGTTGATTTGGTTGTTGACTGCGGGAATTTGAAACGGGGGAAAGTGTCAACTCTTTTTGACATGCGCACAAGGAAGGTTTTGAGGGAAGGTCCTGTCAAGGAAAAGGAAATTCTGGAAGTGTTGGGATGATTTGCGTTGGGATTGAGAGCACAGCACATACTTTCGGGGTCGGAATTGTTGATGGCGGGGGAAAGGTGCTTGCGAATGAGCGGTCTTCCTTCACTGCCAAGGAGGGAGGAATAAAGCCGAGGGATGCTTTTGACCACCATGTGAGGGAAGCCCCCGGCACAGTTAGGAGGGCGATGGAGAAGGCAGGGGCCGGATGGAAAGATATTGGGCTTATTTCGTTTGCGCGCGGCCCCGGAATCGGGCCTTGCCTTACTGTGGGGGCAATTGTCTCAAGGACACTTTCTCTGCTACATAACAAGCCTCTGTTGGGCGTTAACCACTGCGTCGCACACATTGAAATAGGCAAGCTTGTGACGAAGGCAAAGGACCCCATAGTGCTCTACACATCGGGCGCGAACACCCAAATTATAGGTTATGAGTCGGGAAAATACAGAATCTATGGGGAAACCCTTGATATGGGGGTAGGGAACTTACTTGACAGTTTTGGAAGGAAGCTAGGGATTGGCTTCCCCGCAGGCCCTGTGATAGATAAAATGTATTTCAGGGGAAAGGAGTATATCGGGCTGCCCTACTCTGTGAAGGGGATGGACCTTGCCTTCTCCGGGCTTTTTACAGCCGCGAGCAAGAAGATAAAGAAAGCAAGGAAAGAGGACCTGGCGTATTCACTTATGCACACCGCGTTTGCAATGCTGGCAGAAGTGACTGAGAGGGCGTTAGCCCACACTGAAAAAAAAGAGGTTTTGGTGGTGGGAGGGGTTGCTGCAAGCAAGGCGTTGAAAGGGATTATGGAGGAAATGTGCAGGGGGCGCGGGGCGAAACTTCACATACCGCCTATGGAAGTCTGCATTGACAACGGGGTTATGATTGCGTGGCAGGGGCTGCTTGAACACAGCCACGGAAGAAAAATGAAGTTCGGCGAGGCTGTCATCGACCAGAAATTCAGGACCGACCGGGTTGAGGTCAATTGGCTGGGCCCCGAGGATATTTAATCTATCTCTTCAACGCTATCTTTTCACTTTCTCGGAGATTTGCCTTGTCAGGGTTTTCAGGGCATCCTGCAAAGCGGATAGGAAGGTCCACTTGTTTTCTGATTTTACAAGGACATTAATGCCGGTTGAATTCAGGCGGATGTGAAGGCTGTACTTTTTTCTCATCCCTCCTTTTTCAATACTTTTGACGTGGATTGCCAAAAAAATCTCATTATTGAGTATTTTCTCAATCTTGTCGTAGGCTGAGCTTATTTCCTTTTCGGCGGTTGCGTAATCAACCTCGTCAAGTTCCGGGAAATGGATAAGCTGGATGTTTCTCTTCTCCTGTGCACGGAAAAACAGCGAGAGGATATCGTGGATTGTGATTATCCCTTCGGGTTTCTTGTTCGCCGCGATGACAACATCTCCGATGCTGTGCTTTTCCATAAGGCCGACAACCCTGCCGATTGTGTCATTTTTAGATGCCGTGATAACATTCGTTGTCATCTCGCTTGTTATCGGGCTTTTCAGCATGTCGATTTTCTGCGGCTCGAATGCTTTCTGGTGCCGTATGTCCTTGCCCGGCCTGAACCCCCCTTCTCGGTAAACAGGGCTTGCGAAGTACTGTTCCATGACATCGCGCTGTGTGACTATTCCCACGATGTTGTGCTCCTCATCTACAACGGGAATCTTTCCTATACTGTGGTGTTCCATCAGCGCAAGTGCCTGGGCGAGGGTTGAATCGCTCTTAACACTGAGCAGCCTAAGTGTCGCCACGTCCCCCGCCTTAACCGAGGAGATGCTGTCGAAACCTTTTGCCTGGGAAATGACATCCATTGCCTTCACAACCCCGACAACCTTTCCGTTCTCCAAAACAGGAAGTATTCTAGTGTCTGCCCCGTACATCAGCTCTGCCGCCTTCTCGACAGGGGTGTCCCTTGAAACCACAGGTATTCCCGGGTTTGAGTTTAGTATTTTGGAAACCTTCATCTTGCTCAGGTCCTGCCTGGTCTGGAAAAGCATGCCCTTTGTTATGGTGCCAAGATAGCCCCTGTCCTCAATAATTGCCCCCTGCGAGCCCGCCCTTGTCAGGGCGCTTATAAGCGAGGTTACCTTTGCCTCCGAATTAAGCCTCACAAAATCAGTTGCCATTATCTCTCCGACATTCACCGTCTCGCCTCTTGTAGGGAAGATATAGTGCAAAGTTGTATTTAATTGTGGCGCTGTCCCGCATTGCGGCGCCTGTTGAAAACAAAATAAATCGGCACCGCCGCAAGAATCATGGCGAGGCCGAAGAAGAGTACCGGGAATTCAAAGCTAAGGAACTCCATTGGCGCAAGGAACTGGGTGAGCATGTACAGCGAGGAAAGACAGCCAAAGAAAGGGAGCAAAGGGAATTTCCCTATGTTGAACGGTGTCCTGAAACCGCGCTTCTCCCCGGGCATCACATACCTCAATGCTATAACTGCAGCATTAACGAAGAAAAAGAGTGTGAAGATTGCAAAGTCCGAAAGGAAAGCGACTGTGCTTATATCCCCCAATGACAGGAAAAAAACCGCGGCGAAGAATGTGGCAAGGATTGCAAGGTAGGGTGTTCTTGTTTTGGGGTGGATAATTGAAATCTTTTTTGGGAGAACGCCCTCATTGCCAAGACCATACAGCATCCTGGAAGCGACGATGAGGGAAATCAGGATTGTGTTTGCGGTTGAGAAAAGCGCTATGACTGAGAGGAGCCAGCCCCATCCTCCCCCCGTGGCCTTGTCTGCAACAAGCGCAAGCGGGGCAGAACTTTCCGCAAGTTCATTGTAAGGAACTACGCTGACCGCAACAACCGAGACAAGGATGTAGATTACGGTGCTTATCCCCAAAGCCAAAAGCAGGGCGCGGGGAATTGTTTTTCTTGGCCGCCTTGTTTCCTCGGCTATGTTCACAACATCCTCAAAGCCAATGTAAGCGAAGAAAATCAATGCCACGGCAACCATTATCGGGGAGGAAACCCCTTCGGCAACTTCAGGCGCCTCAAAGTAATCGACTGCGCCTATGAAAGAAGCACCAAGGGCGATTATCAATATAAGGCCGCCTACCTCTATGAGGGTGAAAATTACATTGAGGCGCATCGATTCCCTTATACCGATGAAATTAAGGGCAGAAAATGCGAGCACAACAAGAATTGCTATGGGGATTAAGGAGCCGCCAAACAGCGCCATGAAATATCCGCCAAATCCCAATGCAACTGTTGCGGCTGTAACAACCCCCACAAGGACGGTTGTATAGCCCACCACAAATGCAAGAAGGCGTGAACGGAAAGCGTTCTTCACGTAAACAAATTCAGCCGCGGCCTTCGCGAAGAGCGAGCCTAATTCGGCGTAGCTTAGTGCGGTGAAGGCGGCGATAACCGCGGAGACAGCGAACGCAAGCCAGACCATGTTCCCCGCAATGCCCGCAGCCTCCCCTATGAGCGCATAGATACCTGCGCCGAGAATTATGCCGACCCCATACAGGGTTGTCTCAAAAAGGCCAAGCGCCCTCCTAAGCTTTGGCCTTGGGCTTACTTCCTTTGGCCTCACTTTGTTCCCTCCAGAATCTTACGTAAAGGAAAAGCGCAATGAGGCCAAGCAAGAGGAGGCCGAATACCAGGTAGCTGTAGGGCGGAGGGATAATGTTTATCGCAGGATCGAAGTAAAACGCTATTGAAAGGAATATCATGAGGACAAGGGCAAACCGGAGTGCGAGTATTCTCCTTGACTGTTCTGTTTCCCCGGTTTTCCTGAACCAGGAACTCATGTTGTATATCCAGAAGCTGCCTGCAAGGACAATTGCGAAAAGCAAATAGCTCAGGGGGGGCCGGGGCAATTGGGAAAGCTGCTCATCGACAACTTCGCTAGAATAGAAAAAGGACATCCCTTCCCTTACAAAATCCTTCTCGGGCATCAGGAAAAAGACAATCGACATTATCACAATCATGACAAGGAAAAGGTTTAGGAGTTCAATTGCGATGAACCTTCGGTCTGCTTTTGCGAGGTAGTATTTTTCAAGGGCCTTTACCTTGATTTCTTCGCTTGCGCCCTTGTTTATTTCCCTTAGTTTCTCAAGCTTCCCGCCCATGCTAAAGGTAACGCTGTTTGATTATTTAAAAGTTGCTTTTCGGATTTGTTCCCGAAACTCAGTCTTTCATGACTATGCCTATTTCCCGGTCTATCTCGCGCGCAGTTTTCTTCATTTTGGAAAATATCCTGTCGATATCTTCCTCGATTTCCTCGACTGTTCTGAAGACACTTTTTGAGCGGGTTGCATAATAGCGGCCGTGGCGAGCCACAAGGCCCGCGCGCATAAGGTTGTTGAGGTGGTTGATTACAGAGCCTCTTGACATCCCAACCCTTTGGGCGATTGCTGTCGAGGTTAGTGCGGTTCCATCATCGCTCGCATTAAGGATTTCCTTAAGAATGGATGCCGCTGTTTTTTCCCTGTCGATTGGCTCAAAAAAGCCAAGGGAGCGGCAGAGCCACTCAAGGGAGTTATCTATATCGTGAGAATAAGGCCTTTCTACCTTCTTTATAACTATTTTGAAGGTCGATCTTTCCAAAACCATATATATTTCTTGTTTCGGGAAAGCTTTTTAAGTGTTTTGTTTAAAGAAGTTTGTAATTGATTAAATATTTTAGTCAAATGGGGGATTAAAACTTGAAAAACGCACATAAGAACCCAAAAAAGCCTGCAAAAGGCAATTCTTCCGGGGGTTCTCCGCGGGAGAAGGAGCTACAGGCAAGGATAGATGAGCTTACAGAGACCTGCAAACGGGTGCAGGCCGAGTTTGAGAACTATCAGAAAAGGATTGACAAGGAAAAGACCGGGTTTATTGTGCTTTCAAAAGCAAGCCTGGTTTCAGAGTTGCTGCCGGTGCTTGACTCGATGGATGGGGCTATTGAGAACAGCAAAGGCAGGGAACAAGAAGGGATGGCGCTTATGAGGGCAAAGCTTTTTGACGCCTTAAAAAAGGAGGGGCTGTCCGAGATTTTGGCCGAGGGGAAGTTTGATGCAAACCTGCACGAGGTCATGATGAAAGAGAACAGGTCCGGGGAAGAAGACGGGATTATACTTAAGCAGTTCCAGAAAGGGTATACTCTTTCCGGGAAGGTTATAAGGCCTGCAAAGGTTGTTGTTAACGGGAGGGACTAATATGGCAAAAATAATAGGTATTGATTTGGGAACAAGCAATTCAGCTGCAGCGGTTTTGGAGGGAGGCAAGCCAAAGATTGTGCCAAGTGCGGAAGGCACTTCACTTTATGGGAAATCGTTTCCTTCGGTTGTTGCGTTTACAAAGGACGGGCAGATGCTGGTTGGGGAGGCTGCAAGGAGGCAGGCTGTCAGCAACCCGGAGGGGACTATCACCGCAGTCAAAAGGAAGATGGGCACAGGCGAAAAAATCAGGGTGCGCGGCAAGGAGTATACTCCCCAGCAGGTTTCTGCTTTTATTCTTCAGAAGATAAAGAAAGATTCCGAGGAGTTCTTGGGGGAAAAGGTTGAGAAGGCAGTAATAACTGTTCCTGCTTACTTCGATGACAACCAGAGGCAGGCAACAAAAGATGCGGGAAAGATAGCGGGTTTGGATGTTGTCAGGATAGTTAATGAGCCGACAGCGGCTTCGCTCGCCTACGGTCTTGACAAGCAGGAAAAAGAGCAGAAAATACTCGTCTTTGACCTGGGCGGGGGCACGCTTGATGTCACGATAATGGAATTTGGTGACGGTGTGTTTGAGGTCAAGAGCACAAGCGGCGACACCCGGTTGGGCGGGACCGACATGGACAAGGCTGTCCTTGATTACATTGTCGCGGATTTCAAAACCAAGGAAGGGGTCGACCTCTCAAAGGACAGCACTGCTATCCAAAGGGTCAGGGAGGCTGCGGAGAAGGCGAAGATAGAGCTCTCAACAACCCTTGAAACCGATATAAACCTTCCTTACGTAACCGCGGACCAGTCGGGGCCTAAGCATTTGGTTATGAAGATTAACAGGGCGAAGCTTGAGGAGCTTGTCGGCGGGGTTATTAAAGGGTGTGAGAAGCCTGTCCAGCAGGCGCTTGCGGATGCGAAGATGACTCCTGCGGATGTAACCAAGATTATTATGGTTGGCGGCCCCACAAGAATGCCTATTGTGCAGAAGTTTGTTGAGAAAGTTGTGGGCACGAAAGTTGAAAGGGGAATTGACCCTATGGAATGTGTTGCGCAGGGCGCTGCGATACAGGGCGGGGTTTTGAGCGGGGAGGTGAAAGATGTTTTGCTTCTTGACGTAACGCCTCTGTCTCTCGGCATAGAAACCTTGGGCGGGGTGTGCACAAAGCTCATTGAGAGGAACACAACCATCCCCACAAAGAAGAGCCAGGTTTTCAGCACCGCAGCCGATAACCAGCCTGCTGTCGACATACACGTCCTTCAGGGAGAGAGGGAATTCTCAAAGGACAACAAAACATTGGGAAGGTTCCAGCTTGTCGGGATACCTCCTGCCCAAAGGGGAATCCCCCAGATAGAGGTTACCTTTGACATAGACGCAAACGGAATAGTCAATGTTTCCGCAAAGGACCTTGGAACAGGGAAGGAGCAGAAGATAACTATCACCGCAGGCCAGAAACTGGATGAAGCCGAGATAGAAAAGATGAAAAAGGATGCAGAAGAGCATGCCGAGGAGGACAAGAAGCTGAAGGAAGAGGTCGAGGTTGTTAACCGGGCTGATGCCCTCGTATATAGCACGGAAAAACTCCTTGGAGATATGAAAGATAAGATGCCTGCCGATAAAAAAGAGGCAATCGGGAAAGACATTGAGGAGCTGAAGGCGCTGCTCAAGGACGGCGAAGCCGGGAAGAAAGACATCCCTAAAATCAAGGAGAAAACCGAGAAGATGAGCAAGGATTTGCAGGAATTCTCAACAGAACTTTACCAAAAAGCCGCGGAGCAGGCGAAAGAGCAGCAGGAAACCAAGGAGGTAAAAGGCAAGGGGGAAAAGGAGAATGCGGTTGACGCAGATTATGAAGTTAAAGATGACGGCAAGGATAAGTAGTGTGATAACATGCTTACTGCGTTGAGTAAACTTGAACACTCCCACCAAGTCATCTTTTCGATAATCATTTCGCTCGCGGTTGTCCTGTTTTGGAGGGGAATTTGGGGCCTTACGGACCTGTTTCTCTTCCCCGATAACCCCGTCATGAGCTTTGTGGCCTCGGCGGTTGTGGGGCTTGCGATACTTATTGTTACAGGATTTATTGCGAAGCAGGCTTCGGAAGCGGTGAGTGGGTGAATTGGCTAAGAGAGATTACTACGATATTCTCGGCGTTTCAAAAGGCGCCGAGGATTCTGAGATTAAGGCGGCCTACAAGAAGCTCGCGAAGAAATACCATCCCGATGTGAGTAAAGAAGAGAATGCCGAGGAGAAGTTCAAGGAAGGCCTTGAGGCCTATAAGGTTTTGAGCGATTCCAAAAGAAGGGCAAACTATGACAGGTTCGGCCATGCCGCCGAGAGTTTTGGCGGCGGAGCCGGCGCAGGGGGTGCGAATTATGCAAACTTCAACTTCGAGGACCTGTTCAGCGGCTTTGCCGACAGTGGTTTTGGGGACATCTTTGGGGGGATGTTTGGGGGGAGAGGTGCGCAAAGAAGCAGGCGGGGGAGCGATATCAAGCATACGTTGAACCTTGAGTTTGAGGAGGCTGCGTTCGGAACCGAGAAGGAGATTGAGATTGACAGGGTCGAGAAATGCGATTCTTGCGGGGGGAGCGGGGGAGAAGGAGGCAAAACAAAGACCTGTGAAGGCTGCAACGGAAAGGGGATACGGCAGCGCACACAGAGAACTATTTTTGGGGTTTTCTCCACCGCAACAACCTGCCCGCAGTGCAATGGGCGGGGAGAGCTTCCTGAGAAGGAGTGTGAGTATTGCAAAGGCCGGGGAAATGTGCTTAGCAGGAAGAAGATTAAGGTTAAGATTCCCGCAGGCGTTAATTCCGGGTATTGCTTGAGGCTTAATGGGGAGGGAAATGCCGGGGAGTATGGGCAAGGCGCGGGAGACCTCTATGTGGTTGTTGTTGTAAATCCCCACAATGTTTTCAGGAGGGATGGAAGCGATGTTTTCTGCGAGGTGCCGATTGCATTCTGGCAGGCTGCGTTGGGGGGGAAAATTGATGTCCCTACTTTGCACGGGAAGGCGGAACTGACGGTTCCTTCAGGAACGCAGACCGGAACAATTTTCAGGCTTAAGGGGATGGGGGTCCGGGAACTGCAAAGAAGCGGCAAAGGAGACCACTATGTCAAGGTCGATATTGAAACCCCGAAGAAGTTGAGTGCGAAGGAGAAGGAGCTGCTTAGGAAGTTCGCCAAGGAGCAGGGCAGGGGGCCCGCCGAGAAGTTTTTCGATGGCCTCAGAAATGCCTTTAAATAAGCTGTGCACCCTAAAAATTAACGATACTTATGGGGAAAAAACCTGGGCTTGACCTCAACAGGCTTGAGCAGGAATGGGCCAAATTCTGGGAAAAGGAAAAGATTTATTGCTTTGACATTGCCTGTAAAAAGCCGCTCTATTCGATAGACACGCCTCCCCCGACTGTTTCAGGGAGTATGCATCTTGGCCACGCCTTTGCATATGCCCAACAGGATATTGTTGCAAGGTACAAGCGGATGAAGGGCTACAATGTTTTCCATCCTTTTGGTTTCGATGACAATGGGCTTGCGACCGAAAGGTTTGTTGAGAAAGCCAGGAAGATAAGGGCCAAGGACTTTTCGAGGGAGGAGTTCATAAAAATCTGCCTGGAGGAAACAAAGAAAGCCGAAGCGGAATTGAAAAAGGATTTCTCCGGGCTTGGGATGTCTGTCGATTGGGAAAACCTCCTTTACAGGACAATAGACGGCAATTCAAGGAAAATTTCCCAGAAGTCGTTTATTGATATTTATGGGAAGGGAAGGGCGTACAGGAAAGAGGCCCCGATAATGTGGTGCCCAAAGTGCGAAACCGCCATAGCGCAGGCCGAGCTGGAGGATGTTGAAATGGATTCAGCCTTCAATGACATCCTGTTTGAGGTTGATGGGGAGAAGATTACGATTGCGACGACAAGGCCGGAGCTTTTGCCCGCATGTGTCGCTGTGTTTGTGAATCCGGCAGACGAAAGGCACAAAAATTTGGTTGGGAAGAAGGCAAAGGTTCCTTTGTTCGGGCACGAGGTTCCTGTCATCGCGGATGCGAGGGCCGATCCCGAAAAAGGGACAGGAATTGTGATGTGCTGTACTTTTGGGGACCAAACAGATATGGAATGGTACAAGGCGCATAACCTTCCTTTGAGAATTGCGATAACGCCTGACGGAAGAATGAACGGCAAGGCAAAGGGCTATGAAGGGACAAAACTGAAGGAAGCGAGAAAGAAGATAATTGAGGACCTGAATGGGAAGGGCCTGCTTACGGGCCAAAAGGCGATAAAACATGCGGTGAATGTCCATGAACGCTGCAAAACAGAAATTGAGTTTATTGTTTCCAAGCAGTGGTTCATAAAGTACCTTGATTTGAAAAAGGAGTTCATCAACAGGGCTAATGAGATTGAGTGGATGCCTAAACATATGAAGGCACGGTATGACAACTGGATACAGGGTTTGCAGTGGGACTGGTGTGTTTCGAGGCAGAGATTTTTTGGTGTTCCTATTCCCGTGTGGTACTGCAGGGGCTGTGGAGAGGTTGTTTTGGCGGGCGAGGGGCAGCTTCCTGTCGATCCTTTGAAAGACAAGCCGGCTGCAAGCGCCTGCGGCCGGTGCGGCGGCAACGAGTTTGAGCCGGAGAAGGATGTGTTTGACACCTGGGCAACGAGCTCCCTTACCCCGCAGATTAATGCGATGTGGGGAATCGATGATGCGAGGTTTAAGAAAGTTTATCCTATGGATTTGAGGCCCCAAGGCCACGACATAATAACGCTGTGGGCGTTCAACACGATTGTGAAGGGTTTGCTGCACCACGGCCGGCTGCCGTGGAAAAATATAATGATTAACGGCTGGGCTCTCGACCCAAAAGGAAAAAAGATGTCCAAGAGTTTGGGGAATGTTGTCCATCCGCGGGAGATTATGGAAAAATACAGTGCGGATGTTTTGAGGTATTGGGCGAGCGGGGCGAATTTGGGGGAGGATGTTCCTTACCAGGAAAAGGAGATGGTTGCGGGAAGGAAGTTTGCTGTTAAGCTTTACAATGCATCAAAGTTTGTTTCGCAGCTTACGGAAGGCTTTGATATGGGGAAGGCAGAACCTGAAAAACCGGAGTTCAAAGCAGCCGATAGATGGATACTTTCAAGGCTTAATGAGGTTAAGAAAAATGCGGACAGTTCCCTGGAAAACTACCGCCTCTCAAAGGCGCTTGCCGAAATCAGGAATTTCTTCTGGCTTGAGTTTGCCGATTACTACATTGAGGAAGTGAAGTACAGGCTTTACTCGGAAAAAGACGAGGCTGCGGATGCCGCAAAATTCTCCCTTTTAAGTGTTATGATTGATGTGCTGAAAATGCTTGCGCCTTTCATGCCGCACCTGGCAGAAGAGGTTTGGCAGAGGCGGTTCGGGGGATATGCGAAAGAAAAAAGCATACACCTTGAGGAGTGGCCGGAGGTTGATGAAAGCAGGATAGACGGGTACTATGACAGGCTGGGAGAAGTGATGAACCTCGTCATAGGGGCGGTCAGGAAAACAAAATCCGAGAAAGGGATTTCATTGAACGCCGGTGTCAATGAAGTTACTGTCTTCCTTGAAAGCGAGTCGCTTGCGAAGATGATTGGGGAAGTGAGCGAGGAGATACGGAAAACAATGAATATCACTTCGCTGAATGTTGTGAATGCGGCTCCTCCCCCGGATGCGATTTCTCTCGGAAAAGAGCTTAGTGCAAGGGTCTCGATTTAGGCAATCAAAAACCTTATATAATCCTTCGGGGCTATAAAGAGTAATGGCGAACAAAATTGCGGTTGCGATTATCGTGATGGCGGCTATTGCGGCGGCATATTTCTTTTTTCTAAGCCCGCAGGCCGGGTTCAGCTCGGGAATGGGGGAGTTCAGCGCGATTCTTGACAAATATGGTTTAAATGAAGGGAAATTTGTCCCTGTCGAAGAAACCGGCTTGGAAGGATTTGAAACAGATTTGCGGCAGTTTGCCTCGAAGTACAGGGGGCAGAACAGCGCCTCTGCAAAGGCCCTTCTTTTGATTGTTGATGAAAGGCTTGCAATGGCACGGATGTCCAAGGAGCTTTTAACCGCGGAAGAAGAAATAGCCGGTATTTACACAGGCGCACTTGACTGCACAGAGGCGGGGCCCGCCGCAAAAGCCGAGGACGCATTGGAGAATTCATTGTCCGAAGCACAGCTCGCGCTTAGCAAGAGGGAAGAACTTATAAGGGCATATCCGGACTTTGCAACTGCCGCAGGCATGGAAAATCCCGAGGGGCTTGAGGACTTTGTTTTTGTTATTTCCGATTTGGTTTCAGGCACCAAATCCAACCTCAGGGCTGTTTGTTGAAGTGGTAGTATGCTCTTTGGACAGGGGGCGGAGGCAAAGCTGCACAAAGAGGTTTATTTGGGGATGGAAGTCCTTGCTAAGGAAAGGGTTGAAAAGAAATACAGGAACCGCATTCTGGACGAGGAGGTAAGGAAAAGAAGGACAAGAGAAGAATGCCTTTTGCTTTCGAAGGCCAAGGAGCAGGGCGTGAGGACGCCTGTAATCTACTCTATTGACAGGGAAGGAAAGCGGATTGTGATGGAGTTTGTCAGGGGGGAACAGCTGAAGGATTCTTTGTCGGCGAAGACTGTGAACTTGTGCAGGGAAGTCGGCAGGCTTGTCGGAAAGCTGCACAAGGCAGGGATTGTTCACGGAGACTTGACCACAAGCAACATCCTTGTCAAGGACGGAAAACTTGTGTTTGTTGATTTTGGGTTAGGTTCGATATCCAAAAGAGTTGAGGACTTCGCTACCGATTTGCTTGTCTTCAAGAAGACCTATAATGCAACGCATTTCAGGCTGCCGGCGGGGTGGAACCTGATACAGAAGGGGTATGTGGCAGAATTTGGCAGGGGCAAAGCTGTGATTAACCGGCTCGCAGAGATAGAGAAAAGAGCGAGGTATATGTGAAAGGGGGCTTCCCCGCCCACGGGCGGAAAGCTATTTAAAGCTTTTCATGGGGAAGTGTATTAATAACGGATTTTATTATCCGCTCTCCTGTATCAACGCAAGAGCAGGAAGGTAACAAAGATTGGTGAACTTTTTGGCAAGAATGCACTCAAGGGACCGGGGCAAGAGCGGCTCTTCATCGCCGCCAAGCAAAGAGAGCCCCGGCTGGATAGATTATAGCCCCAAGGAGATAGAAGAGGCCATAGTCAATCTCGCAAACACAGGCATGACCGCAGCCCAGATTGGAATGGCCCTTAGGGACCAGTACGGCATACCTAATTTCAAGAATTTCTCGGGGAAGAAGATTGAGCAGGTTTTGAAGGAGAAAGAGCTCCTGCCGGATGTTCCAAGGGATTTGCTTAACCTTATCAAGAAGTCAGTCACGCTGCAAAAGCACATGGCTGAGAACAGGGGGGATATGACCGCAAAGAGGGGCTATCAATTAACTGTCAGCAAGATAAGGAGATTGGTGAAACATTACAAGAAAGAAAAAAAGCTTGCCCAGGACTGGAGATACACTGCGGAAACAGCCGCACTGCTGGTGAAGTAGGGATGATTATATGAGGTATGAACTGAAACTCACCGCGGGCGCAAATCGGAAGGAAATTTCAGGGGACGCCGGCGCAGATGAGATAATTAGGAAAGGAAATACACTTATCGGGGAGATATAATGGCTGAAAAGCAGGCTAAAACAAGGCAGGCAATGGACAAATGGAAGAGAAAAATTAGTTACACAATCTATGCCCCCGAGGACTTCGACAATAAGGTCCTTGCCGAGACTGTTGCGACAAAGCCCGAGCAGCTTATCGGAAGGAAAATCTCCGCAGGCATGAGGGACCTTACCCGCGAGGTCAAGAAGCAGTTCATTACAGTTAAGTTTCAGGTCAACGATGTTAAGGGGAACAAGGCCTACACAACCGTTGTGGGGCACAGCATAAAGGAAATCTACATCAAAAGGCTGATAAGGAGGAGGTCAAGCAAGATGCAGATAGTCGGCGATTATACCACAAAAGACGGGAAGAAAATCAAGATTAAGGCTGTTGTTATCTCGGCAAGGAAACTTACCCAAAAAAAGAAGACCGGGATAAGGAACATAATGAAGGATGTCATAACTAAGTATGCCGGGGGCAAAGACCGGGATAAAATAATTGGCGAGCTTGTTTTCGGCAATCTCCCGGGGAAGATTTTTAACGAGGTTAAGAAGGTTGCCGCAATTAAGAGGGTTGAGATTACAAAATCAAATATCATAAAGGCTTGACATGCTCCCCTCCCCTTACGGCTGGATTTCTGTTTGCATTGTGCTTTTTCTTTTCGCCGCATTTTCATACAGGAAACAGTCGCTTGATGCCAAGGGCGCAAGCATAGGTTTTGTTGTCGGGCTGCTTTCATATTATTTTGGGGGCATTTACAGCCTGCTTGTCATGCTCGTGTTTTTCGTTGTTGCCGACTCCTGCACAAGGATTGCGAGGAAAAAGCTCGGGGAGCGCTCTGAAAAAAGGACAACCGGAAATATTCTGGGAAATTCAGGCGCCGCCATAATTGCGCTTGCTTTGGGGCAGTGGGCGGGATTTGCACAAATTGCTTTTTCCGGGGCTATGGCTACCGCCCTTTCAGACACTGTCAGCTCCGAGATAGGGATGCTTTCAAAGAAGAAGCCAAGGCTGATAACAAGCCTCAAGAGAGAGGTCGAGATGGGGACTGACGGAGGAGTTACAATGCTTGGCATTGTCAGCGGGGCGGTTGGCGCGCTGGTTATAGGGGTTATTTATTACGCGGCATTCGGAAACCCGCTTATGGCGGGAATCATAACCTTTGCGGGCTTTATGGGATGCATTATGGACAGCGTTCTTGGGGCTGCGCTTGAGAGGAGGGGGGTGCTGACAAACACCTATGTCAATTTCTTTGCGAGTTTAACAGGCGCCATAATTGCGTTTGCGCTCTCGCAAATTATAGCCTGATTAGTATGCCTTAAGCGAAGTTGGGGTTTGGGCTGCCTGCTTGAAGCCCATGCCGAAATTGAAGCCGGCTGCGCCCAATAAAGTAAGTAAATCACCCTGCTTTTTTTCGTATTGCTTTATTGGGGGCGTTCCGGAGAGGCCGCCTAACTCCCCTGCTTTCCGGAGGGCGTATTCCCTCGAGCCAAGCTCGTCTACCAAACCTATGTTTATTGCCTGCCGCCCTGAGATAAGCCTTCCGTCAGCCATCTCCCCGAACTCGGTTGTGTTGAGCCTGCCGCCTCTCATCTCTGCAATGTTTGACTTGAAAACATTGTATGCATCGTCAACTATCTGTTCCATGATTGCCCTCTCGTCCTCGCTCAAAGGTTCAAAGGGGCTTCCCATTGATTTTGGGTCTTTCCTCTCGATTATTTCCATCTCGATGCCGAGCTTTTCCATGAGGCCTTCCATGTTCGGTATCATGGAAATTACGCCTATGCTCCCGGTTATCGTGTCTTGGTCGGAAACAATGTGGTCGCTTGCCGCCGCCACATAATAGGCGCCGCTCGCCCCGACAGTCCCAAGATATGCAAGGACAGGCTTTTCCACCTCTCTGACTTTGTAAACAATCTGGTTGGTTGCGACAACATCTCCTCCGCCGCTGTCTATGTCAAGGAAGATTGCAACAACTGTGGGATCGTTTTCGGCATCGTTGAGGTTATCCACAATTTCTCGGGCGGTGAATGCGCCGGGAATGGCCTGTGAATTGGCGATGTCCCCCTTTATCGGGATTACCGCTACCTGCCCGAATCCTGAAAAACCATCCCCTGCAAAAAGGAGGCTTACAACAACCGCAAGCACCACTATGGCAAATATCGAGACAATCGCTATCAAGAGGGGGTTGCTGAGTTTCATGCTATAGCCTTTATATTTCTTTGATGCCTAGTTCTAGTGGCTGGGAAAATAATAAAAGGCGATGCAATGGACGGTGTTTTGATTGAGTTCTGGCTTAGGGTTTCCCTCTTCCTTCTCCCACTTTATGTGGCGAATTCCTCCGCCCTTATTTTGGGGGGCGGAACCCCGATTGATTTCGGGAAAAGGCACAGGGACGGAAACCCTTTGCTTGGGAAAGGGAAGACCTGGAGAGGGGCGCTTGCGGGGGTTTTTGCGGGGAGCGCCGCCACCGCGATTGTCGGCTTTGCCCTGCCGCCTTATGCCGGGCTTGTTCCGGAGTATCTTCTGCTCGGCATCCTTCTTTCCATAGGCGCTATAGGCGGGGATATAATTGCAAGTTATTTCAAAAGGAGAAACAGCATAGGCCAGGGTGAAGAGGTTATTTTCCTCGACCAGCTTGATTTTGTTTTTGGCGGCCTTGTCGCGGTTGCTTTGGTTAGTTTGGTTAACGGGGTTTACATTCCGGATATATATGAGATAACCGCGATAGCGCTTGTGACAATCTTCGCACACAAGATATCGAACTTTGTTGCGTTCAAGGCAAAGCTCAAGAAGGTGCCTTGGTGAAAAGGCCCGAGATTTTTTTCCTTGTGAAGTTCTTTCTCATTTTTTTTTCGCTTTACGCAATCATTCTTTTTTCCGATATTTCAGCGCTCACCTTCTACATAACAGGTTTGCAAGCTTCGCTTTTGGGCTTGGGCAGCCAAGGCAGCCACATCTTTATCAACGGAGATATGTTTGAGGTGACAAACTCCTGCACAGGCCTGGTCAGCGCGGCAACGCTTGCGGGGGTTGTCTTCGCCTTAAGGAAGCCTGATTTTAAAACAAAGCTTATGGTTTTCCTGCCGGGATTTGCGCTGCTAATGGCTGTAAACCTTGCAAGGCTGTACATTGTGCTTTGGTCCGCGGTTGTGTTCGGCACAGGGTTTGCGGAGATTGTGCATATGGGGAGCTGGCTTGCGATGAGTGCTGCGATTCTCTCGGTTTGGTATTTTGCTACGAAAAGGATTTCTGGGGCGGGGAATTGGAAGGGGTTTATTTAGCTATTTCCCAATCAGCACTTTAGCAACCTGTTCTTTCAAATCAGTTTCCTCTTTCTCGCCGGAGGTAACGTGCCTGCCAACGAGTTTCCCGGCTTTCTCCATCTCCGCTTCAGAGGCAATATCGGACTTGTTCAAAACCGCAAGGAATTTCCTGCCCCTGAATTTATTCTTGATTTCTTTCATCAGGGAAACCTGTTCCTTGAGGGAGTAGCCGCATGAGAGGGTTGGGTCAACAACAAAGAGAATCATTCCCGCAACATGTTTCAGGGCAGAAACCGCTTTCCTCTCAACAGGATTCCTTTTTTCGTATTCTCTGTCAAGGAGGCCCGGCGTATCTATGACAAGGATTTCATGGAACTTGTATTCCATATGGCCAATCTTTATGCCTTTCGTGGTGAAGGGATAGGCTGCTATTTCAGGCTCGCTTCCCGTAAGGCGCTTAAGCAGGGTTGTCTTGCCGACATTCGGAAATCCCGCGAGCAAGATTGCGGGCAGGGAAAAATCCAGTTCGGGAAGCTCGACAAACTCCTTCCTCGCGGCCCTTAGGGATTCGATGCTTGGCGACGCCCTCTTCAGCACGGAAGATGCCCTCGCAACGAACTGGTTCTTTTTTGCAATTGCGTCCTTCTTTGTCGCCATCCTCCCGATTCTCTTCGCCTGGGTGTTTCCTATGTTCTTTATCAGGGAGCCGGTCTTCTGCACGTGCCCCAAATTTTCCCTTAGAGTTTTGATGTCAAACGAAATCGAGATTAATTCCTTTTGAAAGGGGTGCATTTCCTCAATTGTGGGGAACATCCTTGCCATTTTAGCGAGCCGCTGGTCGAGATACTCGGCCGCAAACCTTATCTTCGCCTTTTCTTTGGAGACAGCCCTTGCCTTGGGGTTGCGTATGGCTGCTGTTGACTTCGAGGCCTGCTTGGCTGCCTTGCCGAGTGCATTGTCAAGGAGCTCCTCGCTGCGCTGGATGTACTCGATTTTCATTGCGGTATCTCCGGGGAATTTGCATTCTTTGCATGTATTTAAATAATATTCCCATTTTATTAGTACTAGTTTTCCGGGGGGATGTGGAATATGGGGCTTGAGGGGTTTTACAGGGGCAATTACACTCGCTATTTGATAGTGCCTGCTGTCCTTTTTGCGGTTTTCCTGTTCCTGATTTTCATATTTCCGGGGATTTCGACGGGTATTGACTTGAAGGGGGGCACTCTTCACATTGTTAGGAGTTCCGAGCCTCTTGACAGCGCAGCGCTGGAAACGCATTTGGGGAACAGCTTTCCGCTAAGTGATTTGCAGGTTACCTCGATATCCTCGCCTCTGGGCCACGGGGTCACTATCCAGTATGCGGAAAATGAGATTCTGGGGGCTGCAAAGGAAGAAGTTGATGCCGCGAGGGGTTTGCTCGGCGGCAATGACAATGAAGCCATTCAAAGGGCATTTGCGAGCATAGAGCTCTCCTCGAAATATGTTGAAAAGCCGAATATCTCGGGGCTGTCTGCGGAGGAGAGTGTTGAGGCCGCAAACATAGCCTACGTTGACGCGAAGGAAAATTTCAGGAAAGGACTTGAGAAGAGCATCTCGGACACGTTTTCATTGGGAAGTGACGCGCATTTCAGGAGCAAGGAGGTTGATCCCACTCTCGGGGCAACGTTCTGGGAAAGCGCAATCTTTGTTGCAGGAATTGCCCTGCTGATTATTGTTGCGGTTATCCTCTTCTTTTTCAGGGAGATTGTCCCTTCGGTTGCGGTTATCGCCGCAGCCGTGTTTGACATAGCAAGTGCGCTTGCGCTCATGGCGATTTTCAAGGTTCCGCTTTCGCTTTCGTCAATTCCCGCCTTGCTTATGCTTGTCGGTTACTCGGTTGACACAGATATTATGCTGACAACAAGGCTTCTGAAGCGCATGGAAAAGAGCCCCGAAGCAAGGACTATCGAGGCGATGAAAACAGGCCTGACCATGACACTAACAACCATGGCGGCGGCAAGCGCGATGATAGCGATTGCGTATTTTGCGCAGATTGTTGTTATTTACGAGATTGCCGCGGTGCTGCTCTTCGGCCTGGTTGGCGACCTTGTATCCACGTGGATGATGAATGCGCCCGTGCTTCTTTGGTATGTCGAAAACAAGAGGAGTGTTAAGGTATGAGGAACCTCCTTAAGAACTGGAAGATTGTGCTGCTGATATCTTTACTTATTTTTTCTTTTATCGTGGTGAGTTTCAACGGGATTAAGCTAGGGGTTGATTTTAATGGCGGAACCCTTTTCCAGATACACCTTGCGGAGAAGGCAACCCCCGACCAGATGTCAAGCATCAAGCAGACTGTCCAGCAGAGGCTTGACTGGACCGGCCTTAAAGACACGAAAGTCAATGTCTGGGGCGACGAGTTTATCATAGCGCAGATTGCGGAAACCGACCCTGAAACAGTAGAGAAGCTTGAGGCGTTGCTGCAGAAGCAGGGAAAATTTGAGGTTACTCTCGGGGAGCATGTCCTCTTTACAGGGGCCGACATCATACAGATACCGAAAGACCCCTCAAAGGGCTATGGCTTCTATGAGCAGGATGGGGCTGTGCAGTGGACTGTTCCGTTTGTGCTTAAGGAAAGTGCCGCAAAGGGTTTCTCGCACGGGGTTTTCCACAGGTGCACAATCACGTCATACGACCCGCAGTACGGGAAACAGTATGACTGCGACAGGACATATTTCTTCATAGACCGGCCGAAAGATGCCGTGCTTGTTATACCGGATTACCTCTACAACACAGACCGTGAGCTGCTGTTGCAGGGAAACAGGATGGAGAACATCTCCGATGAAACGGACATCAAGGAGCTCCTGCTCAACGCAGGCCTGCCCTATGTGGTTGTTGATGAAAATTTGGGGGAGGGGCAGCTCGCCGAGCTTGAGGGGTTAAGGGACAAGTACGAAAAGGCACTTACAATACCGCAGCTCGCAACCGAGGACAAGGCGAAGATAGCGGCATTAGGTTTTGAGGTTGTCGAAATTGGGGCAGACACAAGCGCCTATGCCGATGCGTTTGAGCAGGGGGCGGAAACCGGGCTGCAGGGCCAGTCGGTTAAGCAGAATCTCCCGTGGGTTTGGCAGGTTACGGGCGCAAAGCAGGTTATTTCACTCAGCGAAGATGTAACAAACATGGAGCCATATGTCGAGAGGGTTCAGGATGCGAAGATACTTTCATCGCTTGTGATACGGGGCTACTCCGACAGTGTCGAGGATGCGCAGGCGGACCTTTCGGACCTTACAATTATACTTGAATCCGGGAGCCTGCCTATCCCTGTCGACAATGTTTCAAAGGAGACTGTTTCCCCGTCTTTGGGCGGGGAATTTCTGCAGAATGTCCTCTTCATAGGGATAATTTCCCTGCTTGTTGTTTCACTCGTGATTTTCATCAGGTACAGGAGGATGAAGCTTGCCGCCCCTATTTTATTTACGGGCCTTAGTGAAATTACTTTGATACTCGGTTTTGCCTCTCTTATAGGGTGGAACCTTGACCTGGCGGCGGTTGCCGGAATCCTTGCGGTTGTGGGAACAGGGGTTGATGACCAGATAATTATCACAGACGAGCTTATACGGGGCGAGAGGCACACAGGCACAGTGGTCGAGAGGGTGAAGAGGGCATTCTTCATAATCTTTGCCGCGGCCGCAACAACCATAGGCGCAATGGCCCCCATAATCCTCTTCGGTTTCGGCATGGGGAAACTTGTAGGGTTTGCGATAACCACGATTGCAGGCGTTGTAATTGGGATTACAATTACGAGACCCGCATTCAGCGAAATGGCAAAGCATGTTCTCCGGGACGAGGAGCATTAGCCAAGATTTAAATTCCTTTCCGCCCCAATAATTATAGTTAACCTGATAAAGTGGGCTGAACTGCCCACGGAGGTTTGGGATATGACTTTTTGTGGCGTTTTGGGCAGGGTGCTTGTTTATTAGGAATTAGCGCTTGCTTGCCTCCCGGTTTGCGGGGCGAGCCTGTGGCGAAACGCAGTTTACTTGGGGGCGATACTATGGACGAAGCAGATAGTGAACTGAAAAATAATATTGAGGCGGTTGTTGAGATGATGGATGCCTTGGTGGAAGATTTCTCAGTTCCAAGAAACATAAGGAATTCCGTTGCCGAGGGCAGGGAAAGGATGCTTGGGGATGAGGACCTTTCGGTGAGGGTTACTGCGGCAATCTACAAGCTGGATGACATAAGCAATGACATCAATATGCCCCCGCACACAAGGACGGATATCTGGAGCATCATATCTCAGCTTGAAGCAATAAGGGAAAAGTGCAAGTAGGGTTTTTGGTGGAGAACAAGGGCGGCAAGGAAAA
Organism: uncultured archaeon; assembly: GCA_964540145.1. Lineage (GTDB taxonomy): Archaea > Iainarchaeota > Iainarchaeia > Iainarchaeales > CAZILS01 > CAZILS01. The sequence goes on along the minus strand of CAZILS010000001.1, from coordinate 189,160 downwards.
GGAAATAATTTCATTTGCCTCGGAGAAGAACATACTCATCAACCAGGATGCTATCGAAGTTCTTGCGGGACGGGAGGATTACAAGGAGCTCATTGAGGGGCTTGTGCAAGACGGGGATTTTGTTGTTAGTGCCGATTCTGTCGGGAAGCTAATAAGGGACAAGGGGAAGAGCAAGGATTTCCCCGAAGCGCCGAAGGTCGAGGTCAGGTCATCGAGATTCATGCCCATTGCAAAGGATATCGAACCCGACTTCAAGGTTATGGAGGAGTATGACATTACCGGGAAAAGCGGCTCCCGGGGAAAGGTGCAGGATTTTCTTGATTTTTTCAGGGACAGGTACACAACGCTGGCGGCGATGATAAAGTCGAGGCAGGGCTTGGATATTCAGCCAATTGCGAGGATAAAAAAATCGCAGACCAAGGAGGTTGATTTTGTAGGGATGATAAGGGAAAGGTGGGTCAGCAAGAACGGCCACACCGCATTTAAGGTTGAGGATTTGGACAGCGAGTGCATTGTCCTTGTGCTTAAAAAAGATGTTGAGCTGAACAGGTTCGCTGATGCGCTCGTCATTGATGATGTTATCGGGGTTAAGGGCGCAAAGCTTAGTGATGATTTGGTTATTGCGAAAACACTTGTTTTGCCCGAGATGAGCCAGAAGGCGCTTAAGGTGGGGGAAAGGGATTTGACGCTTGTGCCTATCTCGGATTTGCATATTGGAAGCAAACTTTTTCTGGAGGAGGAATTCACAAAGTTCCTTTCCTGGATAAACGGCAGGATAGGTTCCGCCAAAGATTTGGAAAGGATAGGGAAGATAAAGTACATTACTTTCTGCGGGGACAATGTTGACGGGATTGGGGTTTACCCTGCGCAGTTCGATGAGCTTGCGATAAAGGATATTTATGGTCAGTATGAGGTGTTCTCAAAACTGGTTGAGCAGATTCCAGATTACATCGAGGTTTTCATCTGCCCGGGGCAGCACGACGCCGTGAGGAGGGCGGATCCCCAGCCGGCCATCCCAAAGGAGTTTGTTAAGGGCCTTGCCGAAAGGGAGAACATGCATTTCATAGGCAGTCCCGGGTGGATTGATATTGAAGGCCTTAAGTGCATGATGTACCACGGGGCCTCCCTGCATGATTTATATTCGACTGTGAGTTTTCTTGACCGGAAAAAACCGCATAAAGCGATGATAGAAATGCTTAAGCGGAGGAACCTTATGCCGGGGTACGGGGTGAGGCAGCCGTACGTTCCTGAAAAAAAGGATTTCTCAATCATACGGGAAGAGCCGAATTTTTATCTCGGGGCGGATATGCACACCTGCGGATACGGTATTTATAGGGGTTGTATGGTTGTCTGCAGCAGTACCTGGCAAAAGCAGACTGATTTCCAGGTTTCGTTGGGGCACGTTCCCACCCCGGGAATTGTCCCGGAGATAAGCCTGAAAGAGATGAGAATCAGGGAGAACCATTTTTGCGGGGAGGGAGACGATGCCTAACGCCCCAAAGATTGACATAATTGCAAGTAGCCGCGTCAAGAAATATTACGAGGGCATTGTGAAGAGGACGATGGAGCAGCATGGTGCTGCGAAGAAAGCAAGGGTAAAGGGAAAGGACCTTGTCCCAGACCTTGAAACAAACCCCGCAATGGACCTCGCGGACAGGACGGAGCAGATTATCGGGCCAAAAGGAGTTGCGAAAAGGTTCAGGGAGATTATTTCAAAGCTTGACGGGAGCGATACGAGGAGAAGGACCATCTACAAGATTTTCAAAGAAATAATTGAAGGAAAATTAGGGGATATTCCCGACAGGGAGAAGAGGCTGGAGCAGGCGATAAAGACCGCGCTCATGCTTGAGACCGAGGGGGTTGTTGTTGCCCCGCTGGATGGGGTGCCAAGGGTCCTGATAAGCAAGAATCTGGACGGCACGGAATATGTTGACATTTACTTTGCCGGACCGATAAGGGCTGCAGGGGGGAGCGCAACGGTTATTCCCCTTATTCTCGGGGATTACGCGAGGAAGCTGATGGGCCTCGACAGGTATAAGCCCCTGGAAAAAGAGGTTGAAAGGTATGTTGAGGAGGCTGAAATTTACGAGGAAATTTTCACAAGGCAGTACAAGATAAAAGCCGACGAGGTCAGGAAAATTATAAATGGCTGCCCGGTCTGCATCAACGGGGAGCCGACCGAAAAAAGGGAGGTGAGCGTTAACAGGAACCTTGAGAGGGTTGAAACAAATAGGGTAAGGGGCGGTGCCTGCCTGGTTATTTGTGAGGGGGTTGCGCTTAAGGCGATGAAGATAATGTCGGAGGCCAAGGACCTTGGGCTTGACTGGGGCTGGCTTGAGGGAATTATCAAGGTCTCAAAAGGCGGCGAGGAAAAGAAAAAGTTGGAGCCGAACTGGAAATATTTGGGGAGTATGGCTGCCGGGAGGCCGATATTCAGCTATCCTTCGAGGATCGGGGGCTTTAGGTTAAGGTACGGGCGGGGGAGGAACACGGGGATTATGGCAAAGGCGATACACCCTGCGGCAATGTATTTGCTCGGGGAGTTTATTGCGGTGGGGACACAGCTCAAGGTTGAAAGACCGGGGAAATCTGCGGGGATGCTTCCTTGCGACAGCATAGAGGGACCCATAACCCGGCTGAAGAGCGGGGAGGTGCGGCAGCTTAAAAGCTCCGAGGAGGCGCTGAAATACAGGGCTGCTGTCGACAAGATACTCTTTCTCGGGGATTATTTGATTTCATACGGGGACTTCAGGCACAGCAGCCATCCTTTGGTCCCTCCCGGCTATTGCGAGGAGTGGTGGGTGCAGGAGCTTGGCGCCGCGCTTAAGGCGGGAAAAACTGCGAAAGGAATTGACATTGATGCGATAATGAAAAACCCAAAAGAGGTTGATTGCTTTACCGCAATTGAGCTGTCGATGCAGGCAGGGGTTCCTCTCCATCCAAAATACCTGCACTATTACAATGCTTTGGATATGGACGGCGCGAAAAAAATTTCCGATTCGCTGAAAGGGGCGGAGACTGTTTTTGAGGGGAACTTTATCGTTGGTGCCGAGCTTGAAAATGATGAGGAGCTTAAGAAGCTGCTTGAGGACATAGGGTTGCCGCACAAGGTTAAGGAAAATAAGATTGTTGTGGGAAAGGAGTTTGCCTATCCTTTGTTGAAAACCTTCGGTGCCCTTTCCGAAGGCAAGTGGCCTGCCGAAGGTGCTCTGC
>CAZILS010000001.1:169543-185847 GCA_964540145.1 uncultured archaeon | reverse complement strand
TGCCGAAGGTGCTCTGCGGGGTGCCGAAGGTGCTCCCTCCGGGCAGGGTGCCGAAAAAGTGCTTGATGCACTTTCAAAAATTTCAGGCATCACGATAAGGGATAAGGGAGGCACGTTCATAGGCGCAAGGATGGGGCGCCCTGAAGCGGCAAAGCCCAGGAAGATGCAGGGAAATCCCCATACCCTCTTCCCGATAGGGCTTTATGGGGGGAGCATAAGGTCGATTAACAAGGCTGCTGACGCGGCAAGGGCCGAGAAGAGGGGGGTGCAAGTTGAGGTTGCGGTTTTTAAGTGCGGGAAGTGCGGCGAGTTCTCCCCTTATCCTTACTGCAGGGAATGCAATTCCCCCACAAAAAGGATGGATATTTGTACCGGGTGCGGCGAGCCCACACTGGCTGCGCAGTGCGGGAAGTGCGGCTCGGATACAAAGCCTTTCGGGAGGAGAAGGTTTGAGGTTGATAAGCTGCTGGATTCTGCAGCGAGGGCTCTGAAGGTGAGGGTTCCTGAAACAGTCAAGGGGGTTAAGGGAATGTTCAACGACGACAAGGTTTGCGAGCCCCTTGAGAAGGGCATACTAAGGGCTTACCACGACCTTCACATATTCAGGGACGGAACGATAAGGTATGAGATGCTGAATGCGCCCCTTACATACTTCAAGCCAAGGGAAGCAGGAGTTAGTGTTGAGAGGCTTAGGGAGCTTGGCTATGAAAAGGATATGGACGGCAGGGAGCTCACGGACGGGGAGCAGATTCTGGAACTGATGCCCCAGGATATTGTGATAAACGAGGATGCAGGGGATTTCTTTGTTAGGGTTTGCAGGTTTGTCAATGACCTCCTTGTTAAGTTCTATGGGGAAAAGCCCTACTACAATATTGATGCCGCGAAGGGAAAGGACAACCTTGTGGGGGAGCTGTTGCTTAGCCTTGCGCCCCACACGTCTGCGGCTGTTGTTGGGAGGGTTGTTGGATTTACAAAAGCGAAGGTGAATTTCGGGCATCCTTATATGCATCTTGCGAGGAGGAGGAATGCGGATGGCGAGCAGGATTCCTTTATGCTGCTTATGGATGCAATGCTTAATTTCTCTCAAAGATATCTTTCATCAAGCAGGGGAGGAAGGATGGACGCACCGCTTGTCTTCACAATGGTCGTCAATCCAAGCGAAATAGATGACGAGGCGTTTGAGATGGAAACATGCAGCGCCTATCCTCTTGAGTTTTATGAAACAGCGATGCGGCTTGGGAAAGCGGATATAGCCTCTGTTGAGAGGGTTGAAAACAAGCTTGGGAAGGAAGGGCAGTATGAGAAAATTGGGTTTACCCACAACACAAAAACGTTTGATGAAGGCCCTAAAATTTCGCAGTACATACGGATGGAAAGCATGTCGGACAAAATAGGCTCTCAGGCCAGGCTGCAGGGCAAGATAGCTGCTGTCGACAACAAGGACGCCCTGGAAAGGGTTCTTGCCTCGCATTTCCTCCCGGATATAATCGGCAATGCAAGGGCTTTCTCAAGGCAGTCTTTTAGGTGCACAAACTGCAACACAAAATACAGGAGAATACCGCTTAGCGGGAACTGCTCGAAGTGCCGCAAGGGAAACATAATCCTTACCATAGCCCAGGGCTCTGTCAGGAAGTACCTTGAAATTGCGAAAAAAATCATAAGGGATTACAGGCTTAGCGATTACCTTGACCAGAGGATTGCGCTTACCGAGCAAGAAATTGATTCTATTTTCACCGACGAGAAGAAAACCCAGAAGGGAATCCTTGACTATATGTAACCAAGGGTCCATAGGATGACGATTGCGGCGAGGATTATTAGCAAAATTATCCGAAACATAGGGTTTGCGAGTATGCTTGACAGACCTTTGCCCTTGCTCAGAAGACCAACGAAATCCCTGTAAAGTTCTCCGGCGTACTTTGGCCAGCTTCTGGGATCGGAGAATTCAGAGATTGCATCGTCTGCCGCATCTGCCCACTTAACATCTTTCTCGGGGATTTTTTCAGCTCCGGAAAGCTCGCCTGTTGTTGCCATAAACTTGAAATCGTAATCTTTCTCATCCACTGTTGCACTTACGTGCCATTCGGGGATATAGACAAGGCGTACTTTTGTCAGCTCTATCCCCGCCTTCGGAAAGCCTGTCTGTGCGGCTATCTTCAGGGGCGCGATTCTCATTGCCTCCTCTTTAGGGAGTTTTGGCTCCTTTACCGCATAGTTTACGTTCAGCTGTATCTGCCCTATGTTTTCCATATGCTTTCCGTATTTTTCCCCAAAGCCCGGCAGTATCTCCGAGTCGAGGGCGCTTATCGCCGTGAAGCCGCTTTTCAGCTCAGGCTTCGCATCGGTTTCCTTATAGGCATCATAGTTGAAAATCCAGAAAGGAAAAAAATAGATTACCCCTGTCCCGAGGGTGAAATGCCTATAGTGCTTGCTCTCGAGCAGAGCCTTTATATGAGTGTCAAGTTTTGCGCGGCTGAAGGAAACCGGAAACGCCAATACCTCGGTTTCCTCCTCTTCCATTGGCAAACCCCTAAGCGGATTCTCTTCGCTTTATGATCTTGACCTTGCTCGGAGTGACCAAAAGCCTATCGTGGGATATCCTTGCAATGTCCCCGTCTATGCTCTCAATCTGCCCCTTTATACCGCCTATAAGCTCCCTGAGCTTAAGTGCGTTCCTTTTTGCAAGCCCTGAGATGTTCAGAAGGACAAAATTCCCCTTCTTCACCTCGTCAACGACTGCTGTCACGTCCTTTTCCTCTTCCAGAGTACAGGGCTTGACATATGCGTCAACGTTCTCGTAGATCTCTTCTTCGTCCTCGTTATCGAGGTTGTTTAGGAACTCCTCTATGTCGATATCGGAATCCTTCCTCAGTACCTTCTCAAAAAAAGCCAAGTTATCACCCAAATTCTTTATTATGGACTTTTCTCAGAAAGTTATTTTAAAGCCCATTGGTGCAACTTATACATTACCTTTGGTTGGAAAACCGAATGGGATTAGGGGAAGTGGGTTCAGTTCCACAACTCCCAAATTATATATTGTAATTGGTCCTACTAAGTACGGTGGGCATTTGGGCAATATTTTTGAGAACGAGCTTGAGAAAGACAGTGTTTTTATCGACAGGAACTTCATAAGCCCGCACTATGTTCCCGACAGGCTTCCTTTCAGGGATACGCAGATTAAGGACATCACTTCCATTCTTTCCCCCATACTTCACGGTAGAAAGGCGGATAACCTGTTCCTCTACGGGAAGACAGGAACAGGAAAAACAAGCGTTACGAAGCATGTTACCGGCCAGCTTGAGGCTTTTGCGAGCTCGAAGAATTTGGATATCGAATGTGCCTACGTGAATTGCAGGAACCATAACAGCAAGTACAGGTGTTTGATTAAGGCTGTGCAGAGGTTTTTTCCCGAGGAGAATTTTTTAGGGTATTCGGCTTCCTTCATTTACGATAAGTTGCTTGAGAAGGCGGGCACGGGAAAAAATCTTGTCCTTGTCCTTGATGAGATTGACAAAGTTAAGGATGTTGACGATTTGGTTTACGCCCTGACAAGGGCGAACGATGAACTGAAAAAAGGAAGCATAAACTTGGTTGGGATTTCAAATAATCTTTTGTTCAAGGACAGGCTGGACCCGAGGACAAAAAGCAGTTTGTGCGAAAAGGAAATGGTTTTTCCCCCTTACAATGCGGAGGAATTGATTGCGATTCTTGGTGAACGCGCGAAGCTTGCCTTCAAGAAGGGGTGTGTCGAGGAGAGCGCCATAAGTCTGGCCTCCGCTTATGCTGCGCAGGAGAGCGGGGATGCGCGCACCGCAGTTATGCTTTTGCTCAGGGCGGGGGAAATTTCCGACAGGAAGGCGTTTTCAAAAGTAACTGACAGGGAAGTTGCCGGTGCAAAGAGCAAGGTCGAAGAAGAAATTATCCTGAATATGATTTCAACTTTGCCCGAGCAGCAGCAGCTTGTGCTTTATTCGATTGCCTCTTTGACCCTGAGAAAAAAACCTTCGATGAGAAAAATTACGGGGGAAGATGCGGAAGGGGTCCTTTACTCGGGGGAAGTGTATGACGAGTACTGTGTTTCCGCAAAGAAGTACAAGGAAAGCGTTGTTAGCGCAAGGTGGTACAGGCAGTACATCAATGAACTTGAGATGTATGGGCTGATAGTTACAACCGCCTCGGGAAAAGGTGTCAAGGGCCAGACACGGTTTATCAAGCTTGGTTTTGACCCTGAAAAAATTTTCTCTTTGCTCGAAAACAGTTTTGGTTTCAGCTCCCGAGCTGTTGCTTGATTTTTTCCGCTATCTTCGGGGACAAAATTCTTGCAAGGTCCTTTACATCTGTTTTCTTTACGTTCGCTATTGTCTTTATCCCCGCCTTGAAAAGCTTTCTTGCCCTGGCTCTTCCAATGTGCCTTATCTCGGTCAGGAACACCAGCTCCTCCTTTATCCCGTGCTTCATGCGCTTGCGCATCTTGCCCAGGTAAGGGAGCTGTTCGTCAAGGTCAAGGATCCTGCTCAGCTCGAATGAGGCATACAGGAGCCAGTCGGCTATCCTTAGCTTTGAGTGGAGTATTCCCGGCATAATATTGAAATCCTTCATTATGCTCTCCTCTGAAATCTCGTTTATCCAGTCCCGGAGCATTAGTGCGGTGTGAAACTTCTGCACTATCCGGGGATCGGTGTACATATTTATGTCAACGTTGACGGGGATTGCCGCTTTCTCAAGCTGCATCCCTTCCCATAGTTCGCTTTCCTTTCCTTTAGGAACTGTGCAATAGGGGAAGAATTCGGAGGTGTTTACGATCGTGTAAAGATAGGCAAGGTCTTTGTGGTTGTATTTCTCAAGCGCCTTTATCATGCTGTGCGCCGAGGCCGGATCCAAATAAAGTTCTGAAACCCTCCTCCCCAGCCTTGTTGCGGAGAATTTTTTTTCTTGACAGCCTTCTACAAAGCCCATTTCCTTAAGCTCTTCGAGAAGGCCTGTCAGGGTTTCGAAAATTTGTGCGGTGTTGCCGTACTGTTTCGCGTAGAATGTTGCGGAAAAAAACTTCTCAAGCGAGTCAAGGTCATGGATGAAGTTGGTTGCAATTGCCGCAAGGAGATGTGTGCGGAGAATTGATTCTATTCCAAGCTTTGAGGTTATCTCCTCAAGGTCCCCATTAATGTAGTTTTCGAAGATTTCGTCTTTCTCCATCTCAGAGCGGGAGATTACCACCGATTCCCCAAGTGCATCATATTGCGGCCTCCCCGCGCGGCCGCAATATTGCTTGTAATCCCTCACAGGAATCCTCTGCATGCCCCCCATCTCATACCTGTAAAGGGAAGGGATGACAACCCTGTATGCAGGCATGTTTATCCCTGCCGCGAGGGTCGGGGTTGCGCTTATCACTTTTATTTTGTAATCCCTGAATAGGTCTTCGACAATCGTTCTTTGTTTTTGCATCAGGCCTGCGTGGTGGAAGGCGGCTCCTTTCGCGATGAGTGCTGCCAGGGAGCGGCACTGCCCGGTGGGGCGTTCCAAAGCGGAAAGTATTTTTTTGGAGGCAGCCTCCAAAGAAACTTTTTCCTTTCCCGTGAGGGTTGGTTCTGTCAGTTTTGAAACTTTTTTCGCGATGCTCTCCGCACGCTTTCGTGTGTTCGCAAAAACCAGTGCCTGCTTTTCTTTTGCGAGGGTGTCGTAGCATATGTCCTCGACAGGCTCGCCCTTCTCATCCACAATTTCTTTCTTGTTCTCGAAATGGATTTCGCTGTTGAAGAAAACCCCTTCCTTTAGCTCGACCGGGCGAAAATCACTTTCAACCAATTTTGCGTCGAGCCATTCCGCAAGCTCGCCTGCGTTTGGGATTGTTGCGCTAAGGCCGAGGATGACGAGGCTTGGGTTGACCATGCGCAGCTTGGTTATGACCATCTCCAAAGTAGGGCCTCTCCCTGAATCAATCTCGTGGATTTCATCAACAACCAGGAGGCCCAGCCTGGCGAGCCAGTCCGCCTGGTGCCTTAGCAAAGAATCAAGTTTTTCATAAGTGGTGAAGATGATGTCATAGTTCTGGAGGTACTTTCCGCCTGAATCGAAGTCCCCTGTGGAAACAGTTGCCTTGATTTTGTGTTTTTCGGAGTACTTGTCCTTAAAGCCGTTAAACTGCTCGAAAGCAAGGGCTTTTAGGGGGCAGGTGTAGATAACTTTCTTCCCCCTAGATATGATGGACTCAAGGGAGCATATCTCCGCAAGGAGTGTTTTTCCGGAGGCGGTGGGGGCGGAAATTACGGCGTTTTTTCCCACAACGCCCTTATTTAGGGCGGTTTCCTGCATTATATTGAACGATTTTAGGCTGCTTGCGTCCAAAGCCTCTTTCGGGAAATCCATAAGTGAAATAACACTGCGAAACCTATTTATCCCTCGCGGAACGCAGGGGAGGGCCCTTGCGAAGCAAGAGCCCTGTAAGGATGTCAAAGTGCGTCTGCTGGCGCAGGCATGTCCCTGATTGCGATGTGTTCATAGGCCTTCTGCAGGGCAAGAACCGCTTTTGGCAAATCATTCATATTCAATGAGCCTGTTGATTTCCAATTGCCTTCCTTGTCCTTGTACCTTCGCTCCATGGACACTGTGTGATAGGTTGCGTCTGAGCCGTTTGCCTCGTTCTCCCAGATTGCGACCTGGACAGCGCCTGCGGAAATTTTCTTTATTGGCATTGCCATTTTCCCACCTCCTTTAAACTTTCAAATTACACCGGTAAATGTCAAAGGGAACCCCCCCATTCAGCACTCTTCCCTTAGAAAGAATACCTCAGCAGGGACATCCTGCTTCTTGGGTGTGCGCCCTTGGCCTCGACGAACCTCAGAACTTTTGAATCGCTCATTTTATCTCCTCCCGCCCGGCAGGGCGTGTTATTTTTGCGTTGAGAGGATTTCGGCCTGTGGCGGCCGATAATCCTGAACTCTCTGGCACCCTACTCCGGGTGCTTTACAACGCTGTTATCCTTTTGGGCTTTGAGCTTTATATACTCGGGAGAGGGGTCAAATTTCCGGTGCGAGCCGACACGCCGCCTAAGGGCGGGGCTGGCACGCTGCCTACCTCTTAAACCGGAGGTTTAAGGCTGAAGGTTTAAGGCCGAAGGTTTAAGGCCGGGAGTTTAATGGCAATCTTGAACCTTTGGTTCAGGCTGTATCTAAAGATAGGCGTGGCTCGTTTCAAAGGGACTCGCAAAAACAGGGACTACTCTTGAGCCCAGGCAAGAATCTTGTTAAGCACGGTAATCTCTTCATCAAGGGCATCAATCTTTTTCCGGATAACCGAAATTTCGTTGTTGGCTCTTTCCATCCTGAACTGCTGAAGTTCGTTTGCGTACTTTGCGACTTTCCTGTCGTTCTTGTAAACAACAGATGTGTTAACAGTTTCTGTCAGCTGCTTCCTGTACTCGATGTCGTTGACAAACATCTTTATCATCGGTTTCCAGCGGTCGTCCGCGACAAGGTGGGCGGGCAGCGAGATTGATTCCGCATCCTTCCGGTAATCGGAATCTGCGAGGATCTTCGCGGTGTGCTTCCAGTACAAAGGTTCCTTTAACTTGAGGAGCTGGTTTTTTGTGTGGTAATCCCTTGCCTTTCTCACTTCCCCGTCCCAATGCTTTATCTTTCCCGTGAAAGTTGATTTGAGTTTTTCAAGTTCCTCGATGCGGCCCCTTATTTTCAGCGGCGAAGGGTAAATCAGTTTTGGCCAGCCGGCCCCTGTCCTCTTGAAGGAGACCACTCCGCCTTTATCAAAATAGATTTTCAAGGCCTTGAGCCTTTCCGGATTTCCTTCCGGCTCTCCCAATTGGCCGATGAACGCAGGATACGATGAAATTATGTTCGCCATATGCAAAAAAGTAATTGGAACTGTTTAATAACATTTTCAGGCAAGGAAAAGCGGTATGGGCAAGGATTTTTCTGAACTGGCGGGGCTTTTCTTCGAGATGGGGCAGCTTAAAAGAGTGGGGAGAAGCGGCTGGACAATGATAGGGGTGAAGCATCCTGAAAGCGTTGCCGAGCACACAATGAGGGCTGCGCTCATCGGCTACTTCCTTGCGGAGATGCGTGGGGCTGATTCGAAGAAGGTTGCGCTTATGCTGCTTCTGCATGACCTGCCCGAGGCAAGGATAAATGACATGCATAAAGTGGGGGCGGGATATGTTGATGTCCGGGGCATTGAGGACAGGGTTTTCAGGGAGCAGGTGGGGAGGGCGCCTGAAAAAATAAGAAAAAAATTGGTTAATGTTTTTGGTGAATTTGTGGAGAGGAAGAGCGAAGAGGCTGTGATTGCTAAAGATGCTGACCTGCTGGAGTGCGCGGTGCAGGCAAAGGAGTACATTGAACTTGGATACGAGAACGCAGACCAATGGATAAGCTCTGCCGGGAAAGGTTTGAAAACCCCTGAGGCGAAGAAGATTCTGGAGTCGGTTGTGAAAGGGAAGGCCCACAGGTGGTGGGAAGGTTTGAAGAAGTAATCAATATTTCCTGACCTCGACCTTTCTCTTGAAGCGCCCGCCGTATTTTGCCACGCCGTAAACCAGGACAGGCGCGCTTAGTGCGGTCGCCGGGACCGTCAGAATCGGCAGCGAAACCTGGAGGAGCGCCCCGCCGAAGTCCACGAAAACAAAAATCACCGGTATCGTATAGGATATGATTATTATGTTCGCCTGGCCTCTCGCACTTTTGCCGCTCTCAAGGTATATCTTGGAAAGAGCATAGGCGGAGAAAGCGAAGAACCCGATTATGAACGGGATATGTAAGTAAATCAGCGGGCCGAAACCGCCCATCACCGCGTAAAACTTTTCAGGCGGGGAAACAATGACAAGGTTCGTGAAAAGGGTTGCCGCCGCAAAGATAACAGGAAGGGCATAGTTCAGCATGGAGGGATAGGAAAGCTTCGCTATCCTCTGCAGGTAGTGGGCGGCTATGCCCATAAGCAGCGGGAGCATTGAGAACTCAAGCCTGAAAAGCTGGAGGTGGAGAGAAGGGTCTATGATGCCCCTGGCTGCGATGCTTGCGTTCCAGAGGCCGAGCAGGAGCGTTGTTATTGCGCTCAGCTTAAAGGGGAGATAATGGCGGTTGCGTGTGTACATGTAAACTGAGAAAGAGAAATTGACGGCTGCTGCAAGCGCATAGATGTAAACAAACAGGTCCGTGGCAACACCTTCCACGGAAAAGAGGAGTTCATTTATTTAAGGTTTATGGAGGATAAATTTAGCGGTGATATAATGTTTCCGGGCGGGATGAACCCAAGGCAGATGCAGCAGATGATGAGGCAGTTAGGCATAAAGAGCGAAGAGCTTGATGTGAAGAGAGTTATATTTCAGATGGAAAGCAAGGACCTTATTATTGACAATCCTAATGTTACCGCGGTTAATATGCAGGGCAAGAAAACCTACACTGTTATGGGCGAGGCGAGGGAAGAGCAGGCAGGCTTTCCTGACGAGGATGTTAAGATGGTCATGGGCCAGGCAGGCGTGAAAAAAAAGGAAGCCGAGAAGGCTTTGGAAGAAAGCAATGGAGATATTGCAGAAGCCATTATGAAATTGAAAGAATGAATATTACCGTCCCATTGAGCAAAGCGAAATGGGACACATATCCGTGTCAGCCGCACGTGTCGGCTTGATAATGAAATTGAAAGAATGAATATTACCGTCCCATTGAGCAAAGCGAAATGGGACACATATCCGTGTCAGCCGCACGTGTCGGCTTGATAATGAAATTGAAGGAGCAGCTACTTTTCAGGCTGTGTTTCCGCGGCCTGCACCGAAACTATTTTTCCCCTCGAAACCGAGGCCATTATCTCAAGGCTTACGGTTTCTCCCTCGCTGTGCGTGGGGAGGACGTGGGCAGTGAAATTCCCATCCTTGACCTCAAAGGCATTTCCGTCATCATTCTCCAGGGTTTCGGCGAGGATAGTTGAGGGCTGGTAAGAATCTCCTTCTATCCCCAAATCCGCAAGTGCAAGCGAGAGTGTTTGCGGGTGCAGGGTGAGTTCGCTTGTCGAGTACTCAATGTCCAAAAGCAAATTTGATTTTGGCTCCGTTATCTCAAGCGGGTAAGCAGGGAGTGCGGCCCCGATGTCCGACTTTAATTTTGCGATGTCAAAGCTCTCGTTGAAATCGACAACAATATTGCTGTTCTCTGCCCTTATCCTTACGGCGGTAACACCCTCTATTCCCGAAAGGGTTTCCTTCATTGTGTTTTCATCGTAGGTTTCACTTACCTCCAGCTCAAGGCTGTAGAACCAGGGCGGGGTTATTGCAGCTTCCGCCGAAACGACATCATCAAGCGCCTCTGCTTTGGAAACGATGCTTTCCTCGGTGTGGCCTTTTGAGAAATTATAGCTCCCTGCGAAAACAAGTTTGGGCTCGAGTTCATTGATTGCCATTTCCTTCTCAATAAAGAAGTTTGTTGGGGAGGCGGTAACGTTAACTATCTCTTCCGCGATTAATGAGCTTATCGTGTTGCCCGCAAGACCGACAAGCAATGCGACCGTTACTTCATCGCCCTTAATGGTTTCAGGCTTCAGGTATGCCTGGATTAAAGGGTCGTCAAAAGTGTGTTCCTTTGTTAGGTTGAGGTCGGGGTTTGTGAGGGAAACTTCTTTGGGTAGGGAAATAAGGCTTGTCCTCCATGCGGAAATGCCGTAAAGGTGCTCACTGTTTTCCGTGAGCTCTTTGATAAAATCTGCCGGCCGAATACTCTGGTCGAGGTCCACCTCTGCCCTGTAACTTAACTTAAGGCCGAACTGCACATCCTGGCTTGTGGGCAGGTAGGATGAGATTACCCTCCTTACTCCTTCAACCCCATATAGCTCGGCGTCTATCTTGCCGATTTCCGCCTGCTCTGTCGGGGCAATAACCAAAACCCGGTTGAACAGCTCGACAACCTTTCCGCTTGCCTCGCCCTCATAATTGATTATTGTTGGCGTGTCTATCGGGGGAGGTTCCGGGGTTGGCTGCTGGGCATCATCCTGGTTGTACCACAAAGCAAATCCGAGGGTTGAGGCAACCATTGTGACGACAATGAAAATTGTCATCGCCTGGTTCTTTTTTGATACTCTTGACGCTGGAATAGGCATCGCCATTTTTACACATCTCCAAAGGGAGTGTTAGTTTTAAATACAGATAATTAAATAAAGCATTGGGCAGGAGTCTGAATGTTCAAAAGCGTTCCTGATTTGATAAAGAAGTATTGGAAGCCGGGCTTTAGCGAAATCAATGGTGCCGCAATCTCAACCATTTATTTTCCTGCGATGTATTTCATTGGGCTGGCGTGGCTTATTCCTTACGGCCCTGTTCTTGCAATAGTTGACTATTACTTCAACCGCGAGGTTAAGATTGTGAGGGCTTTGCCTTTGGCTGTTTTGAGCACGGTGCTTGTCGGGTTTCTCTATTTGCTCGGGCTTGAGGAACTTGGGCTTTTGGGCGCGGGCCTTGAGGTTATTGTGCCGCATTTCCTCCACTACGTGCTTTACACGTTTGCCCTTGCCCTGCTTGGCTGTGCAGGGATGTTTGCCGTGATAAAGCACATGAAACTGTTTGATGCGGTTGGGATGGGGGTTACCTTTGCCGCGGTTGCCGCTTTGATAAGCCTTTTCGCCTACCCGCACGTGCCAAACCCGATTGATACGCCTATATCGATTTTCATAGGCTCGTTTGCTGTGCTGGTTATGGTTGCCGCACTCCTTAACAGCGCCTGGAAGGCGGGGGGAAACCGGGTGCAGATTGGGGTTGGGATTGTTATTCTTGTGTTCCTTTGGGATATCCTTTCTGCGCTTGAGGTAAGTTCCGCCACACTCCTCGCAGGGCATTTGCTGTTCCCGCCTGCGGAGAATTTCATACCCTACAGGGCGTTAGGGGTTGCGCTTGTTTGGTTCCCGGCCGGGTTTATCCGGAAAAGGTTTATCCGGTAGGATTTTTTTGCAAACTTTTTGGAAAAAAGTTTATCCGGTAGGATTTTTTTGCAAACTTTTTGGAAAAAAGTTTATCCGGTAGGATTTTTTTGCAAACTTTTTGGAAAAAAGTTTTTTCCGAAGGAAAAAGAATTTTTATGGGATTTATTCCCTGAAATGCGAAACCAATCCTTATAAATTATACGCAGGGTTAATTCTTTCCGGTTAAGATGAAGACAGGCAGTATTATCAGGATTACCCTTACCGGGAGAGAGGCTATTTCAGGGAAGGTCTTCGAGACAACAGATGAGAAGGTTGCGAAGGAGAGCGGGCTTTACAGGGAAGGCGAGAAGTACGGCCCCACAACGATAATGATGGGGCGCGGGAATATTGTGAAGGGTTTGGAGGAGGCGCTGCAGGGGATGGAAGCCGGGGAGAAGAAGCACGTCAAGCTTGCCCCTGAGAAAGCGTTTGGGCAGAGGCGAAGGGAGCTTGTTGTTGTTGTTCCTTTGCAGGAGTTCAAGCAAAGGAAGATTATGCCTGTAAGCGGGCTTGTGATTGAGATTGACGACAGGTATGGGAGAGTCCAGACTGTTTCAGGGGGGAGAGTTAGGGTTGACTTCAACTCGGACCTTGCGGGGAAGGAAGTCGAGTACGATGTCAAGGTTGAGAATGAGTTAACAACAGCAGAGGAGCAAACGCAGGCCCTCGCCGAAAAGTATTTCGCTTATGCGCCTTCGGTTAAGGCAAAGGTTATTGGGAAAAAGGCAACGGTTACAATCGCGCCCCTGAAGGAAGGCAGGGAGAAGCCGAAGGAATTCGGCATGCTTGTGAAGCTCTTTGAGAAGGTTGTCAAGGACAATGTGGAAAAGGTGCTTGAGGTCGAGGTTAAAGAAGAAGGGGTGAAGAAAGGCAAAAGCCCTCCGGAAGCCGCCGGGAAAACGGAAAAAGCAGATAAATAATCTTTTTCCTAAACCAAAATTCTTTTTCAATGCGGTTTTGCGAAGATATTTATATCCGAAGTGAGAAGACCTATTATGCCGCCGGGAAAACCTAAAAAAAGAAGCAGGTCCAATGCCGGGACAGGAGCCGCAAAAAGAGCAGCTCTTCGGCAGCTTCAGGGCAGGAGAGAGATAAAAACTCTCGAGGGCAACCTTACAACAGGTTTCATTGAGAAACATGCCGAGGAGATTCTTGCGGGGCTGGAAAAGTGCAATACTCCTATCGAGACCCTCAACTATATCCAAAGCCTGAAGCGAAGGGAACTGGGCAGGTGAAAGCAACGCTTTTAAATATTTGCTATCGGAATAATATCAATTAGGCTTGCCATCTGATTTTGGTGGATTTTTATGGATAAGGACTTAAAGACCGGAACAACGACTCTTGGCTTGAGAACAAAGGATGCGGTTGTGCTTGCCGCGGACATGAGGGCGAGCATGGGGCACATAGCCTATGATGATGAGTCGAAGAAGCTCTACAAGATAACAGACAGCCTGGCGGTAACTAATGCAGGGTCTGTCGGGGACTCGCTCACTGTGATAAGGTTTTTGAGGAGCCAGGCGCGGCTCTATGAGCTGGAGAAAGAAACCAAGATGAGCGTCAAGGCAGCTGCAACTTTCCTTTCAAACATCCTGAACGCGAACAGGTATTATCCGTTCCAGGTCCAGTTTGTTATCGGGGGAGTTAACAATGAGCCCGAGCTTTTTGAGGTTACGCCTTTTGGGGGAATCCTTGAGAGGAAACAATATGCTGTTTCGGGATCGGGGACAGAGCCTGCATTAACAACCCTTGACAACGACTACCGGCCGGGAATGACGGAGGAGGAAGGGGTAAGGCTTGCGGTAAAGGGAATACAGGCAGGCAAGAGAAGGGATGTCTTTTCCGGGGGCAAATCTGTTTCGGTCATGGTCATCGACAGGAACGGCATCAGAGAACTGGACGAGAAAGACGTGGCTAAATACCTATAATTAAGTTTGTCTTTTTTGACTCACAGGCTGTATTATCATGGATGTAAAAGGGATAAAGGAGACAGTGAAGAACGCGCTGCCTCCCGAGACGGAAGTAACAAGCGTTGACCTTGAAGGGCCTGAAATCGCAATCTACACAAAGAACCCGAAGGCCTTTTTCGAAAACGAGAACCTTGTTGCGAGAGTAGCCCACGACCTTAAGAAGAGGGTAAACATCCGTACGGATAAGAGTTTGCTTGATGACGAGGCTGCTGCAAAAGACACGATACAGGAGCTTGTTCCGAAGGAAGCCGGGGTAAGCAAAATCATGTTTAACACCGCTTTCTCCGAGGTTGTTATAGAGGCTTTGAAGCCGGGGCTTGTGATAGGCAAGGGAGGGGAAACCTCAAAGGCGATTATACTCAAAACAGGCTGGACGCCGAATATTATAAGGGCTCCGACTTCCAAGAGCAAGATTCTGGATGGGATAAGGCAGCATTTACATTCACACAGTTCCGAAAGGAAAAAGATTCTGCAGGAGACTGCGAAGAGGATTTACAGGGAGATGGACACCAAAAATGGGTGGGTCAGGCTCACTGCCCTCGGAGGCTTTAGGGAAGTTGGGAAGAGCGCCATGCTTCTTGAGACAAGGGAAACGAAAGTTGTGCTTGACTGCGGGATAAGCATCGGCAACCACGAAGAGCCCTATCCCTACTTTGATGCGATAAGGTTCCCTCTCAATGAGCTTGATGCGGTTATAATTTCCCATGCCCACCTTGACCACTCCGGCTTTACTCCATATCTTTTCAAAATGGGCTATAGAGGCCCTGTTTACTCAACCCTTCCGACAAGGGATTTGATGGCGCTGCTGCAGTTTGATTACGTTGATGTCATGGTCAAGGAGGGGAAGGAACCGCCCTACACCGAGCGCGATGTGAAGGAGACGATTATGCACTGCATACCGAGAGATTATAGGGAAGTGACGGATATAGCGCCGGACATGAGGCTCACATTCCATAACGCTGCGCATATTCTGGGGAGTGCGTCTGTGCATTTACACATTGGCGAGGGCGCGCATAATTTGGTTTACAGCGGAGATTTTAAGTTCGGCTTCACAAGGCTGTTCAACAGTGCGGACATAAATTACCCAAGGCTTGAAACCCTCATAATCGAAAGCACTTATGGGAACAGGGATGATATCCTGCCGCCGAGGGAGGAGGCCGAGGAGAGGCTGCTTAGGATTGTGCAGGAAACTGTGAACCAGGGAGGCAATGTCCTTATACCTGTTTTTTCTGTCGGAAGGGCGCAAGAGATAATGCTTGTGCTTGAGAACTTCTACAGGCAGGGTTTGCTCAACGCAAAATGTTTTGTCGACGGGATGACGAGGGAGGCAAGTGCCATACACACCGCATATCCCGAATACTTAAGGAAGAGTGTCCAGAGAAGGATACTCCAAAATGATTCTCCCTTCACCTCGGAGCTGTTCCTTGATGTTAACGGAGGTTCGAGGGAAGAGGTGATACAGGGAACAGGCTCTATAATCCTTGCCTCGTCCGGAATGCTTACAGGAGGAGCATCTGTCCAGTATCTCCATGCGTTTGCCGAGAACCCGAACAACACCCTGATTTTTTGCGGCTACCAGGGGGAGGGAACCCTTGGAAGGAAAGTGCAGATAGGGGCAAAGGCAATCCCCATAACTGTTGCGGGCGGAAGGACCAAGGAACTTAAGATTAACATGCGTGTTGAGACAGTCGAGGGCTATTCAGGGCACAGCGACAGGAACCAGCTAACTGCATATGTAAGGAGCCTGAAGCCGAAGCCGAAAAGGATTTTGGTGGACCACGGCGACAGGATAAAGACAGTCGAGCTTGCAAAGTTCCTATCCAACAGGTTCAGGGTGAACTCGACCGCCCCAAGAAACCTTGATTCCATAAGGCTGCGCTAAACGCAATCCGGGGCAAAATAAACTATTTATACATAACACGGATTCGGCATAGCGCCAAGTTTGTTTAAGTTCCCGGCCTGTTTTGGAAGTATACATAAGCGCTAATTTTCTAGAAATTTAACGTTGTAAAATATCCAATAAAAATCTGAATATACATAAAAAAGAAAGCCTATTTGGGGCTTATTTTTCAAATAGTCGTTTTTGGCACAGATATACATAAAAAGAAGGGCAAATCGGGCTTATTTTTACCGATAGGTATATAAACAAGTTAGGCTATACTATTGGCATGGGGAAGGTCCATATGGCGCAATGTTGTTATAGCGGGAATTTGCAGGACGAAAAGGCTATTGCCAAGCTCTGCCAGCTCTTAGAGACAGGCGGGGTAAGCATTTCTGATACAGCCCCTGCTATAACCAGCAAAAGAGAGACCCATTAGCCATGTTTAATTCACCCCTGCCTTCCCCATTTTACTTACTTAACCGGGGGAGGCACTTCCCCATTTTACTTACTTA
>CAZILS010000001.1:142529-169443 GCA_964540145.1 uncultured archaeon | reverse complement strand
CTTCCCCATTTTACTTACTTAACCGGGGGAGGCACTTCCCCATTTTACTTACTTAGCCGGGGGAGGCACTTCCCCACCCATACTTATTCTTTTCTCGGCGTAAGTATGGTATGAGGCTTTTGATTACGGGAACTCCGGGAGTTGGCAAGACAACGATAGCCAGGGCCCTCGGGAAAAGGCTGAAGTACAGAGTTTTGAACGAGAAGGAGTTTGCGGTCGGGGCGGGCGTGGGGGAGTGGGACAGCGAAGCTGATGAGCTGGTTGTGCCTCTTGGGAAACTTGAGAAAGCGCTGAACAGGGAGCTTGCCGCAAAGGACAACATCATCATTGAGGGGCATGTTTCCTGCGAGGCGAAGTTGAAGGTGGATTTGGCTTTTGTCCTCAGGTTGCATCCCGAACTGCTTGAGATAAGGCTTGAGGGGAAAAAATACAGGGAAGAGAAAATCCAGGATAATGTATTTTGCGAGGGCATTGACTACTGCCTGAAGCACGCAAAGAGGAGCTATGGCAGAAAAGTGAGGGAAATCCGGTGCAGCGGGAAAGGTATAAAAGAAATTGTTGATATAATAGTTCTGGAGATGGAGAAGGTGGGGGCTTGAAGGGGCTTTTTTTGCTGGTTTTTCTCCTGCTTGGTGCGGGAGTTGCGTATGGGGAGGCACTCGAGGAGTTTGAGCTCTCAGAGCTTGGCTACATAACGCTTTCTGTTGAGGGCAAAACCACAAAAGCCTGCTCGGGGATTGATTTCCCTTACGATAAGCCCCAGGGTGTCGAGCTTGGGAAGAGATACGTGGTTGTTTCTGTGAATGCTGAATTTCTCCCGGTGGGGAGCGGCGAGGCAAAGGTAACCGCCTATGTAAACACAAGGGAGATTGGAAAGGCAAAGCACTCCGAGTTCATTGGGGGCTGGGCAAGGTTCAGTGTGCCTATGGAGATTATTTCGGTTGATAACACACTTACACTTTGCGGGGAAACCGGCCAAACAACCAATGAAATCCTAATCAAAAACAGCTCCAAAATCGGAACATACTATATGCCCGAGCCGGGGGTAACGAAAACAATCCTGGACACGGCTCCCAAACTGAAGGCGCCGTTCGGGGTCGAGGTTCTTATCGAAAACCGGGGGAGTGAGGATGTTAATGTCTTTGTCGAATACCAGAAATTTGTTGAGGAGAATGAAACCCCCGAAGTGAGTGTCCTAAGGGGGAGCACCGAGTTCAGCGGGATTATCAAAAAGTGCAAGGAACGGACGGAAGATGGCAATTGTGCTGTTCCGGGGGAGGAGAAATTCTCGTTTTCAATGCAGGCAAACCGCATAGCGGACATAACTTTATTGCCGGCATACTTGACTTACACAAACATATTTGGAGAAAGGGTATTTGTCGAATCCGGCAGGCCCTCCCTTGCGGTGCGGCAGCCGGAGATAATTATAAGGCCCATTATAATCGCCGAGAAGGAAACATACCTGGCGGGGGAGCGTGGGCAGGCAAAACTTGCCCTGAACAACGAAGGGGTTGGCGACCTTACAAACGTTGCATACGAGATTGTTTCCGGGGGGCTTGAGGCCGAAGGGGGAACAGGAACCATCCCAAAGATAGAGGCGGGCACAACAGAATATATTGGGCTTGTGTTTGGCTCTGCAAGCGAAGGCGAATTTACGATAGGGTGCAACGTCAGCGTTGCAGACAGCAACTTCTCATCGGAGTGCGATAATCTTTCGGTTATTTATGAGAAGCCTGAAATTGGCCCTTTTGTGGTATTCGCGATTGTGCTGTTAATCCTCGCGATTGGCGTGTATGCCTACATCCAGCTAAAGTAGCCTCCGCTGTATACGTGTGTAACGCGGCTTTGGCTTTGTTTTCTTTTTGTGGAAGGAGTATGCCGCAACCCCCGCTATTCCCAGGAGAGGGATAATTGCCAGTGGGAACCCCGGGTTCGCCTCCCCCGCCCCGAGCAGCCCTGCTGCCTTCCTTGAGTAAAAAATCGCCCCGAGGTAACTGCCTGCATCATACGCGGTTTTCGCCTCCGCCAGAAGGAACTTCGCGTCCACGTTTTCGGGGGCGAGGTTATAGCTGCGCACCGCCGAGTTGAACGAGTCTTTCGCCTCGCCCTCGACCAGGGATTTTTTCTTTTGCAAGGCATCCTCCAGCCTTAACGCCTTGCCCAGGGATTTCTCAAGAACCGAGAATTTCGAAATCCGGGAAAAGTCATTGGCGGCAAGCGCATTGGAAAGTTCCTCAAGCTCGCTATCCGGAATTTTAATTTCATCGAGTTCGTCTTCCCTGTTTGACAGCCAACTTTTCGGGAGGAACGTCTCCGCGAGCCCATCCCCCTCTTCCGGGGGAAGCGAGTTTCTCTGGGAAAGAAGGGTTTCCAGAAGCAGAGGTATCTTTTCGGTTACGAGCTGTTCAAAGGAGGCAACCTTCCCCGAGAGGGACCTCGCCTTGCCCTGCAAGGCGGTTATGGCGAGGGATTCAAACTTTGCGGCGGTTTTTTCCAGTGAGTCGAGGCTTTTTTTTGCCGAGGCAGGGTTATTTGTTGCAATAAAGCCCGTAAGTTCTCTTGATGTTGAAAACGCAAGGGACCGGAGTTCCATCAGGGAGGAATCGGAAATGCCTGCGGAGGCAAGGAGGGATGCTGTCTTGTTTATCCCTTCTACGAGCAGGTTTGCGCCCGATGCAATTGTTTCCGAAAGGTTCTGGTCGCCAACCGAGAGAAGCCTTTCAGCGTCGCCGAGCAGGAGCAAAGCTGTGTTGTAATCTTCTTTGCCTGCGCTGGTTTCCGCGCCTTTCACTTTTGAAAGGGCGCTTTCCGCGGCAGACCTGAGGGAGGAAGCAAGCCCATCCAGCCCTTCGTTTTCCATCCGGTCTGCAGAGCCCATTAGTTCCGAGGCTTTGCCCTCAACATCTTTCAGCGCATCCGAATAGGATAAACTTTGCCGGCTGAGGATGCTATCTTTCTGTTCGAGGGAGTGGGCCCGGCCCAAAAACGATGAGATTTCAGGGGCTTTTTCGCGGCTATGAAATTCGCCTGCGCCCAATTTTCCGGCATCTGCGAGGAGATTTTTCGCTGCTTCCGAAACATCGCTATGGGGAGAAGCCGAAAGTGCTTCCAGGCGGGAGCATAGGGAGGATAATACCACGGACCAATAGGAGGAATAGTCCTTGACTGTGAAGGAGTAACTATATTTCTTTTCCTGCAAAGGCAGCATTGAAACAGGGCTTATAGAAATGCCTTCATCGGTTTCGGAGAAGGCCGCCTTTTCCCCCTGCCCTGAAAAAAGAAGCGCATCTTTCTTTAGGGAGGGAATTGGGGGGAGGGGCACAAGGACAGAGGTTGTCTTTATCTCCCTGTCCAGGTTATTTGCAAGGGATATTTCGTATATGTACCTTGCCGTGTTCGAGTCTATCTGCTCTTGCGATTTGAGCGAAGCGCCGATTGAAAGAGGCGAACTTACCGAATAGTGGGCAGTGAGTTCCTCTTCGCCCCTTACTTCGGCCAGTGTGATGGTTAAGCTATTGCCATTTGTGGCGAATGAGGGTTTCTTTCCCTCCCTTGAAACTGCGGTTGTGCCCTGCATGATTCGCCCGGGCATTTCCAGGGGAACCTCGATATTGAGATAATCAAGGCTTGTTAGTGGGTTAATCTTAACAAGGGCTTTGAACAGGGCTGTGCTTGGGTTTGCCTCCATAAGCTCTGTTTTTGTTTCTGCATTTGCAACGATTCCTTTGTAAGTGAAACTTATCCTGAAAACCCCGAGGGGGATTCTTTCAAGGAGCAGGGTTATTTTTTTCCCGTTCCGCGTTATTCCTTTAATGAAAGGGGGGCTGTCTGCAAGCTCCGCCCCTTCGGGAATTTTTAGGAGTATTGAGGCGGGGGAATCCACCTCCCGAAAGGGGTTTTCCATAAGCACAATGATTGTAGAGGCGTGGAGCCTGTTTGCGTAAGGGATTTCACTTGACTCTGAATAGGTTTCAACTGAAGCTTCAAGGTACGCTGAAATTGCCCCTGCCAGAAGCTGCCTGAATGACCTTGAGAGTTCCGTCGATTTTAAGGAAAGAGACTCAAGGCCGGGCAAAGCAGAGAATATGTCGAGGGTTTCCTCCCTGAAAAAGGCGCTTTCTTCCTTGAATTTTTTTTCGGCTTCCGCAAATCCGGGAGGGGTTTTTCCGGTTTGGGAAATTATCCTTGAGAGGGCGTTGTGAAGTTCTTTCGATTCCTTGTGGTTCGACACAAGTGTTTGCACAGCCTGTTTTGAAAGGAGTTCCTCCTCAACCTGTGAGAGGAGGGAAAGGCAGGCCGAATTAATGTCTTCGGCAAAGGATGCCTTGAACCGCGCATATCTTTCAAGGAGGGGGCTTTCTTCCATGAGCCTGCTTGAGAACGCAAGCTCGAGTTTTTCAGGGCAGGCTTCGGCAGGCTGTGAAAGCACATTTGCATAGGTTTTCCTGCCGGCAAGCTCCTGCCGCAAGGTGCTGTCGAGGCCTTCCAGAAAAGCGCGGAGTTCCCCTGCCTCAAGCCTTAGTTCCTTCAGGGAGTTTGCCCTCTTTCCGAATGTGGTTTTGGGGAACTCCTGCGCCAGTTTTGAGAGGGAGCTTTCGATTTTCTCGGCACGTGATTTTGAACCGGAAATGGTTTCTTCAAGGGTTGATTCTGCAAAAGGGCTTGCCCTTATCACGGAGGTGCCTTCGGCGGGGGAGGAATTTTCAATTTCAGGGGCTGCCGATTCAAGCGAGGCCAGGAGGGAGCCGATAACCGCAATCTCGTTGGCGATTTCAGCCTCGATTTCCGCATTCCTTGCCTCAATCGCCCCGAGGTTTGAGGCTGCCCTCCCCATTAGCCCTGAAAATATTTTTGCCGACGAGGATTTAACTCCTATGAAACGGTTGTATGAGTTGAGCATTTCAAATGAGGGGAAGTGTTTGAGTGCTTCTGCCGAATTCTCGAGGGAGGCGGCATCCGCCAGATAGCCCGCAGCCCCGACAATGGTTTTGGCGATTAGCGGGATGTAAAAATGCTCTTTGGGGACATGTTTCTCAAGGGCTTTTGCCTTGCCCCTCGCAAACTGGAGGAAAGAGAACTCATTAAGCGAGAGCGGCCGGAAACCATAGCCCAAGAAAAGGCTGTTGAATTCTGCCAGGTTGCGGAAGTGGGTTGAGGTGTATGAGCTGCTGTTCTTTTCGTAGCTGTTCTGTGAAAGTTCATTGAGGTTATGCATCATCTCTGCATAGTCCTGAAAGAGAGGTTCTTCCTTAACGAGGTTTATGTCGTGTTCGGCGAGGGCGGAGCTTTCAAGCGCCATAACCGAAACAGAGTCCCGGAAAGCCAGGTCTATTTCGGAAAATGCCTCGACCAAATTCTTGTTCAGTTCGTTTGCTTCCCTTGGCAGTGCGGAATAGTTGGAAGCGCTGCCGCATATGCCGTGGATTTCATGGAGGTTTTCCATTGCGCGGTTGTAGTAGAGCCATGACCTTGCAATCCTGTTCTTGTAGTCGTGCAATGATGCCTGTGCCTCGCCATCAAGCAGGCCTATGCCGAGGTTGAGGTCGCTCTCAACAAAGGAAAAGCATTCTTCCTGCGAGGTGCACCTTGGAACCTCGGTCTGCGAGTAGGATGTGAGTTCAAGGCAGAGCAGCCTCTCCTCGGGGCTCATCTCAACGCAGCCCGAAAGCGGGAGTAGAAGCCCCAACAGGAGGAATATTGTCCGGCGCATGGGAAAATTGGCGCCGAAAAGGATTTAATTGTTTTTCGTCTATTGTCGTAATATGGGGTGATGAAGAAATGCTTAAATCTAACATTATAATGAATTATAATGGTGGTTGTTTGGAAACGTTTGAGGGGAAGGTAAGGAAAGTAGGAACTTCTTTCGGGTTTCTAATTCCTAATGAAGTTGTCAGGGAGGAGAAACTAAAAAAAGACGAGGTTGTGAAAGTTGCAATAATAAAGAAGGATCTCTCACTGCTCGACAAGGCATTCGGATGTGCGAAAGGAACACCTTTCAAAAGAGATCGTGACGACAGGGACGTCTAATGCTTCTGGACACATACGCCTGGATAGAGTTCTTTAACGGAACTGATAAAGGGAAGCTTGTCGGAAACATAATTGCAGAAAATCCCTGTTTCACAAGTGCAGTCTCCCTTGCAGAACTTAGCGCATGGGTTGAGGAAGATGGGGCTCCGAGGCAAGTTGTTTTCAACGCAGTGAATAGATTGTCTTCGGTTCTTGGCCTCACCCAAGAAACCCTTGAAATTTCCGGGATTGTTAAGCATATGAAAATGAAGGGGCAGAAAAACTTCGGATTAGTGGACGCAATAATATTGGCGCAAGCTAAGCAATACAATTTGAAAATAGTTACCGGCGATTCTCACTTCGAATCGGAAAACGCAATTATGCTCTAGCCTGTTTTGCACATCCCCAGAAAATACTCATGCACGGAAGTGTCTTCAGTAAGTTCAGGGTGGAACGAGAGGCCAAGCAAATTGCCTTTCTCAACGCCGACAATCCTACTGCCGAGCTTTGCAATCACTTTGATTCCGGGGTTGTTTACCTTATCTATCACAGGGGCGCGGATGAAAACACCGTTAACCTTGCCTATGCCTTTTACCTCGACCTGCTTCTCGAAGGACTCTTTCTGGGTTCCAAAGGCGTTCCTGTTCACCGTGATGTCGAGAAGGCCGAGCAGCCTTTTTGAGCTGTTTGACTTGTCGTTTTTCAGGGCTTTTGCCATGAGGACAAGGCCTGCGCATGTGCCAAAGACAGGCAGGCCCTTCTTTGCCATCTTGATTATTTCAGAACGAAGGCCTTTCTCAAGGGCGAGCTTGCCTATTGTTGTTGATTCTCCCCCGGGGAGGATTATTCCGTTTGCGCCCTTGAGTTCTTCCGGGATTCGCGCCCGGATAACAGTTCCTTTCCGCAAGCCCATGTTTTCCATGGCGTTTTTCGTGGCTTCGATATGCTCGGAAACAGCGCCCTGCAGGCCCACTACCGCTATCTTCATCGGAAACACCGCCGCTATTGGAAACACCGCCGCTATGCAATGCAATTAAATGCCGCGGCCCTGCATCTGCTCTTCCTTGGAAAGCTTCTTTGCCTCAAGACCTTTCATTGCCTCGCCAAGACCGGAGCATGCTTTTGCGACCATCCTCGGCTCAGTGTAATTCTCGGTTGCGAGGACGATTGCCTTTGCGAACTTGGTTGGGTTTTTTGACTTGAAGATTCCCGAACCGACAAAAACACCGTCCGCCCCTAACTGCATCATCAGGGCGGCGTCTGCAGGAGTCGCTATCCCCCCTGCGGCGAAATTGACAACCGGAAGCCTGCCGAGTTTTGCGGCTTCCTTAACGAGCGAAACAGGAACCCTGAACTCATGGGCCTTCTCCTCAAGCCTGTGTTCGTTCATTTCCTTAAGCCCGGCAATCTGAGCATTGACAAGTTTCATGTGCCTCACAGCCTCCACCACATCCCCTGTTCCCGGCTCGCCCTTTGTCCTTATCATTGCCGCGCCTTCGTTTATCCTTCGCAGGGCCTCTCCCAAATTGCGGCAGCCGCAGACAAAGGGGACTGTGAACTTTGATTTGTCGACGTGGGAACTTTCATCGACGACTGTTAAAACCTCGCTCTCATCAACCATATCAACGCCCAAGCTTTCCAAAACCTGCGCCTCGACGAAATGGCCTATCCTGCATTTTGCCATCACGGGGATAGTAACAGCCTTCATAATTTCCTGTATCTTTTTGGGGTCTGCCATTCGCGCAACACCGCCCATCGCCCTTATATCGGAGGGAACTCTCTCCAGGGCCATGACCGCAACCGCCCCCGCATTCTCGGCAACCTTGGCCTGCTTTGAATCGGTAACGTCCATAATGACCCCGCCCTTGCACATCTTGGCGAAGCCCTCCTTCAGGGTTTTGGTTCCTTTAACAGCCTTGGTTTTTGCCATGCTTACACCTTGTGATATTCATAGAACAAACATTAAAAAGGCTTTTTAAACCAAAAGCGCATATTATTTCAAATGCCAAGAGGATTGGGAAAAAGGAAAATAGGTTTGCAGGAAGCGGCGATAATTGTGAGCGCTGCCGCGGTTCCTGCGCTGTGGTTCCTCTCCGGCTGGGTTTATGCGGTTGGGGCGCTTGCCGTTGCGCTGGGGCTTTCGGTGAGGAAATTCTACTCGAAGGAGGTTACTCTGGAAATACTTGGGGAACGGAAACAGCAGCTGCTGAACGAGATAAGGACAGCCGAAAGCAAGTGGAGAAAGCGAAAGATAAGCGAGAAGGTCTTCGAGGAGATGAATGAGGAGAACCAGCAGAAGCTCGTTGCTTTGGAGGCCGAAATCGAGCTGAAGAAGGTCGAGGAGAACATAAACAGGACAGTTCATGAGAAGGCTGCCGAGCTTACCGAAAGCGAGAAAGCGCAGCTGGAAACTCTTTTGAAGGAAAAGGAAATTTTGCTCAGGCAGGCGAAGGTCGCAAAGAAAAAGTACCTGAAAAGGAAGCTTGATGAGAAAACTTACCGGAGCATAAGCACGGTGCAGCAGAAGAAGCTGATTGTAATCGAGACGAAGATAAAGATGCTTTACCGGGCGGAGGCAAGGAAGATAATGGAAAAAGCCCGGGAAGAGCTTGCAAGGGCCGAGCTCCGCATGACGGCGAAGGAGAAGGAAACCCTCCTTAGGGAGATAGGCGAGCAGGTCTAACGGCGAAAATGCCGGGAATTCCGTTATCTATACTCTTTTATACTATTAACTGATTTGCCACTGGCGAGTGGTTAAAACGTAACCTTTAAATACATGTCAGGGGCGATATATGTAAGGGGTTAACTGGTTAACTAAACGACGTAACTTCGGTGCAATAATGGGTCTCTCGAAAACCGGAGCATTGGCAAGTCTGCTTTTTATCCTAGCCATGGCCACATGTGCCCATGCCTATTCAATTGAGATCAACAGCGGAGACTCAGTGACAAACGATCCTGTCGTTGACTTGGCATGGGATGCGCCGGACGCCTATTGGACATCGTTCAGCTGCGACGGGACAAACTGGACAAGCTGGCAGGTTTTCCCAAGCAACTCAAGGACGTTTGACCTTGAGGGAGAGGCAGGGGCGGGATGCTCTGCGGGAAGCGGGGTAAAGGCTGTTTATTTCAGGGCAAGTGAGTTTGACAATACACCTCTTTTGCAGGTTATCGACAATACAGATTCGGGATTTTACACTTATGGGAGGGGAGGGGGCTTCACAACAAGCGGCTCTGGGAGCGGCTATTACGGCACAAATTACACTTACAGCAGCCCCTCTGCTGGAAACAGGGCAAGGTGGAGGTTCACACCTCCCGCGGCAGGGGATTACGAGGTTTTCGGCTGGTGGCCTGCAAACAGCGCAAATGCAACCAACTCAAGGTTCAGGGTAAGCCATGACGATGGCGGCGGTGCAACGGTAAACACAAATGTAATAAGGGACCAGCAGGCGGAAGGGAATGAATGGGTTTCGTTTGGAACTTACCACTACCTCAACCGGCAGTACCAGGTCTTTATGAGTGATGCGGGAAGGAACGGCCTTGTTGTTGCCGATGCTGTGGGGATTGACATGCCTGCAGTCGACACAATTGTCCTTGATTCCGGAGAACCTAATTCAACGATTACAGACCCGGCGCCTCTGCAAGTCATCTATGGAACCGATTTCCCTTACACGATTATGGGAACTGCAAACAACGGCCAGGCAGGAATTGTTGGTGTTGATGTCAGGATAACCAAGGTTGGGGAAAGCCAGGGAGCGTGGCAGGACGCAACAGGCGCGCCTAACTGGAGCTATAGTTGGAACAATCCCGGAGTTGATGGCCAGTACACAATCGAAAGCATGGCTGAGGACGGCGCAGGGAATTTCGAGACCGCTTATGGCAGTGTTACAGTTACTGTTGAAACAAATCCCCCAAGCAGCCTCAGCATTGCGATTGAGGACGGGAGCCTCGTGACAACCAACCCGGTTGTTAACCTTGCGCTTGCCGCGGATGACGCAAATGAGATGCAATTCAGCTGCGACAATGCCCATTGGACCCCATGGGAACCTTTGGCGGCAACAAGGACATTCAACCTCGAAAGCGAGGCTGGAGCAGGTTGTGCTGCGGGGGACGGGGTAAAGGCGGTTTGGTTCAGGGCAAGGGACATTGAAGGAAAGGTAAGCTATGCCCCGATTGTTGTCGACAACACCGATGCCGGTTTTTCACACAGCGGCTTCACGAACGCAACGAGGTTCTTCGGTTTCTTCGGAAGCAACTACAGGCAGGCGCCGCGTGTTGCGGGAGCCGAGTGGGCGGAATGGGATTTCTCAGTGCCTTCGGCAAGGGACTATGATGTTTACGCAAGGTGGTCAAGCGCGGCAAACAGGCCTGCGGATGCGCCATTAACAATAAATTACGAGGGGGGCTCCGATACTGTAAATGTCGACCAGGAGCAGCATGGCGGGAAATGGAACCTGCTCGGGAACTACCCCTTCGGGGACGGAAGCTATTCTGTAAGGGTGGAGAATACAGTCAACGGAAGGATAGTTGCGGACGCGATACTTGTCGGGGAGGCAGCCGAGGACGACATTGTGCTTGACAGGCTTCCCCCCGCAAATACAAGCATCGTGATAAACAATGGTGACGCCTACACAAACAATCCCGATGTTACGCTTACGCTCAATGCGGATGAGCCGTTCGGTCCGGTCGAAATGAGGTTCAGCTGCAGCGGTGGTTCATGGACAGGCTGGGAAAATTATTCCGCAACAAGGGCGTTCAACCTCGAAAGCGAGGCTGGGGCAGGTTGTGCTGCGGGGGACAGTGTAAAAACCGTCTACTTCGAAGCGAGGGACACCGCAGGCCTTGTGAGCGCGGACATGGACAGCATAATACTCGACAGGGGCGAGCCTGTATCGGCGATAACAGCGCCTGCGGACGGGAGCTATGTGAACAATGCGGCATTCCCTTATGCGGTTGCAGGCACTGCCGTGAACGGCGACAGCGGAGTAGGGCTTGTTCAGGTAAGGTTTAATGGGGGCAGTTGGATAGATGCTGTTGGGACAGCTGCATGGACTTATGATTGGGCTTACCCTGCCGCAGGAGATGGCAGTTACTTTATAGAGAGCAGGGCACAGGATGGGGCAGGCAACTGGGAAACGAGCTACCCGTTCGTTAACGTTACGGTTGACACGGCACCGCCGCATGTGCTCGGGATATCGATAAACAACGGGGCGATGGTAACAAACGACCCCGAGGTAACGCTTAGCCTTGTGGGGGAGGACAACTACGCGATGGGCGAGATGGGATTCAGCTGCACAGGCAATCCCGGGGAGTGGACAGCGTGGGAGGCATTTGCGGCAACAAGGGCGTTCAACCTCGAAAGCGAGGCTGGGGCAGGTTGTGCTGCGGGGGACGGGACAAAATATGTTTACATGAGGGCAACAGACGCGGCGGGAAACATGAGCCCGGGCGTGGTGGGGGACGATATAGAGCTCGACAGCTCAATCCCCTACAACCTCGGCATCGTGATTAACGGCGGGGATGCCTATACAAAAGAAGGTGTTGTGGAGCTTGCGCTCTTCGCCGAGGACAATGACGGCCTCGGGAAGATGCAGTTCAGCTGCGACAACGCGAACTGGACTGCCGAAGTCCCCTATTCGACAACCGCAGCCTTTGATGCAACGGAGCCGGCATACGGCTGCAGCCCGGGGGACGGGGTAAAGGAGGTCTATTTCAGGGTTTACGATATTGCGGGGAACCCCGGCGGGCCTGCCATGGACGATATCATACTGGACACCGAGAGGCCCACTGTCAACAGCTTCGAGATAGAGGCCGGCGCGCCTTACACGGGAACCGGGAATGTCACGCTCAACCTCGACATCGCCGACAATTACGTGGTCGACGTTGTGAAGTTCAGCTGCACCGGGAATGCGGGGGAGTGGACGGGATGGATGCCTTATGCGCCAACAATCCTGTTTGACCTCATAGGCGGACCCGGATGCACGGGGAACGAGGGGGCAAAGGAAGTTCACATGAGAGCGAGGGATGGGGCAAGGAACGTTAGGAGGGGCGCAAACGACGACATAGTACTCGACCTTTCACCCCCGTTCAACCAGGCAATCACAATCAATGGCGGGGACGCTTACACAAACAACCCGCTTGTGGACCTCGGGCTTTATGCCGAGGACGAATACAGTGTTGTCAGCGAGATGGGATTCAGCTGCACAGGCAATCCCGGGGAGTGGACAGCATGGGAGCCCTACGCAACAACCGCAACATTCAACCTCGAAAGCGAGGCTGGAGCAGGTTGTGCTGCGGGGGACGGGGCAAAGGCTGTTTACTTCAGGACAAGGGATGCTGTCGGTAATGAGGCAGGGGGCATATTTGACACGATAATCCTCGACACACAGGGCCCGACAGGGCTTACAATAACAATTAACGGGGGAGACCTCTACACAAATGATGTTTTGGCCAGCCTTGCGCTTAGCGCAACAGATAACTATGCGATGGGTGAGATGCAGTTCAGCTGCGATGGGGCAAGCTGGACAGCGCTTGAGCCATACTCCGCTTTCAGGGCAAATTACGATTTGGCTGCAGAGCCTTTGGCAGGATGTACTATTGGAGACGGCACTAAAACCGTTTACTTCAACGCGACAGACGCAGCAGGGAACCCTTCGGCAGGGCCTCCGGTCTTCGACACAATAATCCTTGACAGGGCAGGGCCGACATCATACATATACGACCCTTTCAACGAGCAGGTTTTGACAATCTACAACTTCCCTTACTTGGTGCATGGGATAGCGGACGACAACGCAAGCGGGATTGCGTCTGTCGAGTTCAGGGAGAGGGGGGGTATTTGGCAGCCGGCAAGCGGCACGGATAACTGGACTTTCACGTGGGGACAGCAGGAGGAGGGAATTTATGTGCTTGACAGCCGTGCAACAGACAACGCGGGAAATGTCCAGGCAGACTTCAATGCGGTAACTGTTTATGTGGGGGTAAGCCCGCCAACAGATATGAATATTGTGATTAACGGGGGGGCGGAATACACAACCATTGCGGATGTTATGCTTACTTTGCAGGCGATGAACGCAAAGGATATGAGGTTCAGCTGCGCTGCAAACCCATTGGTCCCGGACGACGACACAATCCCATGGACAAACTGGATTCCTTTCAACAGCCCGCAGCAGTTCGACCTGGAATATGGCCTAAATGGATATACTGCCGGGTGCACATTGGGAATGAACCCTGTGCCTAAGATAGTTTACTTCCAGGCAAGGACAAACATGGGCGTGAAGAGCGCAATTATCAGCGACACCATAACCCTTGACAGGATTGCGCCAAACGACCTGAACATTTTCATAAATGGCAATGCGCCAGATACCAATGAGGTGGTTGTCAGCGTTGAGGTCGACGCAAATGGCGTTGGGGAGTTCGCACTGAGCTGCACCTCTGCCGGGCCGTGGACGCCATGGTATGCTTTTACATCACACCCGGTAATAAGGGAATTTACCCTCACAGGTGCGCAGTATGGCTGCATAGACGGAGATGGGGCGAAAGAGGTTTGGATGAGGGCAAGGGACTTCGCCCAGGGAACCATTGCATCAGCGGTATTCGACACAATAAACCTTGACAGGGCCGAACCGGACTCAGGGATAACCAATTTAACAGACGGGAACTACTTGAACGAGAATGACTTCCCTAACTTCGTTATAGAGGGAGATTCACGGGACAATACCGGGGGTTCGGGAATCGCAAGGGTTGACATCAGGTTCATACAGGGCAGTAGTGTAAGCCCTTGGTACCCGATAACGCCCCTTGGAGACGGAACTTGGGATTACACCTGGGGCTATCCCGGGGAGGGGGTTTGGACAATTGAGACAATGGGCTGGGACAATGCGGGGAATTTCGAGAAGAGCATAAGCAGCGTTAGTGTGACAATCGACACCAATGAACCGCTTGCCCCAACCATATTCATAGACAACAATGCATTTGCAACCAATGATGCGAATGTCATGCTCACACTTTCAGCGCCTGATGCTGTTGAGATGGCATTCAGCTGTGACACCTTCACATGGACAACTCCTGAGCCGTTCGCAACAACCAAGGCATTCAACCTGGAGGTTGGGGACATTGCAGGGGGGGAAATTGCGGGCTGTAATTTGGGAGATGGGATAAAAACTGTTTACTTCATGGCCTGGGATGGGGCAGGCAACAACTCAGACAGCCCGTTCCCGCAGGATGACATAATACTTGATACAACAAGGCCTTTTTCAGCCATAACACAGCCGATTAACGGTGCGGTAATAGGCCCCGCAACCATGCCTTACGATATAACAGGAACCTCGACAGACATGGGCGGAAGCGGCGTTGAAAGGGTTGAGGTAAGGATAACGCCAATGGGCGGAACCCCGGGCAGCTGGACAACCGCCGCAAACACAGGCCCATGGACACACCCCTGGGGGCCGGCCGCAGACGGCAATTACATAATCGAGAGGAGAGCAGTCGACAGGGCCGGAAATTACGAGGATGTTGTGCAGGATGTGAATGTCAGGGTTGGTGTTGTGCCATTGACTCCCGAGATTGTTATAGATGACCACAATGCGTTCACAAACGATGTTATTGTCCGGCTTGGCCTTGCGGTTAGCGGGCCTACCCCTGCCGAGAACATGAGGTTCAGCTGCGATAATGCAAACTGGACACCCTGGGAAGTTTTCTCTTCAGCAAGGGACTTCAACATCGTTGCGGAGCCTTTGGCAGGCTGCACAGATGTTGACGGAGCAAAGGCTGTTTACTTCCAGGCAAGCAACTTCATAGGGAACAGTGTTGTTGTGAGCGATGATATAGTCCTCGATAGGACACCTCCGGCAGGCCTGGCGATTGTGATTAACGGCGGGGATGCCTTCACAAACTCAGGAAGCGCAACCCTTACGCTTGGCGGAACTGACGTTAACAGGATGAGCTTCAGCTGCAATAACTCAAGCTGGACAGCGTGGGAGCCTTTCTCGGCAAGCAGGGCATTTGACCTTGAGGCCGAGCCTTCTGCAGAGTGTACTGCAGGAGACGGCAATAAGGCTGTGTTCTACAGGGCACTTGACAGGGCAGAAAACCTTTCGGGAATAATGATGGACGATATAGAGCTCGATATGGGCGAGCCGGATTCTGACATAACTGACCCTGCCGAAGGGAATTACCTCACCGCGCTGCCTTTCATCGTTAGGGGGACAGCAAGCAACGGAGCAAGCGGAATTAGCCTTGTGCAGGTCAGGTTTAACGGGGGCAGCTGGATAGATGCAACCGGAACAGCAGCCTGGACTTATGTATGGGGTGCTGCAGCGGACGGCAACTACTACATCGAGAGCAAGGCATTGGATGGAGCAGGCAACTGGGAAACAGCTATTGAGGGGGTTAACGTTGTCCTTGATACTATACCCCCGCAGAACCCGGGCATAGTTATTGACGGCAATGCCCCTTACACTGCTGACAGGGACGTTACACTGACACTTTATGCGGAAGACGCTTCGCATATGCAGTTCAGCTGCGACAATGCAACCTGGACAGCCAAAGAGCCTTACGCAACGACAAGGGCATTTGACCTTGAGGCCGAGGCAGGAGCAAACTGCACAACTGGCGATGGTTTGAAGAGGGTTTACTTCAGGGGAGTTGACCTTGCGAACAGGACTTCGATAGTTGTTTGGGATGACATAACCCTTGACAGGGGCGAGCCTGACTCGGATATAACAGCTCCTTTCAACGGCGCTGATTTGAACGCAATGGCATTCCCTTACACAATCACGGGCGTTGCTGCAGACACCTGGAGCGGGATAGGGCTTGTGCAGGTCAGGTTTAACGGGGGCAGCTGGATAGATGCAACCGGAACAACCGCATGGACCTATAATTGGGCTTATCCTGCCGCAGGAGATGGAAGTTACTTTATAGAGAGCAGGGCGCAGGACGGCGCTGGCAACTGGGAAACCTCGATAGAGAACATCACAGTTAACGTTGATACTTTGCCTCCGCAGAGCATGAGCATTATGATAAACGACAACAACGATTACGCAAACAGCGCGGATACTGTGCTTACCTTGAGCGCGGTTGGGGCTTCAACTATGGAGTTCAGCTGTAACAACACAGTCTGGACAGCGCCTGTGCCTTACAACACAAATGCACCATTCAATGTGAATACCGGAGCAGGCTGCAGTGTGGGGGACGGGCCTAAGACTGTGTTCTTCAGGGCAACTGATGCTGCGGGGAACAGTGCTGTTGTAAGCGACGGAATTAATCTTGATACTGCTGCACCAACAGGGCTTAGCGTGACAATCAACTCAGGAGATATTTTCACAAACGACCCTAACGCAACTTTGGGCATTGTTGTTACAGGAGCCTCGCACATGCAGTTCAGCTGCGATAATGCGACATGGAATGGCTGGGAAGCGGTTGCTGCCTCAAGGGGCTTTGATTTGGTTGCCGAGGCAGGGGCAGGCTGTACAGGCACTGACGGGAACAAGGCGGTTTACTTCATGGCAAGGGACCTTGCCCGGAATGTTGCAGGGCCTGTCATGGACGATATAGAGCTTGACAGGGGCGAGCCCGACTCGGATATCACAAATCTCGTAGATGGGAACTCTCTGAATGCGGGGGATTTCCCTTACACAATTACTGGCACAGCCGTGAACGGCGCGAGCGGAATTACAGTTGTGCAGATTAGGTTTAACGGGGGAGCGTGGGCAGATGCTGTTGGAACAGCAACCTGGAACTATAGCTGGGCTGCGCCTGCGGACGGCACTTACCTCATAGAAACAAGGGCTCAGGACGGCGCGGGCAATTGGGAAACAACCATTGAAGGGGTTACAGTTACTGTTGATAATACGCCTCCAACAGGCCTGAGTGTGCTGATTAATAATGGTGATGTGTGGACAAACAATGCGGATACCGCACTTACAGTTGGCGCGGCAGGTGCAGACGAGATGCAGTTCAGCTGCGACAATGCGAGCTGGACAGCGTGGGAAGCGTTCTCGGTTACAAGGGCATTTAATGTTGAGAGCGAGGCAGGAGCAGGCTGTACAGTTGGGGATGGAACAAAGACGGTTTACTTCATGGCAAGGGACAATGCAGGCAACCTTTCCGCAGGCTCTGTGAACGATGATATTGGGCTGGATACTGTCAATCCTGCCGCAGGCGCGGTCTCGCCGCTCAACGGAAGCGCCACATCCGATAGAAGGCCTGCAATAATGATCAACTTCGATGACGTTGATTCGGGCATAGACACTGCCGCAAGCACATTGTACATAGACGGTGTTGCGGTAAGCGCTGATGTAAACAGCCTTGGGGCAGGCTTCACACCGACAAGCGACCTTTTTGTGGGGGACCATGACATAAACATGCATATTTACGACAATGCAGGGAATCTGCTCAATGAATACTGGATGTTTACGGTTTCATTGACAACCAATAATCTCTCTGTGCAGGGAATAACAGCGCCTGCAGCCGAGGCATATGGAAATGCTGTTAACATCACGGTTGATGTTGAGAATGAAGGCCTTGTTACAGAAACAGGGGTTGTTGTGAGGCTTTATGCCAATGACGTTCAGGTTGACAGCGGCACAATCCCGGCCATAAATGCAGGCCAGGTCATTCCTGTTCCGCTTTCATGGGGAAGCGCCGATACCGAGGGAATTGTCGAGCTGCTTGTTGCGATTGAGCCTGTTACTGGAGAAATAGTGGTTAGCGACAACAACGCGATAAGGAATGTTGAGATACTTGCAGACCACGATATCCTTGTGGACAACGGCGTTTGGGGAACAGGAAACACAATTTTCCTCTACGATACTGTTAATGTGAGCGCAGACGTGACAAACAATGGCGATGTGAACGAGAACGTTACTGTTGAGCTGCTTGCATACCACATGTCGACAGGCTGGGTTGTTGCAGACAGCACCACAATTGCGGTTGCGAACGGCGCAACAGAGAACGTTGCTTTCTCATGGGGCGCGGACAGGAAAAATTACAATACCTTGATTATAAGGGCCTTGCCTGCGGGGGGAGAAACCAACACAGTTGACAATGAAGTGCAGAGTACTTTGAGAATATGGAGCATAGTTGATTACATTGAGCTTGAGTGGTTCTCGGGAAGCGACCATCCTCCGGCAAACACAACCGCGGGAACAAACATTTACTCGATGTTTTGGGTAAAGAACTTCAGGCAGAATGTTGAGGACTTCGATGCGGTACCGATAACCCTAAGTGTAAACGGGGCATTTACGGTTGCGAATTCCATGGCATGCGGCGCTGCCCCGGGATGCACAATTGACGTTGCATTTATGGATGATGAGTACTATTGGTGGGGGTTCAGCATAGATGCTGCAGGGGCTTATACTGTCACGATAACCGCGGGAAGCGACCCTGCCGACCAGGTAACGATTACAAGGGGTGTGAATGTTGCGTAACACTGTTTTCCTGGTTTTGATGGCTGTGATAGTGCTTGTGCCGATGGTTATGGGCAGTACGTGCGCAGACTATGTTACGGTAGAGCATTTGACGGACACAACCGCAACCCTCACTGTTAGAGATCCTGTCGGTTATGGAACTGTGCCGAACATAAACTTCTGGGGAACGGATGCGGCAACTGTTTACGAGAACCTGCATTTCAGCGTTCCCGCAGGGCTGAGCACAACAGACCCCACAACGGTTTCGATTAGCACAGCCGAGAACTCATACAAGATTACGTTCACAGGGCCTATGGGAGGCTACTTTGTTGACTTCAACATAACTGATAACGATGGGGTTTTGCCTGACTGCAACAGCCAGCACAGCCTCGGCTTCAATTATCCAAACCTCGGCATAATTTCAGCTGCGCCTTCTAACAGGGAGCTTGGGGAAAATTTCGATGTTGCTTTCGGGCTGCAGAACACCGGGAGCGGGGATGCACACAATGTGATGGCTTACCTTGTGCCCGCAGTTAGTGATTTCTACGATGCAAATGTTAACTCTTACGGACCGATGGATATTGGGACAGGAAACACCGAGAACCTTACGTTCAATATCACAACTAACTCGTGCGGGACAGGAGTACAGCTCGGAATAAGGGCATATTATGAGGATGCTGACGGGAATGCTGTCGGCGAGCCTCCAAGTGTCGGCAGCTTCGATATCATAGGCACAGACCTTGTAATCTCAGACATTGACCTGAACAACCTCACCCCGCAGGAAGGGGAGATAGTTACAGTTACTGTAAGGGTTGCAAACCAGGGTTTGGTTAACGCAGGCGCTTTCGACGTTACCTTGACGGATGCGCAGGGAACTGTCGGAACACAGACTGTTGCTTCCCTTAATGCAGGGGACACAGCAGACCTGAATTTCATCTGGAACACAGCCGGAAAAGCAGGTATACATAACATGGCTGCGGATGCGGATGTTGGAGATACGGTGCTTGAGTGCAACGAAAGCAACAACAGTATGGCCCAGCAGGTTACTGTGGATCCGCCAAACCCGGGCACTTACGACCTCTCTGTTACAGGAATCTCGGTTCCGGGAACAGCGAACACAGGGGATGCTGTCACAGTTAGCGGAACCATATTGAGTGATATACAGGACCTTTCCGGGGTTACAATCATAGTAAGGCTTGATAGCGGGGTTGTTGATACTTTGAACATTAATCTTGCTGCAGGCGTGCCGTATGTAGTTAACTACGCATGGACAGCTGCGGAGGGAAGCCATACATTTGAGATTGAGGTTGACCCCGGCAACAACTTCATCGAGAGCAACGAGGGCAATAATGCCCGGTCCGGCGCTATCTCAGTCACAACCTCCGGAGGCGGGGGCGGAGAAGGCGGCGGTGGGGGCGGAGAAGGCGGCGGTGGCGTTATTGTCCCGCCAAGCCCCGGCGGGGGAGGGGGCGGTGGAGGCTCCATAACATGCATTTACAAGAAGGGAGATATCTGCTCGGAAAATGAGACTTGTAAGGGTGAGTGGCTCAGCGTAACCAACACAGACAGGTGCTGTTCTGTTGAGTGCACGCCTAAGCCTCCTGTGCCAACATGCGGCGAACAGTCAGGATATATCTGCCTGATTAGCGAGATTTGTGAAGGCAATATACTTACCGCAAGCGACAGTGACCGTTGTTGTTCAGGGCTGTGCAAGGCACAGGTGCAGCCAAAGACCGAGTGCGATGACTGGATTCCAACCAACGAGTGTGTGGAAGATAAGATGAAGTTCACAAGGGTTTGTACCACCACAGAGCAGGATGGCGGGGAAACCTCAAAGACAGAAACGAAGCTTGAGACGGTTGAGGGGATGTGCGAGGCTGACGAGGATGGGCCTCCCGCAACAGGGCTGTTCGGTCTTGGCGCTGATGCAGACCTTGCGATAATGATTGGCTTGTTTATCCTTGCCCTGCTTGGCGGTGCGTCATTTGCCATCTTCCTCAGGACCAAGGCGGGAAAGCAGGCCACTCTCAAGGATAAGCCGAAGTTCGGCAAAAAGTAGGTTAATTAAGGGGCATAGACACAATAGTGCCATGCCCAAGGCTGTTTTTTCACTGCAGGACGGCAAGGAATTTGTCGGGATAGCCAGGAAAAGCATCGAATATTTCATGCACACAGGCAAGTATCTGGTTGAGGAGCCCGAAAACAGGGATTATTCCGCTCCTGCCCCCGCCTTCGTAACCCTGAAAATGTTTCCGGGGAAGGAACTGCGGGGGTGCATAGGCTATTTGGAGGCTGTGAAGCCGCTCTGGCAAACTATTATCGAGTGCGCTGTTTCAGCTGCATTTAACGACCCAAGGTTTCCTCCGCTTTCCGCTGCGGAGCTGGGCAAGGTTTTGGTTGAGGTTTCTGTCCTTACTCCTCCAAAAGAGGTGAACGCAAAGCCGGGCGAGTTTGTGAAAGGTATTGAGATAGGCAAGGACGGCTTGGTTGCCGAGCTGGGGGGTGCGAAAGGAGTTCTGCTCCCGCAAGTCCCTGTTGAATGGGGCTGGGGTGCGAGGGAATTTCTGGAACAGGTTTGCGGGAAGGCCGGCCTTCCAAGAGATGCGTGGAGAGAGAAGGGGTTTAAGCTCTACAAGTTCCGGAGCATTATTTTTTCGGAGAAAAAACCCAAGGGAGAAGTTATTGAGGAATAGCCTGTAATGGAAAAAACTTCGGCCCGGCCTCGGCTATGGGCAGGTTGAGGAGTCTATTCCTTTGATATCGAGGCAGGTTAAGCAGCGGTCCAGCTCCCTGTCCTGCGCATTGCAGTACTCTTTGAGCTTTGTGTAATCAGAGGCCTTTGAGTCTTTGAGCATGGGCTCGATATAATAGTGGGTTATGTAAGCGCCCAAAACAAGGCCGACTATGAAGCCAACAACGATAAGGGATTTTGTGAGGTTCCAGAACTTTCCCTTCTTTTTGGTTTTCCCCTTGTATGGCTCTTCCTCTTCCATGGTCTCACTTAAAATCTATTTTCCTTTTTGTTTCCCCGTCCCATAGAAGCGCAACCCTTGACTCCCCGGAATGACCTGCTAAATTATATCCTAAGTGATTATTAAGGCTTTCCGCAAATTCAAGAACCTCATCTATGCAGGGCATGTTTTCTTCCTTCAGCCGCTTTCTGGAATAGCCCACATACATATAGCTCTTCAGCTCGACGAAGGCCGGCTTTGCTTTCAGTATCAGCTCGGCGAACTCTTTTTCGTTCTGCATGTTCATGCCTTTGATAAGCGTTAGGCGCAGTGCGGTTCTCGTTTCGAGAGATGGCAAAAGTTCCAAAGTTTTGTTCAGCCTCTCCCACGAGTCGGGGAGAAGGGGCCTGTTTATCTTTTTGTGCATTTCCCTTGCAGGGCTTTCCAGGGAAACATAGAGCTGCGTGGGCAAAGTTAATTTTTCAAGTCTTTCGGGAAACATGCCGTTGCTGACAAGGAAAGTTGTGAGGCCCATGCTGTGGTAGGTTTCGATAAGGCCGGAAAGTCCGGAGTAGGCTGTGGGCTCGCCGCTCAGGGAGATTGCAACATGCTTCGGGTTTCTCGCCTGCTCCAGCTTATCCCCGAGTTCC
This sequence comes from uncultured archaeon, assembly GCA_964540145.1. Lineage (GTDB taxonomy): Archaea > Iainarchaeota > Iainarchaeia > Iainarchaeales > CAZILS01 > CAZILS01. The sequence goes on along the minus strand of CAZILS010000001.1, from coordinate 147,435 downwards.
TCCCTCAATGCCCCATACCCCGAAAGGAGAACCCTCTGGCTTTCGATGGACCGCTCTGCTATTTCTTTTGGGGAATCGACCTTCCCGTGCTTTGGCAAATCCCAGCTTAGCTCGCTCAAAGGCCTCCAGCAGAAAACACATTCCTGCGGGCAGTGGGAAACTGCGGGGGACATCTGCATGCAGCGGTGGCTTTCAATGCCATAAAATTTCTGCTTGTAGCAAACCCTTCCTTTGGAAAGGGACTGCTTCGTCCAGTGGCAGAGCTTAACCCCTGAGTGACCGAACAGGGAGTAATGCTGGCGCCTGAGGGTCTCCTCAATCTCCTTCGGAAGGTAAACATCTGGATTTGCCATGGAATCGCCTTTCGGCACCCTTAAAATCGGGTTTAGGGCATTATGTATATTTGTAATTACGGAACATTTAAATATAGTTAAGACTTTTTATTAAAGGGGTGTAAGAATGTATAAGTACACAATTGCACGACAACTCGCTACAAAAAAGGTAATTACAAACAGGGGAGACGAGGTTGGCAAGCTCTCCGACCTTGTTGTGGATGAGGCCAGCGGAAACATAGAGGGTTTGCTGGTTGAGCTCGACAAGGACAGCAGGGTTGCCAAGAAGATTAATACAAGGGACAAGGTTGTTACAGTCCCCTACTCCGCAGTTACCGCTGTGAGCGATGTTTTTATCGTGGATGAAAGGGAAATGGAGCACCTGGAGCCGGAGAAACAGTAGTTTCCCGCCCGGGGGTTTCTTCCCGTTCAGTTAAGCTCAACCGTGAGCCTGTTTGTTTTTGGGTCGAAATCCACGAACAGCTTTGCTGCTTTATCGCCGCTTTTGGCGGCATTTTTTAACTTATACATAATCTCTTCCTTCGGGATTTTTTTGGTCTTTGCGGACTTCAGCGCTGTGAGAAGCTCCTCAAGTTCGACATAGTTCGAGTAGATGAGCTCTGCCGCCTTCCTTGCTTTCTCTTCCTGCTCAAGGAACTTGGCTTTTGCCTCCTCCTGCTCCAGGAGATTGTGCTCTATCCTTGCTGTCTCCGAGCTGAGCTCGCCCTTGGCCGCGGTTTCTTCCTTGGTTATATATGCAAGGGAAATATTCTCATCCAAAGCCTCGTCCAAGCTTTCGAATGCCTGTTCCTTCCGGCCCTCCATTGCCGTGAGGGAAAAGGGGAGCAATGTGCCTGAAACCACAACCGGCTTCAGCTTTTTTTCGCTTACAGTGTAAAGGCTCTTTATCGCCTTTGCCAATTTTTCAAAGTCCTTTGGCTTGAGCTTGTTTGCGGGGGAATCCTTCTCGACCTTTGCGAGGAGGCAAGCCTCTTCCGCAAGGGGCGGCGCTATGTTCAGGCTTTTGATTAAAGCTCTTACAACATCTGTTCCCTTTTCAGGGAGAAGCTGTCCAAGCATTTTGGGTGTTGTTTCCGCAGGGCTTTCCCCCCGCGGGGCGGGGAACTTGTAGGGGTGGTTTCTTTTCACAGTTCTGTCTGCCCAGCTTTGGTGACGCAAAGGCATCAGTATTTTCATGTCCTTGTCTGCGAGGATGATGTTCCCGTCCGCAAATAGCTCGAAGATGAGCCTGTGGGTGTGGAATGTAAAGACGATTATCCTGTCGAAACCATGCTGCTCAATGGAGAGAACGCGCTTGTTGCTGAGCTCCTTCTTCACAAACTCGGGGAAGCCTTTCGGCTCGAGGCCCTGCAAAGAGTACTTGGTGATATAGAGACCTGCCGGGCTTGCGATTAGGTCCTTTGTTCCCTGCTTTGTGTGGAACTTGAACTTGAAGAGGCTTTTGTCAACTCTCTGGACTTTGTTGAGGTGCGCGTCCTTCAGGGCTTTTGAAAGGCCTTCGGAAAGGTATGCAAGCGTAAGGTTTGTGGTCTGCATAAACTATAATTGCGGGGGGAGGTATTTAAGGGTTGCTTGCCCGGGTTTCTTCCCGCTGCTTCTTCCCTGCCCGTACTTAAGCAGGGCATAGCCCAAGGCAACCGGGACTGCGGCTGTTGCGATGCTCGTCAGAAAGGGGAAGGGGATGCCGAGATAGAAAAAGGCGGTGTCCACCAGGGCGGCCAGCAGGGGACTGCCGTAGGCAGCTGTTATCAGGTTTGCACGGGCCCTGTTTTTACCCTCCAGCCCAGAACGCAGCTGCAACAGCATCGCCATGCATAAAATCACGAACAGCAAAACCATCAGATAAAACAGGGGAGTAAATATCCCGCCTGTGCCTGTAGTAGTGTAATATGGCACAGGTTCAGAGGACACAAACCAGCCGGTGAAAATCACGGGGATTGCCAGGGGAATTGTCAAGGCATAGTTCAGGATTTTTGGGTATTTCCTCAGGGTGAACAGCTGGAGGAAGTGGAGCAGGAATGCCCAAAGGAAGAGTATCGCAGCATACTGGAGCTTGAAGAGAAGGGTGTCGAGCCCGCTTGGGAACAGACCGCGGAAAATTATCAAAAAGTTCCATGCTGCGCAGCAGATGCTGACGAGGGCAACAAGCTGGAATTTCCGGTAGCCCGGCCTCCTGCCAAGGATATAGCCGGCAAAGAGCAGGTTGGCAAGAAGGGCAAGAGACGCCAAGATTATATAAAAATCCATGGCGGATATAGGTTACTTCAGGTACTTAAGCATTACCTTCATCAGGCCGGGGTGCTTAACGAGTTTTGTGCTCACTATTTTGGCGCTCTCAAGGAGGTCGCCCTCCGCAATCTTCATTACGTCCTCGCCGGTTATTGCCTGTGCCAAAACCTCGAAGTCCCTGTCCTCCATGTTCTCAAGCATGTGGCGCCTCTTGAGCACATCCTTCAGTTTGTTCCCGCGCTTTTGATACCATGCCTTGTTGTAGGGGGAAAGCGCCTTTTCGGAATAATCCCCTTTCTTCAGGGCTTCCGATGCTGCATCTGCAGCCATCCTTGCCCCCTCAATCGCTATGCCTATTCCTCCCCCGTGTATGGGGTTGACCTGGTGTGCGGCATCGCCGCAAACAATGAGGTTGTCTTTTACCATGCTGTCAAGGAAGCCCCCGACAGGAACTGCACCGGCATTCACATCGATGATTGAGCCGTTTTTAAGGCCGGGATGATTTGCTATGAACTTATCAAGGTAGTCTTTTGCAAGCTCTTTTTCGGTTCCTGCAATCCCTATGCCCACATTTGCCTCGCCCTTCCCTTTCGGGAAAATCCAGGCATAACCGCGAGGGGCAACGTCCTTCCCGAAGAAAAGGTTAATCAAATCAGAGCCCTCGAAATCTATGCCCGCCATCCTGTACTGGAAACCTGAGTCGATGTCAATGAGCTTGTTGGTTGTGTTTAAGCCAAGCCTTCTTGCGGTTGTCGATTCAACACCGTCTGCCGCAATGATGATGTTTGCGGAGTAGGTTTTTTTCTTGCTCATGTTGTCGACTGTAACGATAACCTTTCCGTCTTTCCTCTCAAGGGTTTTGATGTTTGACTTAACCATGATTTTTGCGCCTTTCTTTGCGGCGTTCTTCGCTATCCGCTTTTCGAAAATCCTCCTTTCGAGGACGTAGCCGCTTAGCTTGTCGAAACGCACCTCGACCTTCTTTCCCGATGGAGAGTACAGGGCCGCACCGTAAATTTCTGCGGGGCACCACTCCTTCCTTGGCTTTATGTTAAGCCTTTCGAACCAGCCCATGCCGAGGCCCTCGGCACACCTCACAGGAACACCTATTTCCTGCTTCTTGTCGAGGCACAGCACTTTATGGCTGTTCTCGGCGAGCCTCTCGGCTGCGCTAAGGCCCGCAGGCCCCGCCCCCACAACAACAACATCGTAATGTTCCATAAGCGCACCTAAAGTTTGTCTGCCCTCTTGCCCTCAAGGCCCCAGTTTTTCTTTGAGACATCGGTTATGATGATGTGAAGATGGGAAAGGTCAACCTTAAGTTCATCGGAAAATACCTTTGAAATGCCCTCGATAAGCCTCTCCTTCTGGGCATCTGTCCTTCCTTCCCACATCTTAATCTCAACAACAGGCATAGAATCACTTCTTTTCAATGGTCATCGCTCCAACAGGGCAGATCTTTACGCAGCTGCCGCAGTTGGTGCATTTTTCTTTGTCAATAACAAGCCTTGTGTCCTGCAGTTCGAGCGCCAAAACAGGGCAAACCCCTACACAGCCGCCGCAATAGCAGCACTTCCCCTCGTTGTTCTTAACAGCCATAAAACCCAAATAAGATAGCTGTCGAATAATTAAAAAGGTTTGTTTTTGCGCGAGGAAAGTACACAGAGGGCGCATAATGCCACAACAACCGCAAGCGCGGCCGGAATGTCCGGAACAGCGACAGGCTGCAATTCCTCGCTCACCGTGAAAAAGGTTTGCTTGGAGACTCCGTTTGCGGAGAGGGTTGCGGTTGCCCTGCAGTTGCCAAGGCCAAGTGCGGCACTGTCAACCGTAAATTCAACAGTTGCCTCATTCCGGCCTGCCGCGAAAATATCATTCTCCTGCAGGGCAAGGGTGTTTGAATTTGTTTGGTTCAGTATATCAAGGCTTACCGAAGTGTTGTCAGTGCCTGTCCTTCTCACTTTTGCGGTTATTATAGCCTCGCTCCCCTCAATCACGCTCGCGGGGTTTGTGGTGAGTGAGAGGATTGTGAATGCGGGAGAGGCGGGGCAGGCCGGCGTTCCTCCACAATCCCCGTCATCGCAGTCGATGTAGGAGTCGCAGTCATTGTCCAAACCATCGTTGCATGTTGTTTCGGGAGTTTCATCGGGAGTGCAGCCGGGGGGAGGGCCGGGCTTCACCCATTCAGGGGGGCACTCGTAGACAATCGGCCAATTCCCTTCCCCTGTGAGGCAGATGCCTGATTCACAGGAGCTTATTTCATCCAAAGTGCCTGTGCAAAGCTGTGCGGTTAGGCAGATGCCTGATTCGCAGGAGCTTACCTC
>CAZILS010000001.1:121887-142429 GCA_964540145.1 uncultured archaeon | reverse complement strand
GGGGAGGTTGCCCTGGTCAAGTTCTGCGGTTAGGCAGATGCCTGATTCGCAGGAGCTTACCTCGGGGAGGTTGCCCTGGTCAAGTTCTGCGGTTAGGCAGATGCCTGATTCGCAGGAGGTAACTTCAGGCAAATTGCCTGTAACAATCTCGGCGGTTGCGCAGATGCCCTCCGAACATTTCTCGCACGGCCCGTCCGAGCAGTCGGTGTCGGAGGCGCAGGCGCATCCCGCAAAAACCAGGGCAAGCACTGCCAAGACCATTGCGGGCTTTTTGATTCTCATCAAATCACGCTATGAACGGGAATGCGAATGTCAAGGTGTCTATATTAGAAGCGCCGATTAAGACGCGGCTGTTGTTTCCCCCAGTACACTTGACTGTTGCGGGCCAGAGTGTAAATGCATAGCTGGTGGCGGAAACGGAGTGGCAGTAGGGCAGAGAATACCGGGCTGCCTGCCCAGAATATTCACTCAACTGCATGCAGAAATGGTATGTGCTGCCCGTTGTGAGTTCAGCATTCGCGCTTGTGTAGGCCATACCCTGCTCAATATAGGGCTGGGAGTCCCTTTCACTTCCGGGAATGGGGGTGGAGCAGTTCGCGCTTTCAGAAATGAAAAGGCCGCCCGGCATACCATCGCCCTCGATTTTTGTCAGGTCATCGCCGTTCCGGCAGGGCTGGCACTTCATGTCGTTTATCGTTACCGAAACTATTGTCTTGTAAGCCATCGCAGCCCCGGAAAAAAAGAGCAGGATTGCGAGAACCAAAACCAATTTTCTCATCATTCACAACCTCACGTTTTTAATGCCTATATTATGGCTTTGGGGTATTTAATGATTTTGTTGGCTGTGTTTTTTATGCATCCGAGCTTGGGGATTACGGGGTGTGAAGGAAGCTCTTTGGAAGGGAAGAAGATAGCCCTTGCTTTGACAGGAAGTGTTGCTGCGGTTAGGAGCTTTGGCCTTTGCAGGGCCTTGATGAGAAAGGGGGCTGAAGTGAGAGTAGTTATGAGCAAAGCTGCGCAGGGCATAATTACGAAAGAGGCGATGCATTATGCGAGCGGGCATGAGGTTGTTTCAGAGTTGACGGGCGCGATAGAGCATGTTGAATTGCTGGGTATGGAGGGAAGTGCGGATATGCTTTTGGTTGCGCCAAGCACCTCAAACACCATAGGAAAGATTGCGCAGGGGATTGACGACACAACAGTTACGGCCTTTGCGGTTACCGCGCTCGGCTCAGGGAAACCAATCTTGGTTGTGCCGGCAATGCACTTCTCGATGTACCGGAACAGGGTTATAGAAGAGAACATAGCGAAACTGAGGAAGATGGGAGTTACATTTCTGGATCCGGTTGTCGGGGAGAACAAGGCGAAGCTCCCTGAAATAAATGAGATTGTATTGGAAGTTGAGAGGCTTTTGGGCAGCAGGGGGCTCGAGGGGAAACGAGTTGTTGTAACAGGAGGGGCAACCTCCGAAAGAATCGACCCGATAAGGGTTTTGACAAACAGGGCAAGCGGAAAAACAGGGGTTGAGGTTGCGGGGGAGGCTTATAGGCTGGGGGCGGAGGTTACTCTTATACATAACCATGGTGCGATAGAGAGGCAGATAAGCTGCGTCAAGGTTGAAAGTGCTGCGGAGATGCGGAATGCGGTTATGCGTGAGCTGGATAAGGGTGCGGATATGTTCATTGCAAGTGCGGCTGTCGGGGATTTCACTTTGAGGGAGAGCAAGGAGAAAATTAAATCTAATGGCAGGGCTGTGATTGAGCTCGAGCCCGCGGAGAAAATAATAGCGAACGTGAGGAAAAAATTCCCTGATTTGTTCATGGTCGCGTTCAAGGCGGAAACAAATAAAAACAAGGTTGAGCTCGAAAGGGCCGCAAAAATCATTATGGGAAAGCACGGCCTTGATTTGGTTGTTGCGAATGATGTTGCAAAAGGCGGGATTGGGGAGGAAACAAATAAGGTTGTTGTTTTGGGGAAAGCGGGAAGTTCGATTGAATTTGCGGGAAAGAAGAACGAACTGGCGAAGGAGATTTTGGGGATAGCCGGCTCGCAGATAGCGGCGAAAATACAGAGCTCGGTCGAGGAGAAGGTTTCCTAAGGATTATTTCTTCCGGGGTTGCCTTTTTTTCTTTGCGGAAAAATCAAGGATGTTGCCGCCCTCGTCTTTGGGCAGCCACTCGGGTCTTATTTCAGGGTGTTTAAATGTTTCCGGGGGCGCGAACTTCGGGGGCGCCTGTTTTTTTGGGCGCAGTTCCTTCCCGGTCAGGATTATCGCAGGGGGGCGCGGGGGCTTAATATCGGGGTAAAGCATCGCCTTTATCGCCATTGTGCGGCTGTGGCTCCCGGACTCCGCAAGCATTTTCTCAAGTGTGTTGGCAAGGACAGGGGCTTCCTTCACCATTGCCCTTACTTCATGGAAAAACAGTTCCGCCGGGGGCTTCTCCCAAAAAACCTTCCCTTTTGACCGCGCAAGGGCTGCCTCACCCATCCCCTCGAGGATAAGGCCTATCGCCTTCCTTGCCCCGGGGGTATCCGCCTTCCGCAGCCACTCCCGGAATTGGCCGGGTTTCATGCTGAAAAGTTTCCTTTGCGAAATAAGGGGTTTCTTGATAGGTGTTTTCCTTGCGGTTTTCCCGGCAGGGGCTGTTTTCTTCCCGGTAGGGGGCTTTGATTTGGGCGGCCGGGGCATCAGCTTCCCCCCTTCTTTTCGCCGTTGAGTATCTGTATCCCCGGCAAAGTTGCCCCTGATAGGTATTTCAAAGTTGCTTTCCCCGCAAGGCTGACATACGAATAGTCCTGCTTCTCCTGCCCGCATTTTTTCATCGCAAGTTCTGTGTCTCCCCCACAAAGCAGGGAAAACGCATCCCCTTGCGCAATTGCCTTTGCGACAGCCTTTGTTCCCTTGATGAAAGGAGGCCTTTCATACATCCCCATCGGGCCGTTCCAGACGATGCTCTTGGCATCCTTTATCTTCCCGACAAACTCTTTCTGGGTATGTACGCCAATATCCCTAAGGATTTTTTCCGAGGGGAGGTCCTTTACCATGAGTTCCTCTCTTGAGCCCTCCATGACAATCGCAACGTCCTGCGGGAGGTAAATCTTGCCCTTGTGCTTTTCCAAAAGTTCCTTTGCATTAGGCACAAACTCCCTGAACTCAAGCCCTTTTGTATCGGCATATCCTTCCTTTGCGCCGAGGTCAATCCCTGTTGCCTTGAGGAAAACCTCTCCCATTAAACCGCCTAAGAGAACGCCTTCGCAGCAGTTGCTTTCAAGCATGTACTTCATCAGCGTTATGCTGTCCTCGGTTTTTGCTCCCCCCAAAATGAGGAGCTTGTTGCCCTGCGCGCCAATCGCCTTGTCGAGCGCATCTATTTCCCTCTCGAGCACGGGCCCGGAGTAACAGGGCATGTGCGGCGAGAAACCGACTACGGTTGCCTGCGACCTATGGCAGACGCTTAAAGCATCCTGCACAAACATGTCCCCCAAAGGGGCGAGCTTTTTTATGAAAAAGCTTTCCCCGTGCTCTTCCGGGGTTTTCTCCCCGTTCTCCTCGGAAATGAGCCTTGTGTTGTCGAGCATCACAATCCTTCCCTCTTTCATGTTCTTTATCGGGGTTTCATAATCCTTGAACCAGCGAAGGAGCTTTACTGTGCGGTCTGTGAGGACGGAGGCGATTTCCGCATGCTCGACCAGCGGCACTAAACTTGATTTTCCGGGCCTGCCCTGGTGCGAGAGGATTACAACCTTCGCCCCGCGGTCCGCGAACTGCGCAGCGGTTTCGGAGTGCGCCTTCAGCCTTCCCGAGAGCTGCACATGCCCGTCTATGATTGTGCTGTTGAAATCCACCCTTAGAAAAACCGTCTTCCCCTTTACATCAACGTTTTTTATCGATTCCATAGGCCTGCCATCCCGAGTTCAATTATTCTTCAATTATTATGCAGTTCACGGGGCAGCCGTCCGCGGCTTCCTTGTTGCACCCTGCCTCTTTAACTTCTGTCTGCTTCGGCCTTGATTTTCCGTCCGGTGCCATTTCCCAGTTGTCGCACACCGCAGCGCATGCGCCGCAGCCTATGCATTTTTCCCTGTCGTGTATGATTTTAACCATCGAATATCACCTCAAACTGCCGTTTGTGAAAAGAAATAGGCTCTTCTCTAATTTAAAGCTTGCCCCTGCGGGAGCAGGTGGCGGATGCTTCTAAATGCGCCTCTTATGGGCGGGGGTTTTTCCGGTTTTCCGGTTTTCCGCCCTTGGCCAGGGGTGGTGCCCCTGCTCTTTGATTTTTTTCAGGGAATTCCGGATTACCTGTTTTGGGATTCCATACCTCTCTCCAAGCGCCTCCCGAAGGGATATGGGCGTGATTTTCTTCCTATTTTTCTTAAGGTACTTGATATAGGCCGATACGAGCTCGGGTCTCGACTTTGGGAAAATTATTCCGTGTTCCCTCAGCTCCCTGAATACGTGCTGGGTGCGCATCTGCCCATCTCCCCCTGTCCCCAGCAGCTTAACAATATCCTTTGCCTCTGCCCAGGGCTTTTGTGAAAGCACCTCCAGGATTGCATTGCGTATCTCCCTTTCGCTTTCCGCGGCTATCTTCCTTACAGCAGGGGATTTTATGCGGGGAGAAACCGTGACAAGCGGGGTTTTTCCCAACGCTTCCGCTGCTGCGTAAAATATGTGTTTCTCGAAATCTGTCATTTTCCCGGCGTGTTTTTCCGGAAAGGGGGGCGTTTTTTTGGCAGCAGGTTGAAGAGGGAGCTTCCTGACCTCGTTTAGGGTTAGGCCGTACTTTTCCACTCTGCGATAAATCTCGTTATAGTCCGGCGGGCTTCCCTTGTTGAAATATCCCAGGAGCATAGTTTGGGCAAGCTCCCTGCCAAGCTTTCGCAGCCTCTGCTCCTTTGGTTCCGCCATAGCAGTATTGCGCAGGGGATTATAAATAACTGTTGCGTTATATGTGCATATGGAACTCCTGAAAGAGCACTGCGGGATGGATATAGGGCTTGACCTTGCGGCCAAGAAACTTGTTTTTGGGGAGGGGGTCAGGAAAGTAAAACCTGAATTGAGGACCGGGGAGCAGGTCAGGGAACTGTTAAATAACCCCGGAGGAAAACTTCCGGCGTGGGTTTATGCGATGTACAGGGAAGTGTGCAATGAAAGTGACTGCGGTAAAATCGCAAATGCGGATTTGAGGTTTGATTTGACCTTGTTCCCTTCGCTCTCGGTTAATGGAGAGTATAACAAAACATACGGGCACTTCCACCCTAAAGTGAAGGGAAGCGAACTTACTTATCCCGAAGTTTATGAGGTTGTTTACGGCGAGGGGCATTTCCTCCTGCAGAATGATGAGAATGTTTTGCTTTTTGAGGGGGGGCAGGGAGACAAAATTCTGATACCCCCAAACTACGGGCATGTTACGATAAATCCGGGAAAAGGCATGCTGCTTATAGCGAACTGGATTGAACGGAATTTCAGGAGCGATTACGGCGATTATAAGGGGAAGAAGGGCGCGATGTATTTTGAAACCAAGGAAGGGTGGAAAAAAAATCCGAACTACAAAAATGTTCCGGAAATAAAAAAAATCAGGGTTAAGGATGTTCCCGATTTCGGTCTGTTCAGGGGAAACCCCATGTACGAAACCGGGATAGAGGATTTGGGGCGGCTTGACTTTTTGAAAAGCCCGGGCAAGTATTTGGAAGTGTTTGACGACTATTTGAAATAAAGAAAAAAGAAGGGCGCTGCCGATGGCAACGCCTTTGACAAATGTGCCTACCGCCCCTCCAAGCGAAGCGCAGAGGGGCAATGTCTGCTGGTAAACGCAGCATGCGTTTACTTGAACATGTGCTCCAGGAACTCGACCATGCGCATGGCATAGCCCCGCTCATTGTCATACCATGCGAGGGTTTTGAGCATATTTCCGCCCATTACCTGTGTGGACAAGGCGTCGAAGATGCAGGAATTCTTGTTCCCGATTATATCGACGGAGACAAGAGGTTCTTCGCTGTATTCTATTATGCCCTTCATCTTGCCTTCAGCAGCCTTCTTCATGGCTGCGTTGACCTGCTCCGGCGTAATGTCCTTGTCCATTTCGGTTGTTAAATCAACGAGCGAGCCGTCTGGAACCGGCACTCTTACAGCCATCCCTGTGAGCTTTCCCTTGAGTTCCGGAAGGACTATTCCGACCGCCTTTGCCGCGCCTGTCGTTGTGGGAACTAGGTTTATTGCAGCCGACCTCGCCCTCCGCAGGTCCTTGTGGGTGCCGTCCAAAAGCCTTTGGTCGCCGGTGTATGCGTGGATTGTTGTAAGGAGGCCGCGCCTTATCCCGAATTCATCGTTCAGCACCTTTGCGAGCGGCGCCAGGCAGTTTGTTGTGCATGAGGCAACGGAAACTATGCCGTCGCTGTCTTTTACATAGTCGCCTTCGTTCACGCCCATAACGAACTGCTTTATGCCCTCGCTTTTGGGGGGTGCGGAAAGAAGGACTTTCTTCGCGCCGGCATCTATGTGCAGCCTGCACTCCTCAAGTTTCCTGAACTTGCCTGTGCACTCAAAAACAACATCGACATCCAAGTCTTTCCACGGGAGCTTTGAGGGGTCTCTCTCCCCGAAGCATCTTATCTCCTTGCCGCCGAGGATTAGGTTCTTTCCTTTCACCTCTAGGCTAGGATTGAATATCCCGTAAACAGAATCATACTTTAGCAAATGTTTGTATGTTTCGGCGCAGGTGGTGCTATTTATGGCGACTATCTCTATATCGGGCCTGTTATAGCCCAGCCTTACCACTTCTCGCCCTATTCTTCCGAAGCCGTTTACCGCTACCTTAACCTTTGACATTAACCCACCGCCTAAGCGTTTTGTGGAAGTATATGGGCATAGGTCTATAAAAAAATTGGGGTTTGGGGTTGTGAAGGGGATTTTGCCGGCAAAGGGTTTTTGTTTAGGAAAAATATTATTCAATTGCCCTCCCTGTGCGTGTTTTGGGCAAATTCCACGTTGTCGGCAACGTCCAAAACAAGCTCGAGCGCATCCTCAAGGAGATGGCTGTCTTTCACCTCCCCCTTGATGTCGCAGATTACCTCTGATTTTTCCGGGTTTGTGTAGTGCCTTCTTTTTGATGCCCACCACAGCGCCCCGATTTCCCTTTGGCAGGCGGAGTTCTTCACGAGGAGGCAGGCATCTGCCCCGGAAAGCGAGAGCAGCCCGTGGCGCGCTTGGGTGTTGAGGAGTTTTTTCGCCTCGCGCGGATTGTTGCTCCTTACGAAATACTCACTGTCGAATTCCCTGTCCTCAAATTCAAGTTCCCTGCGGCCGAGGTATTTTACAAGGCGGTTGAGGAACCCTTCCCTTGTCACCTCGAGGTCGGAGTTTAGCGCAAAGGGAAACTCGGCAGCAACCCTCACATACTCTTCCATATGGCGGCCGTGGCCGAAACGAACTTTTGTTATGCGGACATGCTTCTTCCCTATATTCCCGAATGCGTGCGGCGAGCTGAAGAAACGCCCGGGGATAAACTCGAGGTTGTGTTTTTCCGCAACCGCCCTCAACGCAGACCTGAACTCAATGCCGAGCATACTGGAAACCGTTAGTATTGGGATAATGTTGTTATAAATTATTTCGGAGAGGCTTATTTTTTGGCGGTGATTGTGCGCATCGATGTCCGCCTCGGTCTTGAGGAAATAGAAGAAGGCAGAGCCGAGCCGCAAATCGCGAGGAGAGGAAGCCCCTTCAGGCCAAACGAAACCGGAAATATCATTCTTGAAATTAGCAGCTGCGGAAGTTAATGAGGGTTGCGAAAACATTTTCACAAAAACTGCTCGTAGTTTGAGTGGTTAAAGCGGTAAAGAAGCCTGCGGACCTTCGCGCCGCGGAAGGCGTATTTTGAAAGGGCATCGTGTTTTGTCCCGCAGAAAGCGTCGAACAAGGTTTTCTGCGAGGGGTCAATGAGATAAAATGTCCCCTTGTAGTGGGTGGAAACAACCGCATGGCTCTGAAGGCTGTCGAGCTCGACAACCAGGACTTCGGCATTGTCATCTCCCAGGGAATAAAGTGCGGAGCAGTAGAAGACCGCAAGGTCCTCGTCGTCTGCAACCTTCTCCTCCAGGATTTCCTTTGGGGAGAGCCAGAAGTTTACGCCTGTATTGGAACTGACAAAGTCTATTTCCGCGGTGATATAACGCAGGATGTTCGAGGCGGCCTGAATATAATTTTTCTCGTAAGAGTATTCCTTCGGCTTTAGGTCCTCGACAAGGGAATGGAGGGAAAGGTCATCCTTTGTTACCTGGGCCTTTACCTCCCCGACAGTCTTCTTCTCCGATTCGTTGATGAGGCGGGCATACTTTTTCAGGAGCAGCCTGTAAAGCCGGTTCTCGTTCTGCACCCTGCTTGTTATGATTGTTGACTGGCCTTGGGTAAGGGTTTCGCATTTCTCCGCGAACTCCCTGGTTTTTTTTCTCAGCTCCGAAACCTCGTTTTTCAGGGAGTTGTTTTCTTCGGCAAGTTCTTTGCGGGAAGGCCCCTGCAACGTATTGAGCTGTTCCTTAAGCAGGGAAATCTGTTCCTGCAGGGATTTGTCCCTTTCAATATCCTCGTTCTCGCGGAGCTCCCTTTCAAGTTCGTATATGTTCCGGAGGATGGACTGTTCCGCCGACGTCTTGCTAAGGCGGTCGCTGTGCGGGGAAGAGAGCCCTTCGAATTCACCCATAATATCCATATATAGGGGTGAAAAGTGCTAAAAAGGGCTTGTTTCAGGGAAAAAGGGGGAATTAGGGGGCGTTTGCGAGGTTTTTTAAAAGGTAAATCCATTATAATTGCGGTTTATATGTTTGCGGGGGTGAAGGGGCAGGTAGGCGTTGAATACCTGACAATTGTGGCGCTTATGCTGGTTGCGCTTGCCGCGATGTTCATGTTCTCGTTTTCCATGTACACCGACACCGTGAAAATCGGGGAACTGAAAAATTCGCTGAATGCGCTTGACAGCGGGATTACCCAGGCAATCTCTTTGGGAAGCGGGACAACTCTTTTTGCGGATATACTGCTTCCAAGCGACATTGTTTCGGTTACGATAACCGGCAGGGAGATAAGCTATACTGTTGCAACTTCCGGGGGGAACACCGATGTTTATGTCACAACCGCTGCCGAAAATGTTTCTGGGAGCATGCCCACAACTCCCGGCACACACACGATAAAGATTGTCTCGGTTGGAAGGGCGGTTGAACTGAGCGAGGTGTAAGTTTGGGGCCGAGGGGAGATATAAGCCTTGAGTTTATTATATCGGTTATGGTTGTGTTTGTCGTGTTTGCGGTTATGGTTGCCTTCGTTTACCAGCAAACACAATTGGGGAATGCGCAGGCCGAGCTATGGGAGAAGAGGGAGCTTTGCCAGCTTGTTTCGGGAATGGCTGCGCAGGTTTATGCCGGAAAGGAAAACAGCGAAACAAGGTTTACTGCTGCTTTTGATTTTGAGATTATGGCGGGCAAAGCCGACATAAATGTAACCGGGCATTACTGCGGGGTTATGGGGGTTGCCTCGCCCGTGGCTATTAGCGCGGGAAATGTGAGGGTGTATAAGCAGGACGGGGAGGTTTTCTTTGAGAATGTTTAATTGCCGGGGCCAAATTGTGATGTACGACCTTGCCGTGGGGCTTGTCATATTCGTGCTTGTGTTCGGCTCCCTTTACTATGTTTGGGGCAGTGCGGAACGCTCGCTGCAGAATGAGGAGATTAAGCTCATGGAGCAGAAGGCGTTTTCAATTACCGAGGTTTTGCTGAGGACTCCGGGGCAGCCCGAAAACTGGCACGGGATTTCCGGGAAGGACATAGTTGTTATTGGCCTTGCGGCAGGCGATAGGGTTCTTGATTGGAAAAGGCTGCAGAGGTTTTATGAAATCGGGGATGTGAACTATGACGGGGCGAGGAGGCTGATGGGGCTGGGGGGCTATGGGTATTACTTTTCGGCCGAGGGGATTGAGGACTTTAATTCTGGGAGGCAGCCTGCGGACGGGAACTGCATTGTGGGTGTCAGCAGGACAGCGGTTTACGGGGGGGAGGATGCGAATGTTACGCTTGTTATTTACAGACCGAGGTAAGGGTTTTGTTTTTACCCTGGATGCGGTACTTGCGATTGTTATTGTGGGCACTTTGTTTGCGTTTGTCGGCTATTCTGTTTACGGGGGGGTTGACAGTTCCGTCTCCTCGAGGAACCTTTCTCAGGCGGCGGATGATTCCTTCTCGGCGCTTGGCAATTCAGGGTTTATCCTGCAGGCGTTGGACAGCCTGGGGATGAGCCAGGAAGCCGCCGACAGCATAAGGGAGAGGGCGTTGGGCCTGCTTCCACAGGGTGCGGAGGCAAGGCTCAGGCTTAGGGAGTATGATGTTAATATGGCGAGGTGTAAGGAGGACGGGACTTTTTCAAGCTGTTTTCCGGCGGAGGATATGGCTGAAAGCATTTCTGGGCCGGGCCTTCCCGCGGGCATTCAGGAGGTTGTGCACAGCCGGAAGGTGTTTGTGAAGAAGCAAGGTCCGGGCGAATGCACGAAGGAGGTGGGGGAGCTGTCCGCTCCTTTAAAACAGCGGCTTCCCGCAGTTTACTTTGATGAGGCTGTTATTTGGCTTGCCGAAGACGATAATGAGGTTAATTTTGATTTGAATGTGCGGGTAAGCCCCGGCGAAGAAATTGAGTGCGGGGATAATTTGGTTATTGATATCAATGCGTCTGCCCCTTCGCAGGGGAGGGAACCTGTCGATATAATGCTTGTGATTGACAGGTCGGGGAGTATGGGGGAATGCTCGATTGCCGACGGGAACACCATAAGCCAATACAGCGGCACAACAAAGGGGAGCATCACCGACCAGAACACCGGCACTTTGGGAGGAAGTTCCAGAAACTGCACATTCTGGTTCTTTATCTGCTGGGATTGGGAATACACCGGCTGGGAATGGATTCATGGATTTGATATTGATGATGAGAACGCATTCAGCGTGAGGATGGAGTGGGAAGGGGGATGCGGTTCCGGCGGCTGCCCGGAGATGTATATAGAAAGTCCTGCCTCCGAGCAGTACGGCTTTTATGGCGGGGATCCTCCCGGCGGGGATTATACAAGCACGACAGGCTATAACCTTGTCAGTGTGCCGAAGAGCGCCTCGGAGAACGGCACATGGGATGTCTATGGCTGGAACGACAGCCCCGATACCGATTATAACTTGGCAGTTAGTTTCCCTTCGTGGGAGCTTGCGCAGACCTTTACCATAAGCGATGAGAACGCTTTTGATGTCCTGGTTTCATGGACAAATTGTTCAAGCGGCTGCCCGCAGATGTATGTTGAGGGGCCCGGCGGACAAAGATACGGCTATCTTGGAGGAGCCCCAAACGACGGCTGTTTTGTGGAGACAGGGGACAGCACATACCTTGCGGTTCCCTCCTCGCTTTCGGAGAATGGGGTGTGGGAAGTTTGGGTGTGGGGGGAGACTCTTGGGGTTGACTACACCTCGACAGTTAAGGAGATTGCGTATCCTGTGAGCAAGATTGAGAGTGTGAAGGCTGCTGCGATAGAATTTGTAAACTACGAAGACTGGTCCGATGACAATCCTGTCGACCAGATAGGCTTGGTTTCATATGCCACAAGCTCGAATCCTGAAAAGCAGCTCCTTGTTGCTAGCGATACCAATAAGGGAGTTATCGAGAGCGAGATAAATGGGCTGTCTTCCGGGGGGAACACCGCAACAGGCGACGGAATACAGGAGGCGACAGATGAGCTCGCCTCCTCAAGAGGAAACCCCGATGCGTTCCAGTTTCAGGTTCTGCTTTCCGACGGGCAGACAAACACGGGGATGAGCAGCACAACTGCGGCAAACAACGCCGCGGACGAGAATATTGTTATTTACACAATCGGTTTCGGGCCTGATGCCGATGAGGAGGAGCTTGCAAACATCGCGGGCCTGACCGACGGGAACTATTACGCTGCAAACGATGAGAACGCGCTGAAGGCGGTTTATGAGCTTATAGCGCAGGACATCGGAGACAGGGCTGCAAAAATGGCAAGGGAC
Organism: uncultured archaeon; assembly: GCA_964540145.1. GTDB lineage: Archaea > Iainarchaeota > Iainarchaeia > Iainarchaeales > CAZILS01 > CAZILS01. The sequence goes on along the minus strand of CAZILS010000001.1, from coordinate 130,390 downwards.
GCAACGCTCTATGTTCCGGTGGGGGAGGGGATTACGGTTATTGATGACGGAGGCGGGGTTGAAGATGAAGGATATCTTGCCTTTGAGATGGGCGACCTCAATAGTTCCGGGTGGGCTACGCAGTACACCATAAGGCTTGATTGCGAAGATCCAAATTGTGATGTCAACCGGGTTGTTGTTCCGGGAGAGGGAACTTACATCGAGTACAACGGGGATGTTATTAAGGTTTGGGATGAGAATGTTGTGCTTGACCTCCTTTACAGGGATTTGAATGTTGTGATTAACAGCGGCAGGATTTATGGGGAAGGGCTGGTTTACCTCGATGTCAATGCAGCCAATATCGGTTTCCTTGACACAGGCCCCACTGTCGTGAACTTCTATCTGGGGGATCCAGACCTTAACGGGGAGCTGATTGCGAGCGTTGACGTTCCCGGGTTTTGCGGTGCCAGGGGGGAAGAGAGCTGCGGATTTTACTTCCGGCTTTACAACAAGAATGCCGGGGAAGAGGGAACGATTTATGCGCTGATAAATCCGGATAATGAGATAGACGAATGCAGCGGGAACAACAAGGACCGGATACTTTGCCAGGGCCTTCCAAAAACACAGTATTACATGCTTGACTATTGGGTGTGGTATGAATGAACCGCAGGGGCGTTCTCTTCACGCTTACCGTGCTCCTGTTTGCGCTTGCGGTAATCAACTACAGCATTGCGGTTAGGGATGTTAAACTCGGGATGAATGAGGGGATTGGGAAAGGCTCTTCCCTCGGCGTTGCACAGAACAAAGTAGACAATGTGCTTGGCGCGGTTTCCGGGCTTGAGAGGGCTGTCGTGAAAGAAATTGCCGAAAGGATGCTGCCCTTCGGCTATGATTTGAATGGTGGATTAAGGATAGAGCACCGGCTTCCCATTGCGCAGGGCCTTCTTGACAGCTACATTGATTCATTGAATGCGTACAGGATTTTTTCAAACAACCTTGATGATGTGAATGTCGAGGTGCCGGGAAACGCGGATTGGAATTCCCTGTTTCAGGGCTTGGGTTTTGAGGCGCTGCCCGCAGGTATCTTCTACATAATCAACGGTGCAAACTCTGTTGAGTTCAGGGAAACCCCTGATTTCAATTCAGCTTCCCTGCGGGGATATGACCTCAATATAAGCCTGGGGAGCGCCGAGGACTTTAACAGTGTTGCCTGCTCTTTTTCAGGGTATGCAGGCTGCCCGGACAACGACTACAACAGCGGGGATACGCGGCCTTACTTTGAGATGAGGATTTTGGACGAGAATTGCGGGATGTGCATGCTGCCCCAAACCGCCATAAGGGCGCACTACACCCCTTCCTTTGATAACACGATTCTGGTTTCCTGCGTCGGGGGGAACTGCGGTTCGGAACAGCTGGACATTGGTGTGGGCACGGGGCTGGCCATCGACAGGAACAGCACAAAGGAACTTGGCCTGGAGATGGGAATCAATGCGGGGCAGATTGAAACATTCGGGCTTGCCGACATCAATGTTTTTGTCGGCGGGGTTGGCGGGGTTGTTGTGGGGTAAAAGGGAGTTTCGGTTAGCTAATAGTTTATATAAGAAAAAGCACTATAGGTGTGGGGAACATGGCTAAAAAAAGGGGAATAATCGCAAGGGTCATTGGCGCGATTTCGCGGATGCTTTTAGGCGGGAAGAGAAAACATGCGAAGAGGGGGAAGGCCGCGGTTGCGAAAATTCCTTCTGTTAAGGCAAGCCCTAAAGAGAGAAAGGCAACAATCGCGGAGGCAAAAAAGGCGGCGAAGGGAAGGAAAAAAAGGACCAAGGCAATTGGCGCCAAGGCCGGGAAAAAGCCCGCGGCAATAGGGAAAAATAGGGGGTCTGCCGCTGTTGCAAAACCGGTGCGCAAAACCGTGAAAAAAAAGCCAAGGGCTGCAAGGAAGGTTAAGAAAGCTCCTGCCGAGCCAAAGGGCGGGGTGCCAAAAGGCGCCGGGCCAAGGGGCGCCAATGCAGGGGCGGGGATTTCTTCAGCCGGGGAGGCAGGGGAAAGCACCTCGCAGATACAGAGAAGGATTGTTGAGCAGCAGGCGAAAACAACGGAAAGCCTTGCGGAGATTGCGAATGCGATCAAGGAACTGGCAAAAAAAAGGGCGGAGAAAGAGCCCTACCCCGAGAGGTATGGTTTTATCCGGAAGGCGAATGCGCTTGAGGGGGAGATAGGCGTTGTAAGGAGGCTGATGAAGTCATTGGAGGTTGAGTTCCTTAAGAGGAGGGTTGACAGGGATAAGTTCCAGGCAAAGATGCTTGAGTACCAGCAGAAGTTAAGGGAGTTAAGCGAGAGGAAGAAGCTTGCATCGAGCGGGAAGGCGACCTTGGAACCGCTTCCGGACGCCCCTGAAACGACGATTGAGAGAATACTTGGAAGCGATAAGCTCGAGGGCATCGAACAGGACAGGATTGACAGGATTGACAGCAAGCTGAACACCATTATGAACAAGTACCATGTTCCCGAAAGCGAGGTTGCGGAAAGGGCGAGGGGAGTTAACCAAGGCACTGTAATCGAGAGTTTCAGCAAGCTTATAGGGATGATAGAAAGGGAGGAAAAGAAAAAGATGGGGCCTGAAATTAAGGCAGCTCCGATAGAGACTGTTGCGCCGAAAGAAGTTATAAGGGAGATGGCAAGGGTTAATCCTGTGATGAAGGATGTGGGCAGCCACAGGATTGTGACTGACTTTGACAGGGTTCTTGAGGCCGTGAATAACAAGGGCAAGGCATCCACAGGGGAGTTGGCAAAGGCGGTCAAGGCGGATAAGAAGAGGATTGAGGAAGTTGTGAAAATCCTTGAGGAGAACGGGCTTGTTGAGGTTAAATATTCCGCGATAGGCGGGGCAAGGGTTTTTTCAAAACAAATTGGGGCGGGAAAAGGAGGCGGAAAGAATGGCTGAAAAGGTGCTGAAAAGCTATGTGTTAAAATCTGATTTGATGGAGCTTGAGGTCAATGTTGTCGAGAGGGCAGATGAGTATGTCAAGGAATACCTCATTGACTTTCCGGAGTTTGGCGCGGGAACAAAGGCGCTGATGCGCGACCTCAAGGAATGCCTTATCTCCGATACCTCCATAAGCGCGGAGAAGATGCTTGAAACAAAGTTCATTAAGTCGATTAAGGAACGGTTCAGGGAAAGGGCAAACAGCCTCCTTGCGAAGGAGCTCCCAAAAGCGGACCGGAAAACAAAGAACGATTTGATAGGGATGCTCATCCAGGAAATGCTCGGATTGGGCCCTATGGAGTTTATGCTTTCCGACGGGGACCTTGAGGAGATTGTGGTTAATTCCCCAAGGGAGCCAATATGGGTTTACCATAAGGAATTTGGGTGGCTTAGAAGTAATGTTACTCTTCCATCCGATGCGGACATACAGAACTATGCGAGTATAATTGCGAGGAGGGTAGGGAAACAGATAACTGTGCTGAACCCGTTGCTTGACGCCCACCTTGTGACAGGGGACAGGGCAAACGCTACTCTTTTCCCCATCTCGGGGAACGGAAACACAATAACGATAAGGCGTTTCAGGAGGGACCCGTGGACAGTCGCCGATTTCATAGAAAATAAGACGGTTAATTCCGATGTGATGGCGTTGATTTGGCTGGCTATGCAGTACGAGATGAACATGATACTTAGCGGGGGAACCGCAAGCGGGAAAACATCCTTCATGAACATATGCCTGCCGTTCATACAGCCCAACCAGAGAGTACTTACAATCGAGGACACAAGGGAACTGAAACTGCCGAGCTTCCTGCACTGGGTTCCGCTCACCACAAGGGAACCTAACCCCGAGGGGAAGGGCGGAATACAGATGCTCGACCTTCTCGTCAACTCACTGAGAATGAGGCCGGACAGGATAATTGTCGGGGAGATAAGAAGACAGAGGGAAGCGGAAGTTATGTTCGAGGCGATGCATACAGGCCATAGTGTTTACACAACCGTGCACGCAAACACCGCGGAGGAGACCGTGAGGAGGCTGACAAACCCGCCTATTGACATTCCCGCGACGATGCTTGATTCTGTCCATTTGAATGTGGTTATGTTCAGGAACAGGAGGCTGGGAGTCAGGAGGATTTTGCAGGTGGCGGAATTCATCCCGGAAAGGGTTGGGGACAATGAAAGGATAAAGGCGAATGTCCTTTACCGCTGGATGCCGCAGACCGATACAATCGGGGTGCACGCCGAAAGCATAAGGCTCATGGATGAGCTTTCTCTGCACACAGGATTCAGCAAAGAGGAGCTGACAAAAGACCTTGCAAACAAAAAGATGATACTTGACTGGATGGTAAGCCAGGGCATAAAGGGGATTGAGAAGGTGGGAAGGCTTTTCGCAAACTATTACAGGAATCCTGAAGCAATAATTGAGCTTGCGGAGAAGAATGCCAAATTCGGGTGATTTGATGCGGCAGATGATACCATTCAGCCCTTTTCCTTTGCATGTTGCCAGGGCGATAAGCAGGCCGTTTATGGGGTTTGGGAATTTTGTCTCGAAATCATTCCCTTTCCTTGAGATTGAGCTTATGCAGTCGGGGCTTAAGCTCGATTCCAAGGAATACGGCGCAGTGATGTTCGTTGTCTCGGTTTTTTGGTTTTTTGCAGGGGGGCTGACAGCGGGGCTTTTCGCATACAGGCTTATGCCGGAAAACATATTGCCGATAAGTTTGGGGGCGGGGGCGCTGCTTTTCTTTATGGTTTTTTTGCAGCTTTCGATGTATCCCAAGCTTATGGTCAGGAAGAAAGTGAGGGATGTCGAGAGGAACCTCATCTTTGCGTTGAGGACAATTTTTGTCCAAATCAAGTCCGGGGTTAGCCTCTTCGATTCGCTTAGGATGATTGCGAAAGGGGAATACGGGGGGGTTTCAAAGGAGTTTTCCGGGGCGATTGACGAGATAAATGCGGGGATTGCCGAGGAGGATTCTTTGCAGAAGCTTGCGATTTCAACCCCGAGTTTGTTTTTCAGGAGGGTTATCTGGCAGTTGGTTAATGCGCTAAGGGCAGGGGCGGATATAGGCGATGTCCTCAAATCGATGATACTCACAATGACCAAGCAGGAAACCATAGAGATAAGGAAGTACGGGAGTGCGCTGAGGATGCTTTCGCTTATTTACATGATGTTGGGGGTTATTGTGCCTGCGCTCGGGCTGACTTTGCTGATTATCCTTGGTTCTTTTCCCCAGGTGAACATATCGGAATGGATGTTCTGGGGGATGCTGGGAATGCTCATTGTTATGCAGTTCATGTACCTCGGCCTGATTAAGTCAAAAAGGCCTAATTTGGTTGGTGGATAAATGTACGAAAGGTTTTCTGTTGTTGTCCCGAAGAGGGTTCTTGCCTCATTCAGGAGGGAAATGGATTATTTGGGCATAGCGATGGCCGAGCAGAAGCTTGTCGGTTTCCTTGTTGCATATGGTGTTGCGCTTGCCATAGGCCTTGGCGCAAACTCGTATTACTTCCTTGGCCTGCCCGCCCTGCCCATAGGGGCGGGTGTTTTCCTGTTTATGTTTGGCCTTGCTTACCTCTGGCTGAGCATGGCTGCCGACGCAAGGGGAAAGTTTGTTGAGACTGTCCTGCCGGATGCTTTGCAGTTGATTGCCTCAAACATCAAGTCGGGCATAACAACGGAAAGGGCGCTGCTTGTTTCCGCAAGGCCGGAATTCGGGCCTTTGGAAATCGAGCTCAGGAGGGCGAGCAAGAAGGTGCTTTCAGGGATGCCGCTCGAAATGGCGCTCAGGGAAATACCCGGAAGGATAAGGTCAAGGAATTTGGAAAGGACAATAGGGCTCCTTGTGAGAGGTGTGCAGTCGGGGGGGCAGCTTGTTGAACTTCTTACGCAGCTTAGCGATGATTTAAGGGACCAGATGGCGATAGACGAGGAGGTAAAGGCGAACATCTCTATTTACATAATGCTTATTTTCTTCGCAGCGGTTTTTGGGGCTCCGCTGCTGTTCGGGGTGAGCAGCTTCATTGTGCAGATTCTTGAGAAGCAGATGGTTTCGATGCCTGAATTGGGAACCACAGGCGCGACAGTGGGCGGTTTCGGGGGCACGAGCGGGGCGAAGGCGCTTGTCGAGGGATTTTCAGGGGGCGGGGATTTCATAAGCTCGGACTTCGCCTATTTCTTCTCGGCTGTGGCGCTGTTTGTGACGAGCGTTTTTGCCGCGCTGACCATGGGGATAATTAACACAGGGAAGGAAAAAGGCGGGGTTAAGTTCATCCCGGTTATACTGGTTATAGCTTTCGCTGTTTTCTATGCGGTAAGGTGGATGCTTACCACGATGTTCTCGGCCATGCTTTGAGAAAGCGCATTAGGCGGTTTAGGTGCCCCATGGCTGGGTTCGTTAAAAAAAGAATATGATTTCCTGCCCCCCGAAGGAGTGCAGGAAACCTAAATTTTTCAGCCTTAGCCTGTTCCGCTGCATGTGGCGGTTTCGGTGTGCTGTATTCCGGAGCCTGATTCAGTGGTGTATGTTATTGTTATTGTTCCACTGTACGAGCCGGTTACGGCACTTGTGAAGCCTGTGTCATTCGTGAATGACGTGTAGCTTCCTGTGGCAAGGTCGCTTGGCATGCTGCTCAACGCTCCGCCTCCGAAGCTTCCGCCGTATGTTATCGAGTCGAACTGGATAGTGCTTCCCGCACCGTTTCCGATTCTGACCTCAATGGCGTTCGCATCCGCACTTATTGCGTGGTCGCTGTATGCAAGCTTGTCCAAACCCCTGCATGTCGCTGCTGCCGGCGGGTTGAAGATTCCAAACGCAAAGAGCGCCGCAATCACTATAACTATAACAACCAATGCCCAGCCGTACGTCATCAGGTACTCCAGAGCCGCTTGTCCTTTTTTATCAAACATAGCGCATTTCCCTCCCTTTAAGTTTTTTTATAGAAATTGAAATTAATTAGGGTTGCGGTATATATAAACCTTTTCATTTTGAAAAGTGAAACAGCACTATTTCCCGAGCTTTTCCCGCAGGGCCTTCTCGACAGGAACAGGAACAAATTCCGAAAGTTTTCCATTGAAGCGGGCAATTTCCTTCACGATTGTCGAGTTGAGGTAGAAGTATTTTTCGGATGTGACTATGAAAATTGTTTCAATGCCGGGGGCGAGCTTCCTGTTCACTGTTGCGTTCTGGAATTCGGAGGGAAAATCACTCATCTCGCGGAGGCCCCGGATAATTATTTCTGCGCCCTGCGACTTGGCAAACTCAACCAAAAGCGAGTCGAACGGCCTTACCTCCACCTTGCGGCAGGAATTTTCAAGGCCTTTGAGGGATGCCTTTGCAAGCCCAACCCTCTCCTCCAACGAGAATAAGGGCTTCTTTCCCGGGTTTGTAGTAACGCCCACAACAACCTTCCCGAATATCTTTAGGGCTCTTTCGGCAAGGTCGATGTGCCCAAAGGTTATGGGGTCGAAAGTTCCGGGATAAATTGCGGTTGAGCCTTTCATGATACCATCTCGATTGCGTGAAGGTGCTTAAGCAAAGTAAGCACCCGGGTGCGGGTGTGCTCTTTTGCGGAGCTGTTGTCTATCACAAAATCCGCAAGTTTCATCTTCTCCTTAAGCGGGAGCTGTGAGTTTATCCTTGAGAGGGCATCTTTCTCGCAGAGCGAGTCCCTCTCTATCAGGCGCTTCATCTGCATCTGCCTTGAGAGCGCAACAACAACCAGGTAATCCGCGAGGCTGTTTAGGCCCGTCTCCACAAGCAGAGGAGCCTCAACCACAACGAGCTTTTTCTTTTGCTTCCTTGCCTCTTTCAGCCTTGCGCGAATCTCCCTCTCCACATAGGGGTGCACGATATTGTTTAGCCTTTCAAGTTTTGCCCTGTTTGAGAAAACAATCTTCGAGAGGTAATGCCTGCTTATGTTGCCGCTTTTCGCCAGGGCCTCGCTTCCAAACTCTTTCGCAATTTTCTTCTTCAGCGGTTCGCTGGTTTTATAGAGGCTGTGCACAATCCCATCCGCATCGATGACCGGGACATTGTGCCTTGAAAACTCCCTGCTGACAAGGCTCTTGCCGCATGCGATTCCCGAAGTTAAGCCTACAACCTTCATGCAATAAGATTGGCTTGAGGTTGTTAAAAAGATATGTGCCCTTTGCATAACTAAAAAACAGAAAATTTCGTCGATATGGGAATGTTCGAATTGCCCCCCTACCTGAAAAAAAATGGTTCGGAAAGTTAAGGCGGCAGAATTAATTACAACATGAGGGGTAAATATAGCTGGTGTTGGTGGGGTCCCTAAAAAAGTTCTTCGGAGTTTTTTTGGGTTTCACCTTCACCATTTTTGCATCGGGGGAGGAATCTTGGAATTCTTCGGAATTTCTTGACTTTGACCCCGGTGCAACATCGCGCTAAGCTTTTTTCCAAAAAGCTTGCAAAAAAATCGCTTCGCGGGCTTTGAAAAAGTTCGTAAAAAGTGCGCTTCGCGCCGGGGGAGGAATCTTGTGAATTCTTCGGAATTCATGTGACTTTGGCTCCGGCGGGTTGT
>CAZILS010000001.1:16734-121787 GCA_964540145.1 uncultured archaeon | reverse complement strand
ACTGCGCAGGGGGAGGAATTTATTAATTCCTTCGGGGATTAATGGACTTTGGCTCTTGCGCAGGAGGATATTGTGGTTTAAGTGCGGTGCCTGATGGTGGCGAAGGAGGAATCTTGTGAATTCTTCGGAATTCATGTGACTTTGGCTCCGGCGGGTTGTGGGCGGCAAGGAACCGCAGTGAACTGCGCAGGGGGAGGAATTTATTAATTCCTTCGGGGATTAATGGACTTTGGCTCCGGTACTGTAAATATCCTTTAACTATTTCTTTGGTTTTCGTATACTGCAAATCCTTATATTCAACTTTTTGCGTAGTTATTGTATGGGCAAGGGCAGCGATACGCGGGTAAGGGCACAGGCCACAGGCGCAAAGTCAAGGAGCCTGAAAAGAGTTATTGAAGCCGCCGGGGCCGGTGTTCCGAGCGAAAGGAGCGCTGCCGCACTTTCGCTTTCCGGCATAGGGAGCAAGAAGGCGCTAAGGGAGCTTGTGAAGCTTTTTGCGGGAGAGGTTGATACTATTGTTAAAACACACGCAAAGGCGCAGCTTGAGCTGCCAAAACACATCAAAAAACTTTCCGGAATGCTTGTCAATGAAAAGGAGGGCACAAGAAGGGTGATAAGAGCTGTGCTCAGGAGCCACCTGAAAAAAAGGACAACCGTGTACAGGACAGGTGAGCTTAAGCTTGTTGCGAAAATTGGGCTGCTTAAGGAAACCAAGAAGTATTCAACTAATCCCCTTCAAAAGAAGGCTGCTTCAAAGGAACTTTTGAGGCTGCGCGGAAGAAGGGTTAAGGAAGTGCTGGCTAAGAAGAGAACCTTGTTCAAGAAGAGGTCAAGGCTTATGAGGCGTTAAGCGAACCTTTTATATCTTTTATAAACTACTTATAACCATGCTGGACAAGGAAGCTTTTCGCAGTTATGATATCAGGGGAACCTACCCCACGCAGGTTAATGAGGAGCTTGCGTATATGGCCGGGAGGGCGCTGGCCGGGTATCTCAATGCAAAGGAGATTGTTGTCGGGAAGGATGCGAGGGAGAGCGGGGATGCGCTTTTCAAAGAGCTTGCGAGAGGGATGAATGAGGCAGGGTGTGATGTTGTTTACATCGGGATGTGCACTACCCCTTTGCTGAACTTCTCTGTTGTTAAGGGCGGGTTTAAAGGAGGCGTGATGATTTCGGCCTCCCATAACCCTGCAGAGTATAACGGGTTCAAGGTGATTAAGGAGGGGGCGCTGCAGATGCACACGAGCGAGCTCCGGGAGATAAGGGAGATTGCCGAAGGGATTGGTGAAGCGCCTGCCGAAGGCAAAGGAACCGGAAAAATTACCGAAAAGAATTTTTTGGATGATTATCTGGAGCACGTTGCGAAGTTTGCCGGGGAAATTGGAAAGCCGAAGGTTGTTGCGGATTACGGGAACGGGGTTGCTTCCGTTACCGCAAAGCCGTTGTTTGAGAAACTTGGTTTGGAGATTGTTAGTTTGTATGAGGAGCCTTTGCCCGGCTTTCCGAACCACGAGCCGAACCCCCATGAGCTTGCGAACATGGATGAGCTAAGGAAAAAGGTGGTTGAGGAAAAGGCGGATTTAGGCCTGTTCTTCGATGGAGACGGAGATAGAGTGGCGGTTGTCGATGAGAAGGGAGATGTGGTTGAGGCTGATTTGTTGGTCGGGGTTCTGGCGAAGGAGGAGCTGGAAAAACAGAAGGGTAGGGTTTACTATGATTTGAGGTTCAGCAGGGCTGTGAGGGATGCGATAAGCGGAGCCGGAGGGGAACCTATAATGATGCGTGTTGGAAACCCTTTCTACAAGGAGAGGCTGAGGGATGAAGGGGGGGTGCTTGCGGGGGAGTTTTCCGGGCATATTATGTTTCCGGACAACTTCAACATGGATGATGGCTTGTTTGCCGCGGTGAAAATAATGGCTGCCATGGGAAAGCATGGAAAAAAGGTTTCCGGGCTGATAGCGCCCTTGCGAAAGTACTATGCGACCGAAGAGATAAATTTGAAGGTTAAGGGTGCGGAGGAGGCGATGGCCGAGGTTGAGAAAGCTTTTCCGGAGGGGAAACCCCTGGAAATTGATGGGTTATACCTTGAGTTCGAATGGGGCTGGATAAGCGTCAGGATGAGCAGGACAGAGCCCTTGGTAAGGGTCAGGCTGGAGGCGGACAGTGCGGAAAAGAGGAAGGAAATAAGGGAGAAATTGTTGGGTATAATAAGGAAGGCGGGGGAATGATTGTGGTTGCGATGAAAAAATACCTGGTTTTGCTTGTTGTCCTGCTTATGGCGGGCTGCGCCCTTGCCTCCGAGAACATGTACTGGATTAGGGGGGAAAGCGTAAGCACAAGCATTATGGGGCTGGAGGAGAAGATGTTTGTTTCTACTCCCCCAAATGAAGGCTCGGAGAAGACGGTTATTGAGGCAGTTACTGAGAAGGGGGAGCATGATTTTGCGAAATGGTTCTCCCCGAAATTCCCGCAGGATGTTATGGTTTCCGGGGAGATGCTGGTTTGGTTCAGGAGCCTCACCGCGAAAGAGGATGTTGTCGATTATAGATGGGTTCTTTACGACCGGGCTGATGAGGGGGAAACGGAGATAGTTACCTCTGCGTGGGTAAGGGTTCCGGGAAATTTGCAGACCGAGCTTAATGCGCTTATTTCCCCGGGCTATGAGATAAAGGCCGGGCACAGGCTTATGCTTTTGCTGCAATATAGGGGAGGGGAGGGGGGAGGAAACCTTAAGCTTGAGCTTGATGAGGGGCAGGAGGGCGCAACCATCGTCTGGAGGGCATCTAATGGAAGCACCTATTCTTTGAAAAATGTCAAAAGCACAGCCGGGATAATATTGGGAATTTGCAGCCCGGAAATAGAGTGTGTGAAGGACAGCGACTGTGACGATGGGGAAAGCCTGACAATTGACAAGTGTGAAAGTGCGGGGGTTTGCGGGGCAAAATGCACAAACACCTGGTGTTCGCCTGTGTGCGTTTCGGACGAGGGCTGCGATGATTCAAACCCTTTGACATTTGACTCGTGCAGGAATGAGGGTTTGTGCAGCGCATACTGTGAAAACAAGGGCTGCGAGGTTCAGTGTTCTTCGGCAGCAGACTGTGATGACGGAGATACTTTGACAAGTGACAGCTGCAAAAACCCGGGAACCTGCTTCTCTTTCTGCGAAAATGAGGGGTGCGACCCCGGCTGCGCGGCAAACGCCGACTGCGATGATTCAAACCCTTCGACAACAGATATTTGTGTCGGGGCAGGAGGGTGTAATGCGGTTTGTGTGAATCTCGATGACTGCGGAGATGCTGTTTGCGGGGCAGGGGAAACCAAGTGCAACTGCCCGCAGGATTGCGGCATATGCTCTGAAACCGAAAGTTTGAGGATTTGTGTCAGCTATTCCTGCGACAGGGAGGCGTGCAAGGCGTATCCTGCCGCGGACTGCTGCGGGAATGATATTTGCGAAAGCGGCGAGGACTATGTTACCTGCGAACTCGACTGCAAGCCCGGGGCGCTTGAACTCGAGGTCCTTGGGGCGCAAGACGGGGAGTTTTTCCTAAGGGGCGAACAGATACTTGTGAAAGTGAAGGCAACCGTCGATTCCTATGATGTTTCAGATGCCGAAATATCGGTTAAGGGGCCTCTTGGGGAAGTGAACCTTTCAAATGACGGGCGGCACAACGATGACGAGAGGGGAGATGCTGTTTACGCAAACCTGCTTGCTGTCGGGGATGGCGTTGAGGAGGGCGAGCATTACATTTTTATAGAGGGGAAGAGAGGAAACCTTGCCAGGATAATAAAGCACCCTTATCATATTGTCCCGAGGCTTGAACTTAGTGTTAGCTCCGATAAGGACAATTACTTTTTGGGGGACAGGATAACTGTCACCGGGAGCGTGAAGAAACGCGGTTCTCCGGTAAGTGTTGCGATGGACGCCAATATTGTTTCCAACGGCACCCTTGTCTTCAATGAGGGGATAACCCCGGATAGCGGCGGGAACTTCAGTTTCTCATACCACAGCAGTTTCCTTGACAAGGAGGGACCCTGGAAGATAGCGGCATATGCTGTTGACGGGAACAGGAACTACGGGTTTGTGGAAAAGGCCGTTAATTTCACGATTCCCCCTTCCACCTCATTCCTCGAGGTTTCGGTTATAGAGCCTGTTGAAAGAGTTTTCAGGAGAGGGGGAAGCACACGGATTATGGTTAGTGTGGCGGATGAAGGGGGGGCTGTGGCAAATGTTGCGGAAGTTAGCGCAATAACCCCCAGGGGAAATACGATAGCGCTTGAGAATGAGGGTGCGGGAACTTACACTGCAGACTATTACTTTGGCTGGGATTTCCCGGAAGGGCGGCAGAAGTTTGAGATTCTTGCGGAGAAAGCGGACGGAAACACCACCTACAGCGGGAAGGGTTCCTTTGATGTGAACATATCGAAAATAGGGCTGGATATAGAGGTTATATCCCCGGGGGAGGGGCACTTCCGGGCAGGGGACTATATTCCGGTTGAGTTGAAGATTAGTTATCCCGACGGGAAGCTTGTTGAGAATGCGGGGGCGAGGGCGGTTATTGGCGAGAACGAGGTTGTGCTTGAGGTAGGGGAGGGCGGGCTGTACAGGGCGGATATTTTTGTCGAGATGGAATATGCGGGAAAAAACAGCATTGTGTTTGAGATTGAGGATCCTTATGGCAACTATGCCAACGGTTCGAAGGTTGTTGAGGTTTCGGGGTTCTCAATGATGTATCCTTTCAGGAAGTACGGCAGGTCTATCCTTCTTGCGGGAATAGCCGCATTGCTCGTGGTTGTTATTCTCGGGATTAAAATTGCCAGGCGGAGGAGGATTTCCGGGCTTGCGAACAGGAGGAAAAACCTCGAGACAGAGATAAAGATTTTGCAGACCCAGTATTTTAAGGAGGGCACCCTTTCAAGAAAGAACTACAACGAGATGATGTCCAAGTACGAGGAGAAGCTTGACGGGGTTAAGAAGGCGATTGACGAGGAGAGGAGAAAAAGTGGCAAAGGCAAGTAGGGTTGTTTTGCTGCTGGGGCTGCTCCTTGTGCTTGCGGGGCAGGCGCTTTCGATAGGGCTTGTTATGGAGAAGGGCGTTTACGAGAAGGGGGAAACCCTTTCATTTACGGTTAATTGCGCCGATGGGGCGGGGAGCGCAGACGCGAAACTAAGCCTTGGCAATAAGGTTATTGCGGTGTTGTCAACCGAGGTTGCCGGGGGGGAAGCGTCTTTCTCATACCCTGTCGGTTATCTCGACCCTTCGGGGATATGGAGTCTTAATGCGGAATGTGCCGGCGAAAAAACAGAGAGGGATGTGAAGATAGAGCAGGTTCCTAGTTCCGCTTATTATTTGATTAAGTTCCTCAGCCCGACAGGGAATGTAAAGAGGGCGGAGGCTGTTGCGGTCAATGTGCAAATTACCGATTCCGGGAGTGCTGTCGGCGACGCAAACGTTGTTACATGGGGGATTCGGGGGGAGAGGCTTCTCTTTGATAATCTGGGGAACGGGAAATACCGCGCCGTCTACCAAATTCCGCATGACGCCACCCTTGGGGAATGGGAAATCATAGTTTGTGCCGAAAGAAATGGCGAAGGCGGGGAAAACCAAAGCGGGGTTACCGTTGAAAGGGCGCCGGTCTATGTCGAGATACTCGAGCCAACGATAAGCTCGTTCGAAATGGCTGTGCCGATAGAAATTACGGTAAGGGCCGCCTACTTCAATGGCGAGCCTGTGAGGAATGCGACAGTTATTGCGGCAGTCGGCTCAAGGGTAATCGATATGGAGAAGGGGGAAGGGGGGATTTACAGGGCTATTTTCAGGCCGGGGATGGCGGATGTCGGGGGTTTGCAGATAGAGGTGAGCGCAGCGGACAATGCGGGAAATTACGGAAGCGCAAGCAAGGGAATTGTTGCGGTCGGGTGGCTCGGCTGGTTTATGAGGAACTTTTGGTGGCTTGTTGCGGCAAGTGTTGTCGCCGCGGTTCTTGTGTTCACAAGGTTTAGGTTTTTGCTGGGTAAGTCTTTTGAGATGGCGAGGCTCGCCGGCGAGAAAAGGAAGGCCGAAGCACTCCTTAAGAAACTGCAGGACGATTATTACTCGGGAGGGGATGTTAGGAGAGAGGTCTTTGACAGGAGAGTTGCGGAATATAAGACAAAACTTAAGGACCTCAATGGCGAGATTGAAAAATTGAAGCGGCGAAAACGATAGGTTATTAATCATAAAAAGGTAGGGATATGTGGAAGGGATTGGTTTGTTGGATAGGCTGAAAAAAGGGGCGGAAAAGAGGGGAGAAACCCCCGCTAAATCCTTGATTAGGAAAACTATGCCTGTGAGGGTTGACAGGTTCGATACCCTTATCGATAAGGGCGGCCTGAAGAGGGGAGACACAATCCTGGTCAGCGGGGGGTGCGGAACCGGGAAGACAACCTTTGCGATGCAGTCCATATGGGAGGGCCTGCTTCAGGGCGAGAAAGGGGTTTACATTACGCTTGAGGAAAGCCCTGCGAAGATAAAAGAGAATATGCTCGAGAATTTCGGGTGGGACTTTTCCAAATACGAGGAGAAAAGGACTTTTGCGATAATTAAATTAGACCCCCTTATAATTGCGAGGAGTGTTGAGGCCGAGATTGCGAAGAAACGGGGCTCGCTTTACATCGACAGCAAGGATTTTGATTTGGCGCTCTCATTTAACCTTCCCTTCAACCCGGACAGGGTCGCGGTTGATTCGCTTTCCGCACTGGCGATAGCCTTCATGGACAATAAGGAAGGATATAGGGAATATTTGAGGCTGTTGTTTGACAAGCTTGAGAGCTATAATTCGGTTAATTTTGTTCTCGGGGAGACCGAGCAGGAGCCGGGGATTTACAGCAGGACAGGTATTGAGGAATTTTTGGCCGACGGGGTGTTTGTTCTTTACAATATACAGGTGGGAATTAAGAGGCAGAAGGCGCTTGAGATACTCAAGTTAAGGAGTTCTAATCACATGAAGAAGATTGTGCCTTACCAAATAACCTCTGCCGGGATTAAGATTTTCGCAGGCCGGGAAAAACTGTAGGTGTATTTGTTGGCAAAGGGGAAAACCGGAGAATTGGCAAAGGGGAAAACCGGAGAATTGGCAAAGGGGAAAACCGGAGAATTGGCAAAGGGAAAACCCGGAGGGGTAGGAAGGACAATGACCGGCTTGCCCGGCCTTGATGCCCTTATGGGCGGCGGAATCCCCGCGGGAAATCTTGTCGTTGTGAGTGGAGACCCCGGGAGCGGTAAAACCGTGCTTTGCTGGCAGTTCCTCTACGCAGGCGCTGAGAAATATAATGAGCCCGGCTTGTATGTCAGCCTTGAGGAGTCGGTTGACGATGTTATAACGGGGACAAACGAATTCGGCATGGACTGGAAGGGGATGATAGACAAGAAAATGCTGAAAATAGTTACTGTTGAACTTTATGATTTTGAGAGGCTGAAGAACACCATTGAGGATACGATAAGGGAAATGAAGGCAAAGCGTGTTGTAATCGACCCGGGCGTTATTTTCAGGCTTTTCTTTGAGCGGGAGCTTGACGCCAGGAAAAGGCTTGTTTCGCTGGCGAAGATGCTGAAGAAAATCGGGTGCACTTCCGTAATCACAAATGAGATAACTTTGGACAGGATGACCTCGCTTTACGGCCTCGAGGAGTTTGTTGCCGATGGAGTCATACTTGTTTACCACACGAAGCTGAAGAACGCATTTTTGAGGAGTATTGGCGTCCTTAAGATGAGAAACACCGAAATATCCGACAAGCTTAGGCCTATACAGATAACCGGCAAAGGGATAAAGGTGCTTGCCAAGAGTGAATTGTTCAGCGAGGTGAAATGATGGGTTCCGGGGAATTGAAGAAGGTTGCGGAGGACATTGAGAGGGGCAGGACGAAAGGGAAAAGCCACGACATCCTGATAGACATGCTCGGGACCCAGGCCAAGACAGACCTGCAAATTATGAAGGCGATTGAAACTTTGGGCGAGACCTTTGTTGTGCTTATGATTTCAAATGCCGAGAGTTATTCGCTTGTGCAAATCGGCCTTATCGATGTGTTTTCCCTGAAAAAAGACCTGCCGGGGATTTACATAACAATAAACAAGCCATATGAGGTCCTTAGGGATATGTTGTCCAAAAAAAAGATTGATTGCGGCAAAATCAAGTTTATAGACGCAATAAGCAGGATGGTTGGGAGCGAGACCCCCGACAAGGACAGGTGCATATATGTCGAGTCTCCGGGGGATTTGACCGAGCTGATGGTTGCGATTGAGGAGAGCGTGAAGGCGGTCGAGGGAAACAAATTTTTGGTTCTTGATTCTATTTCAACGCTTGCGATATACAATGACACCGAGGCGGTTGAGAAGCTTGTGCATGCGCTCGCGGGAAAACTGAGGGAGTGGGATGTTAAGGGGATATTCCTCAGCATCGAGGCGGACGAGTACAAGAACCTTATAGGGACCGTGAGCCAGTTTTGCGACAAGGTCACAGAGATACGCTGACCTTTTCTCCCAACGCGAGCGATGAAAGCTCCTCAAGCTTCGCCCTTGTGTTTGAGAGCGCGTCTTCTTTTTCGGCTAATTCTGTTTTTAGTTTTTCAAGGTTCTTTTTCAGGGCCGGGGTTTCGGATTCCTGCCTCGAGAGTGCTTCTTCCGCCTTCCGTATGTCCGCATTAAGTGTGCTTTCCGATAGTTTCTTGTTAACGGAGTTTATCTCCGCCTCTATCTTGTTCAGCTTCCAGAAGAAATCGGCGTGCAAATTTCCGTCCATAAGTTCTTTAAGGGAAGAGAGGCGCTTGTCCTTTTCCCTGTCCTTTAGGGAGATTTTCCCTTCGGCGAGTGCCCGGGACAACTCCGAGAGCGAGCGTTTGAACGATTCTCCCTTTGGGTCTGCCTTTACCGCGGAAATTCCATTGCCAAGGTATTTTGCAAGGAGTTCTGCGTCTTTATTCTCGATTTTCCACACCCTTGTTTCATGGAGTTTTAGCAGCCTCCGTGCGGGCTTTTCTATCGGCGAAAGGGTGTTTGCAAGGAGCGAATTCAGGCCATCTTTCTTTTTCTCCGCTTCCTTGAGCGATGCCTTAAGCGAGGAAAGTTCCTTTGCCGCGGCCGACCCCTCCAGCACCCCTATGTCTTGCGCAAGCCGCCTTTCTTTTTCCTTTGCGCCCGTGGCAAGGGTTTTCTTGCTTTCAACTGCCTTCCTGAGCGAGGTTAATTCGGTTTCTGACCGAGAAACTGCCTTTATTGCCTCCTGCGCGGAGGCTGCTGCAGAAAGCCTTGCGAGGGAATTGCCCCGGGAAATTTCGGAAATCAGCCGGTTCAGGTCCCGCATCTGCTCCCCGATTTCCTTCATCTCCTCTTTGAAGAGGATTCCTGTGTAGGCGAGGCTTTTGGCGAACGAGGGCATCTGCGCAAGTGTTTTTGCGGCAGTGAAGGAGTAATTCCTTATGTCAAGGGGGTTGTCGGTCTGCGGAGGTTTTAACTGAGAGAGCATGTTTCTCATTTTGGGAACTAACTCGCGTTTTGTTGTTTTCACAACTTTCCTTAGCTTGGTGTTGCCCTCTTCCGTGCTTATCTCCTTGCGCTGTATCCTTACAAGGATTTTTTCTATCGTGGAAAGCGCATGTTTTATCTCCGCAACCTTCCCGAAAACCGTTTTTTTAGAATCCGCCTCAAGCCCCTTTTTCGCCGAATGAAGCGCGGTTTCCAGGGTTTTGATTGAGTAGGTTTTTTCTTCCCGGGGGGTTTCCTGCTTTTTGCCGAATATTCTTTCCAAAAGTCCCATAAAGCTTAAATTATGCAAAGGGCTTATATTATCGGGGGTTTTCTTGGCTCATTTCAATCTTATTGCCGCAGGCGTTGTTATTGTTTGCGTTGCGGCGATTTTTGTTAATTATGGAACCGGGCCTTTCACGGGATTTGCATCCGCGGTCTTTTCGGAGCAGGCCGAGATTATTGTTGACAATTCAGATGGCGGGTTTTCGGTCGGCTGGGAAGGGGACGGCTTCCGGAGTTCTGCCTTAAGGGCGGGGGGAAGTTTTTACGGGAAGGATTTCATGATTAGCGAGCCCTGGCAGGGGGATTATGCTGTGTGGAAGCTGCCGATAGAAGTTGCGGGAAGCTACGACATTTACTCGCGGTGGACGACCAACACAAATAGGGCAAGCGATGCAACCTATGTTATCCCGAACAAACAGGGTGTTTCAAGGGCGAGGGTTAACCAGAAGGCGGAGGGAGGGGTGTGGAGCCTCCTTGGGACTTATGATTTTGAAGCGGGGATTTATGAGGTGAGGCTTGATGACATGGCGAACGGGGTTGTTGTTGCGGATGCGGTGAAGGCTGTGCTTGTTAAGGCCGAGGATGCGGAAGTTATTGGGGAAAAGGCTGTTCCTTCCTGCGAGGACCTCTGCTTTCCGGGAGAGGCGAGGTGCATGGAAAATTTCCTGCAGAGCTGCGGCAACTATGACCGGGATGAGTGCCACGAGTGGCCTGTCCTCGAGGAGGGGAGGGGAAGCACCTTCTGCGAACTTGGGTGTTCTGGGAAAGTATGCCGGGAGGCCTGCGAGCCGCACTTTGCCTGCACAGACGAGTGGAACAGTGTTTATGTTTCTGCAGACTGCAAATACGGGAAGGAGGAGTTCTGCAGGGAAGGCTGTTTTGAGGGCGTGTGCAGGAATGCGCCTGTCTTAGATTTGAGGGAGTTTTTCAGTTCCCTGCTCGGATGGGTTTTCGGATAGCGTGCCGGGGCATTCCCGCCCGCGGTTTGGCACAGGAAATCTTCGCTCCCTAACCTGTTTAAATACTACCAATTAGTTTATAGGTATGGGGCTTGATGAGAAGTTAAGGGAGGCTGCTGGTGAGATACGGAAGCGCGACGATTTTGTGGTTGTTTACCACTATGACGCCGACGGTATCAGCGCAGGGGCGATAGCATGCACCGCCCTGGAAAGGTTAGGGAAGCGTTTTGGGAGCATCGGGGTTAAGCAGCTTTATTCGGAGACTATTGAGGAGATTAAAGGCAAGGGGAAAAACTATGTGTTTGTTGATTTCGGGAGCGGGTTAATACCTTTGCTGAAGGAAAGTTTTGGGAAAAATTTCTTTGTTTTGGACCACCACCAGGCAAAGGGCGGGGAGTACAGGTTCCATTTGAACGCATTCCTGCTCGGGCTGGATGGAGGAGATGAGATAAGCGGGGCGGGGATGGCGTATCTTTTTGCGAAAGCTATTGATGAAAAAAATGTTGATTTATCCCCGCTTGCGGTTGTGGGGGCTGTGGGGGATATGCAGGATTTTCGGGAGGGCAAACTTAAAGGGAAAAATAAGGAGATTGTGGATGAGGCGGTTAAGGCAGGGGTTTTGAAAAGGGAAACTGACTTGAGGCTTTACGGGAGAATTACCCGCCCCCTTATACAGTTCCTTGAGTTTTCAAGCTCGCCAATTATTCCCGGGCTTACCGCGAACAGGGAGGGGTGTGTTGAGTTTCTCAAAGAGCTTGGGATTGAGGTTAAGGAAGGGGAAATTTGGAGAAGTTACTCGGACCTCTCAAAGGATGAGAAGAAAAAGCTGAGCACTGCGCTTATTGTGAGGCTGCATTCTGCCGGAA
Source organism: uncultured archaeon (assembly GCA_964540145.1). Taxonomy (GTDB): domain Archaea; phylum Iainarchaeota; class Iainarchaeia; order Iainarchaeales; family CAZILS01; genus CAZILS01. The sequence goes on along the minus strand of CAZILS010000001.1, from coordinate 110,180 downwards.
CCCCGGAGTGGAAAATCAGGGAGCTGGTTGGCGAGGTTTATACTTTGGTCAAGGAAGAGCCAAAAACTTCCCTGAGGGATGCGAAAGAATATGCAACGCTTTTGAACAGCTGCGGAAGGCATGGCGAGGCAGAGGTTGCGCTTGCTGTCTGCATGGGGGACCGCGATGAAAAATATGCAAGGGCAATGGCTTTGCTTATTGAGCACAGGCGGCAGCTGAGCGAAGGCATAAGGATGATGCGGGAGCAGGGTGTTGAAGAAAGGGAGAATTTCTATCTTTTTGATGCGGAGAATGAGATAAAGGATTCCATTGTGGGGATTGTTGCCGGGATGCTGTATGGGAGCGGCGCTATTGAGGGCAAGAAACCTATAATCGCGCTTGCGAGGCACGAGGATGGGAGTGTTAAGGTAAGCGGGAGGGCTACTTCCGGGCTTGTCAGGAAGGGCGTCAACCTAGGGGGGGTTTTTGGAAGCGTGTGTTCTGGGTTGGGCGAGGGCTGTGAGGGTGGAGGCCATAAGATTGCTGCCGGCTGCAAGGTTCCTGCCGCAATGATAGATACGTTTCTGGAAAAGGTTGACAAGGAAATAGGCAAGGTTTATACATAACAAAGTTAAATTAATAAGGAGCCAAGTGGTAAGTATGGGTATGAGAAAAGTTGTGATTTTGTTTTTGGCTTTAACATTGCTTGCCGCAGGGGCTTTTGCCCCCGGTCCCTCAACAGCCTCTGCCCCTGCATCGGGGAAGGCGGATTTTATGGGATACTCACTTTCAGAACTTAACGATAATGCGTTTGACTCAAGGGGGGAGCTTAAACCGCAATATCGGTTGCTTGTTTCGGAGATGAACAAGCAGGTGGACATGGTTCCCGGGTTTATTGTGGGATTGTTCGGGAATGAGAAGATAAATCTCTATATTACGCTTTATAGTGGCGATGAATTGAAGGCCGGGGTTGTAACAAAGAATGGAAAGATAAGCAGCGTAACAAAAGACCTGCTTGAAACCCCCACCATGAATGTCTATTCGGACGAGGGCACCATCTCCGAGATAGCCAATTCGAAAGACCCCTTAACTGATTTCCGGAAGGCGCTTGGGCAGGGGAGGATAAAGTATGAGGGTGTGGGGCTTGTGGGAAGCGTGAAAAGCGGGATTGTTTCTGTCACGCTTGGGGTTTATGGCTTTTTGCAGGCGCTTACAGGAATGGCAAGCCTGTTCATCTTCGTCAAATGACCTAATTGTAAACGGCGATTGGCTAAACCTTAAAAACACCTTAGCCGAAGGATTAGTAAGTGGGAAGTATGGCTTGGATGGAAGAAAGGGACGCCAAGGAAAGAGCCTCGGATTTTGGGGAGGTTGGCTTTGGGTTTAGCGAAAAGCAGGCCGGGAAAGAGGCCTCGCGCTGCCTGCAGTGCCCTACTGCCCCCTGTGTCGGGGGATGCCCTGCAGGGATTGATATAAAGGGTTTCATATCTGAGTTGAGGGAAGGCAGGGTGCAGGAGGCCATGGATATTATAGGCGAAAAAAATTGCTTTCCGGGAGTTTGCGGAAGGGTTTGTGAGCAGGAAACACAATGCGAGGGAAGGTGTGTACTCGCAAAGGCCGGAAAACCGATAAGGATAGGGGCTTTGGAGAGGTTTGTTTCGGATAATGCCGATTTTTCAGCCAAGGCCGAAAGGAAAAGCGGGAAAACAGCCGGGGTTATAGGGGCGGGGCCTGCAGGCCTTACTGCCGCAAGGGAGCTTGCCGATGCAGGCATTGAAGTTACGGTTTACGATTCTTTGAAAGAGTTGGGAGGGGTAATGAAATACGGCATACCCTGCTTTAGGCTCCCTAAAGATGTTCTTTGCAGGGAGATTGGCAGGCTGAAAGAAGGGATTAATTTTATTCTTGGGAAGGAGGTTGGCAGGGATATTGGGTTCGATGAGCTTGTGGGGAAGTATGACGCTGTTTTTATCGGGACAGGCGCAGGAAAGCCGAGGAAATTGGGCGTTGATGGTGAGGAAAACGAGAAAGTGCTGCTCGCGAACCACTTCCTGCGCGAGTACTATCTTGGGAAAAAGGAATTTGATTTGGGAAAGAAAGTTGTGGTTATAGGCGCGGGGAACGTTGCGATGGATGCGGCAAGGACCGCATTGAGGCTGGGAAGCAAGGTCACAGTGATGTACAGGAAAGGAAGGGAAATGATGAAGGCGCGGGGAGAAGAGATAAGGCATGCCGAGGAGGAGGGCGTGGAGTTTATTTTCAATGCAGCCCCTGTTAGGTTTTTGGGGGGCGGCAAGGTTAAGGCTGTTTTTGGGGTGGGGGGCAAGGAGAAGGAATTTGAATTTGATTCTGCCATAGTTGCGATTGGGCAGACTCCTAATGGTTTGGCGGAGAAAGCCGGCCTTGAAAGAGAAAGTGACGGCAGGATAAAGGTTGATTCAAAAGGAATGTCCTCGAAGGAAGGTGTTTTCTCTGCGGGGGATTGTGTGCTGGGGTCTGCGAGTGTTGTTGAGGCAATAGCCGACGCGAAGAAGGTCTCAAAGGAAATCCTTGCCTGGCTTGGAAAGCAGCCACAATGACCTCTTTTTTTATTGGGTTATGGGCAAGATACTACTTATGAAAAAGCTTAAGAGCGCGGGCATATTCTGGGACAGGAGGAATGAGCTTGCCCAAGCCACAAAGAAAAAATGCGAGGGGGTTCTAAGAAGGGCCAAGATCGGGTTTGGGGACGCCGAAGCAGTGCCCGCAAAAAAATATGGTTTCATTATTGTTATTGGCGGGGACGGGACAATGCTCAAGGCCGCGGGGAAATTCGATGTTCCTTTGCTCGGGATTAATTGCGGGAAGGTGGGGCACATAATGGAAATGGACTGTTCGGAAATTGGGCTGCTTAAGGGTGTTGTTAATGGGAAGTACTCTTTGGAGAAAAGGTCAAGGATTTCCTGCAATGTTGACGGGAAGAAAATGAGAAGTGCGCTGAATGAGGTTTTGGTTGCTGCGAAGGAGCCAATCTCACTGATAAGTTACAGGCTTGAGGTTGGCAAGGAATTGGGGTGGGCGGATTCCGGGGACGGGGTTATAATCTGCACCCCGACGGGAAGCACGGGGCATGGCCTTTCCGCGGGCGGTTCCGAAATTTCAAGGGACGCAAAGGTTATGCAGGTTGTTCCATTGAACTCTGCGGGCCTCGGCAGGAGGCCGCTTGTTTTGGATGAAAATGCGAAAATCAAGATAAGCGAAATACATTCAAGGAAGGGGTGTGTTGTGATTGTGGACGGGCAGAATATAGGCGAGGTTGAAAAAGAGGTTGTTGCGGGGAAAGGGAAGGGTGTTGTGATTGTGGTTCCGGAAAGGCCTAAAACCGCCCTGAAAAAAAGGAGGGTTTCCGCGGCAGGCAGAGCCATACTCGGCTGCCTTTCGGAAAGGCCCCTTATCCAGAAGGAGATTATCGAGAGAAGCGGCTTGAGTGAGAGGACTGTGAGAAGGGTCCTGGCGAAGCTCCTTGGGCAGGGCATGCTCACCAGGAAAAAGGGGGAAAAGGACAGGAGAAAGGCGGTTTTCACCGCAAGGGCTGTCAGGTAGGTTATGACGCCCATTGACGAATTTATTTAAGGCATTTGGCGCAAGGCTTTTTAAAACTCTCCCCGAGAGGTTATTATGGTCGGTATGGAAAGGGACTCGGCTATTTCAGGATTTTACAAGATGAGTGTAAAGGAGAGAGTGGAGAAGGTTAAGGAGTACGCAGGCCTTGAGAAAGAGGATGTTGAGAAGCTGAGGAAGTACGCTGCTTTGGATGAGGCGACTGCCGACAGGATGGTTGAGAATGTTATCGGAACAACGCAGCTGCCCCTGGGCGTTGCGACCAATTTCAAGGTTAACGGTAGGGATTATCTTATACCTATGGCTTTGGAGGAGCCGAGTGTTGTGGCTGCTGCGAGCAATGCGGCGAAGCTCGCACGCCCTTCCGGATTTGTGTGCAAGGCAACCGACCCTGTCATGATTGGGCAGATACAGGTTGTTAATATCAAGGACTTTCAAAAAGCAAAGGAAGCTATCGAAAAGGGCAAGAAGGAACTTTTGGAATCTGCCAATTCGAGGGACTCGATGCTCGTTAAGTTTGGCGGGGGGGCAAGGGATATTGAGGTTAGGGAGGCCGAATTTGAGGGCAATAGGTTCATGGTTTTGCATTTGCTGGTTGATGTGAAAGATGCGATGGGGGCTAATGCGGTGAACACAATGTGCGAGCACATCTCCCCGAAAATAGAGGGGCTTACAGGGGGGGAGGCGAGGATGAGGATTATCTCCAATCTTGCCGTGCACCGCACTGTGAAGGCAAGGGCTGTTTGGAAAAAAGATTTGTTGGGGGAAGAGGTTATTGGGAAAATTCTGGAGGCCTATGCCTTCGCTGCTGCAGACATATTCAGGGCGGCAACCCACAACAAGGGGATAATGAACGGTATTGATGCGGTTTTGCTTGCAACCATAAATGACTGGAGGGCTGTTGAAGCCGGAGCGCATACCTTCGCGGGAATGGACGGGAAGTACAGGCCTTTGACAAGGTATTCAAAAGATAAGGAAGGTAATTTGGTTGGGGAGCTTGAGATGCCGATGGCAGTTGCGACAGTGGGGGGCGCAACAAGGACGCATCCGATTGCGCTTGTTGCTTTCAAGATTTTAGGTGTTGAAAATGCGAAGGAGTTTGCCGAGGTTCTGGGGGCTGTTGGCTTGGCGCAGAATTTTGCGGCGATGAGGGCGCTTGCGACCGAGGGGATACAGAAGGGGCATATGAGGCTGCATGCGAGGAATATTGCGGTTATCGGGGGCTGTGAAGGGAAATATATAGATATTGTCGCAGATAAGATGGTTAAAGAAGGGAATATCAGTGCGGCGAGGGCAAAGGAGCTCCTTGAGGAAGTGGAATGATGGCAGGAATTGTGGGTTATGGCGCGTACGTTCCAAAGATGAGGATTAAGGTTGAGGAGATTGCCAAGGTCTGGGGCAAGGACGGCGCGAGGATAAGTAAGGGCCTTGGCGTTAAGGAGAAGGCTGTTGGGAAATTAGATGAGGACAGCTGCACTATTTCGGTTGAGGCTGCGAGGAATGCTCTCCAAGTTGCGGGAATTGACGCCCGGAAGATTGGCGCGGTTTATGTGGGAAGTGAGAGCCACCCCTATGCGGTTAAGCCCACAGCTTCAATAGTTGCCGATGCGATTACCGCGGGCCCGGAAATTATGGCCGCGGATTTGGAGTTTGCGTGCAAGGCCGGAACCGCGGGAATACAGATGTGCATGGGCTTGGTGAAAAGCGAGATGGTTGAATATGGTTTGGCGGTGGGGGCAGATACTGCGCAGGGAAGGCCCGGGGATGCGCTTGAGTTTACAGCCGGGAGCGGGGGCGCTGCCTTCATTATAGGCTCAAAGAAAGACGAGGTTATCGCGGAGTTCAATGGAACCTACTCCTACACATCGGATACGCCCGACTTCTGGAGGAGGCAGCATGCTGAGTTCCCGCGGCATGCGGGAAGGTTCAGCGGCGAGCCTGCATATTTCAGGCATGTGATGAACGCAACCGAAGGGATGATGAAGAGGATGAAGACAACGCCAAAGGACTATGATTTTGCTGTGTTCCACCAGCCTAACGGGAAGTTCCCTACAAGGGTTTCGAAAATGCTCGGCTTTGGGAGGGAGAAGTTTGAGCAGGGCCTGATAACCCCCCACATAGGGAACACTTACTCGGGGAGTTCCATGGTTGGTTTGGTTAGTGTCTTGGATAAGACCGGGGAAGGCGACAGGATTTTGGTCACAAGCTATGGGAGCGGTGCCGGAAGCGACTCGTTTGATTTGACGGTTACGAAGAACATTGAGAAGAAAAGGGCAAGAGTTCCTTTGCTCAAGGCGATTGAAGACAAGGAATATATTTCCTATGGGGAGTATGTAAAGCACAGGAGGAAGCTGAAAAGCTTGTGAGGTGTTGCCGTGAGAAGCGTTTCAATAATCGGTTCCGGGCTTACGAAGTTCGGGGAGCACTGGAACAGGAGTTTCAGGGAGCTTATAGCGGAAGCCGGGATTAAAGCCATCAAGGACTCGGGAGTTGAGGGCAAGGACATCGAGGCTGTTTACGGGGGGAGCATGGCTTCCGGAAGGTTTATCGGGCAGGAGCATATTGGGGCTTTGATAGCAGACCAGCTTGGGTTGAACCCTGTCGCAAGCACAAGGCTGGAGGCTGCGTGTGCCTCCGGGGGGGTTGCGCTTAGGAATGCGTACATGGCTGTTGCATCCGGGCAATATGATGTTGTTGCGGTTGGCGGTGTTGAAAAGATGACAGAGGTAAGCACTGAGGATGCCGCTGTTGCTTTGGGAGGTGCGGGAGACCAGGAGACAGAGTTGTTCTTTGGGGCGACTTTCCCCGCATTATATGCTTTGCTTGCAAGGGCGCATATGAAGGAATATGGGACAACCGAGGAGCAGTTGGCTATGTGCGCTGTGAAGAACCATAAAAATGCGGTGAACAACCCGAATGCGCAGTTTAAGAGGGAGATTGATGTCGAGACTGTGATGGACTCGGGGTATATCGCATCCCCCCTTAAGCTGCTTGACTGCTCGCCGATAACAGACGGGGCTGCTGCCGTGATTTTATGCGCGAGCGATAAGGCAAGGGGCATTTGCGAAAAGCCTGTTGAGATTGCGGCAAGCGCCCAGGCAAGCGATACGCTTGCGCTTGCAGGCAGGAAATCCCTGACAGAGATGATGGCGACAGGGGTTGCCGCCAGGGATGCGTATAAACAGGCAGGGGTTTCGGAGAAGGATATTGACTTTGCGGAGGTGCATGACTGTTTCACCATCGCGGAGATAATGGCGATAGAGGGTTTGGGCTTCTTCGGGAAGGGGGAAGGAGGCAAGGCAACCGAGCAGGGCAAGACGGCAATGGGCGGGGAAATCCCGGTTAACCCTTCCGGAGGTTTGAAGGGAAAGGGCCATCCTGTCGGCGCAACAGGGATAGCGCAGGCTGTTGAGGCGGTTCTGCAGCTGAATGGGGAAGCGGAGAAAAGGCAGGTTAAGGGCGCAAAGACAGGCCTTACCCATAACGTTGGGGGGAGCGGAGCAACCGCAGTTGTGCATATTTTCAGGGAATTGGAGGGAAAGAAATGAACGGGAGTTTGCCGCTGATATGGAGGAAGTTTCCCGAGAGGTACTCGCTTGAGGGGAACCGCTGCGAAACATGCGGAACGAATTTCTTTCCCGCAAGGCCGATTTGCCCAAACTGCAGGAGGAAAGGAAAACTTGTTCCTGCGGGCATGCCGAGGCAGGGAAAGATAGTGAGCTGGACAGAGGTGTTTTCAGGGCCTGTCGGTTTTGAGTATGAGACCCCTTATTTCATTGCGATAGTTGAGCTTGAGAACAAAGCGAGGCTTCTTACGCAGATTGTTGACAGCAGCGGGGAAAAGGTGAAAATAGGCGCCAAAGTGGAGAAAGTTTTCAGGAAGATTTCAGATACAGACTGCGAGGGGCCTATAGCTTATGGGTATAAGTTCAGGGTGGTTTGAGTTGGGGGAAGGAAGCGGATTTGGCAAGGCGATACTTTTCAACGAGCATTTTGTTGTTTATGGGGTTCCCGCGATAGTTTCCGCTGTGGGGGCAAGGACAACCGCGAAGGTTGAAAAGGCCGGGAAGTTTGAGGTCATTGATGGCAGGCCCTGCACCCCAGGCTACAAAGAGAAGAAAGAGGGCCAGCAGCAGGACTCCTTGAAAAGGATTTTCAGGGAGATGAAAATTGATATTGAGGAAACTCCCTTGAGAATTGAGTTGGGGGGAGATTTGATTGCGATGAGCGGGAGCGGTGCGAGTGCCGCAAGCTGCGTTGCGGTTGCGAGGGCTATCAGCGACGAGTTTGATATGGGCCTGGCTAATGAGAGGATAAACGAAATTGCGTTTGAGGGTGAGAAAGGATACCATGGAACGCCAAGTGGTGTCGACAACACAGCCTCTACTTTTGGCGGGTTGACCTGGTTTGTGAAGGGGAATCCCCCGACCTTTGATGCAATCGAGGTCAGGGAACCGATAAGGGTTGTTATAGGCAATACAGGGATAGCTGCCGATACTGCGGAAGTTGTTGCGGATGTGAGGAAGGCGAGGGAAAGCAACCCTGAAAAGTACGAGCCTGTATTTGAGAGGGCTGCCGAGCTTGTTAAGGAGGCGAGGGAAACCTTGGAGAAGTATGATATGGAGAAGCTTGCGGAGCAGATGGACGAGGCTCATACTTTGTTAAGGGAGATAGGTGTTTCCCATGAGAAGCTGGAGGACATGATTAAGATTGCGAAGGAAAACGGAGCGAGCGGGGCGAAGATGACCGGCACAGGGAGAGGGGGGAGCATGATTGCCCTGACCCTTAGCCCCGAAGTGCAGGAAAAGGTCGCGAAGGCATTTGAGGAAAGAGGCTATCAGGCTGTAAGGACTGTGGTTGGGGCAAAATGAGGCTGGTTGTGGGGATATGCGGCGCCTCCGGAGTTCAGTATGGTGTTGAGCTTCTGAAGGCCTTGCGGGAAGCGAAGGTTGAAACACATCTTGTTATTAGCGATTGGGCTGAAAAGCTGGTTGAGGAAGAGACTGATTATAAAGTTGGTGAGGTGAAGAAACTCGCCTCGAAGGTTTACGGGGATAGGGAGATGGGAGCGGCTATCTCAAGCTCGAGTTTTTTGGTTGATGGGATGATAGTGATGCCCGCAACTGTGAAAACAGTTTCGGAGATTGCGAATGCCCATTGCGGGAACTTGATTGCGAGAGCCGCGGATAATGCCCTTAAAACCGGGAGGAAACTTGTTGTTGGGATTAGGGAAACCCCGCTTAGCGCGCCTGCCCTGGAGAACCTCCATAAGATTTCATTGGCCGGGGGCATTGTTATGCCGCTTTCCCCGGGATTCTACCACAAGCCCAAGGAAATAAAGGATTTGACCGCATTTATGGTTGGGAAGGCATTAGATTTATTTAGCATTTCGAACAATAAGTACAGGAGGTGGAATGGATGAGTTTCAGGGGCTATATTGGGAAGCTTGAGAAAAGCGGGAAAATTGAGTTTGTTAAAAAGCCTATTTCCAAGAGGCTGGAGGTTAGCGGGGTTTTGAAGGCGTTGGACGGCAGGGCCGCGGTGTTTGAGAAAGTTAAGGAAAGCGAATTCAGGGTTGTGGGAAATATTTTCGGTGCGAAGGGCAGTATTGGCAGTTATTTGGGCTGTAAAGCGAGTGAGCTTATTCCTAAACTTACTAATGCCATTGAGAATCCAAGCGAGCCTGAGCTGGTTAAGGAAGCTCCGTGCCAGGAAGTTGAGATGAATGAAGTTGATTTGGATAAGCTGCCTATTCTATTCCATTGCGAGAAAGACGGGGGGAATTACATAAGCAGCAGCGTGTGTGCTATTAATGACCCGAAGTATGGGAGGAACATTGATTTCCACAGGTGCATGCAGATAGGCAAGGATAAGTTCTCTGTGAGGGTTGTCAAGGACAGGCATTTTGATTTGTCATTGAAGGAGAACAGGGAGATTGAGGTTGCGGTTGCGGTTGGGAATGGGGCAAATGTTCTTCTTGCCGCAGCGATTTCTGTTGAGAGGGGGAAGGACGAGTTGGGGATTGCGAATACTTTGGAGCCATTGAGGGTTGTGAAGGCAAAGACCTGCGATATCCTTGTTCCTGCGGATGCCGAGTTTGTTCTTGAGGGAACTATAAAGCTTGAGGAACGGGCTGAGGAAGGCCCTTTCGTGGATTTGACGGAAACATATGACAGGGTGAGGCAGGAGCCAGTGCTAACTGTGAACAAGATAACGCACAGGAAGGATGCGATTTGGCAGGCGCTTTTGCCCGGGGATTTGGAACACAAGATACTGATGGGTATGCCGAGGGAACCCACAATTTTGAGGGAAGTTAACAAGCGGGGAGTTAATTGCCTCGATGTCAATATCAGCCCGGGGGGATGCTCATGGCTGCATGCGATTGTTCAGATTGACAAGAAGGATGATGGGGATGGGATGAAGGCGGTTGAGGGTGCGTTTGCCGGCCATAAGTCGTGCAAGCATGTTTTCATTGTTGACAAAGACATCAATATCTATAATCCCCTTGAGGTTGAGTGGGCGATGGCAACAAGGTTCCAGGCGGACAGGGGCTTTGTTATGAAGGATAAAGAGAAGGGCTCTAGCCTTGACCCAAGTGCAGACCCTGAAACAAGTTTTACGACCAAGTGCGGGTTTGATTTGACAGCTCCTTTGAAAACCGAGGGAAAGGGGTTTGGGAAAGCCGAGTTTCCTGCAGTTAGGCTTGAGGAATTTCTGGAAGGGTGAATAAAATTCCTCCTAAAAAAGGCGTTGTCGCAGTTGATTTTGACGGGGTTATAGGCGACAGTGTAAAGGAATGCTTTGTGCAGGCGGTTAAGGCATTTGGGGATATGGGAGGCGTTGTCGGGAGGAACAGCCTCAACGAGAATAAGTTCAGGGAGGCGAGGCCCTTTGTCACAAAGGCAAAGCATTTCTATACCGTGCTGAGGCTAATGCAGGAAAACCCGAAAATTGACTTTTCAGGGGCGGTCCAAAAGGAGATTGAGGCGGAATATAACAAGGATACAGCCAAGACCGCGGAGTTTGAAGAAAGGTTTTACGCACACAGGAAGGAGATGCAGGAGAACTGGTCGAGGGAGTGGAAAAAGCTGCAGAAAAGCTTTCCGAGGGTTGTTGATTTCATAAGGAGTCTCCAGCGTAAGAACGATGTTTTTATCTCCACGACCAAAGACAAGGCCTCTGTTAAGGAATTATTAAGGAGTTATGGCATAATTATTCCCGGGGAGAACATATATGCAAGGGAGCTTTCCATGGACAAGAAGGTGCATCTCCGGGAGATATCAAAAAAGACAGGGGTTGACCTAAGGAAAATTGTGCTTGTCGAAGATTCCCTTGGGTAGGTAAGGGATGTGCGGAAACTTGGCGTGAAAGGTGTCCTTGTGCCATGGGGCTACATGTCAAAGGAGCAAATCAAGGCTGCGAAGAGGGAGAAAGTTCCTGTCATTAAGGCGGGAAAAAGGGACCTTAGGAAAATTGGAAGAATACAAAGGAGGGCCTGAAAATGAAACTGACCAAGGAAGAGCAGGAGATGCTTGAGGGGAAGCACGGGAATGCTATAAGGAAGAGCATGGAGATTTTGGTTGCGCTCGGTGAGATATATGGCGCGGAAAGGTTGATAGATGTCACGAGCGTGCAGGTTGCGGGGGTGAGCTATGCGAACCTTGGGGATGCAGGCCTTGATTATTTGGCGGAGCTTGCGAAGGACGGGAAAGCGAGGGTTCTTACCACCCTGAATCCCGCGGGAATGGATTTGGAAAACTGGAAAGAGCTTGGAATAAGCGAGGAGTTTGCAAAAAAACAAAAGGATGTAATAGATGCGTTTGCTAAGATGGGGATAATTACCACTTGTACTTGTACACCTTATTTCATAGGGAATTTGCCGCATTTCGGGGAGCATGTGGCGTGGAGCGAGAGCTCCGCTGTCTGCTTTGGAAATTCTGTTTTGGGGATAAAGACCAATAGGGAGGGGGGGCCCTCGGCACTTGCATCGGCATTGACCGGGAAAACGCCTGAATTTGGGATGCATTTGGATGAGAATAGGGAAGCGCAGGTTTTGGTTGATGTGGAGGGGGACCTGAAGGAAGTTCCTGATTTCGGTGCTTTGGGAAAGGTCCTTGGCACAAGGATAAAGAACAGGATTCCTTTGATTAAAGGTATAGAGAAGGCGAGTGTTGAGCAGTTGAAGAGTTTATGTGCAAGTATCGCAACCTATGGGGGGACGGCAATGTTCCATATGGAAGGCATAACTCCCGGAAAGACTTCTGTTCCTAAGGAAAAGGTTTCTGTGAGTGCGGAAGAAATAACGAAGGCAAGGGAGGAGATGGTCGACAAGGGCTTTGAGATTGATTTTGTTTCTATCGGATGCCCGCACTGCTCCTTGAAAGAGGTTGCGAAGGTTGCCGGGCTTCTCAAGGGAAAGAAGGTTAAGAGAGAGACATGGATAACTGTCGCAAGGCCGATAAAGAAGACTGCCGATATTATGGGATATACAAAGGCGATTGAGGATTCAGGGGCCAAGTTTGCCTGCGATACCTGCATGGTTGTTGCCCCGTTGAAGGGAAGGTTTAAGGGGTTGGCAACCGACAGCGCGAAAGCATGTTATTATGGAAGGGGGAAGAATGATTTCAAGGTTAAGGTCTGCCCTATGGAGGAGTGTATTGAGGAGGCGGTAAAGTGAGTGGGGAGATGAAGGGGAGGAAAATTGCGAAGGGCAGTGCCGAAGGGGAAGTGATAAAGAGCGAGATGGGGATTTCCTTTTACGGCGGGGTTGACCCTGAAACAGGCAAGGTTGTTGAGAAAGGCCATGATTTGGAAGGGAAAAGCATAAAGGGGAAGGTCTATGTGTTCCCGCAGGGCAAGGGCTCGACTGTTGGAAGTTACACTCTTTACCGGCTCAAGAAGCTTGGGAATGCCCCTGCCGCAATCATAAACCGGGATTGCGAGACGATTGTGGCGGTTGGGGCGATTATTTCGGAAATACCTTGCGTGGATAATATAGATATCTCAAAGCTGAAGACAGGGGAAAAGGTTAAGGTAGATGCCGATTCTGGAACTGTGGTGAAAGGCTGATGGAACTGTATATCCTCAAAATAGGCGGGAGTGTTGCGACCGAGAAGGATAAGGGCATTCCAAAGGCCAGGGAGGATGTGATTAGGCGGATTGTTCAGGAAATTGAGAAGGCAAGGGCTGTGAAGGATTTCAAGCTTGTTATTGTTTGCGGGGCAGGGCCTTTCGGGCATAAGTTTGTGGCGGATTATAAGATTAATGAGGGCGTTAAGAGCGAAAAGGAAGTAGAGGGTTTTGTGAGAACCCACAGGAGCGTTGAGCGCTTGAACAATATTTTTGTTGATGTGATGGAGAGGAAAGGTATGCTTCCTTTCCCTGTCCAGCCGAGTGCCTGCATAAAGCAGGAGAAAAGGAGAATAGTTGAGTTTGACACTGCGGTTGTTGAAAAGCTGCTGGAACTTGACGCAAGGATAATTCCCATAATGTACGGGGATATGGTCCTGGATAGTGAGATAGGGGCAAGTGTTGTGAGCGGGGATGCGATTGTTCCCCGGCTTGCGAAGGCGTTGAAGGCAAACAAGGTTTTTTTGGGGACCGATGTTGAGGGGATATTCAGCGAAGACCCCAAGAAGAGCAAGAAGGCCGAGCTTGTGGGGGAGGTCAATGACAGGAACCTTGCCGGGGTTTTGGAGGGCGTTGGGGGAAGCAGCGCAACGGATGTTACCGGGGGGATGAAAGGGAAGCTGCTTGCGTTGAAGGGGGTTAGCGCGGTTGTTTTCAATTTAGCTGAAGAGGGAAATTTATTCAGGCTGCTAAAGGGCGGCAAGGGAATTGGGACAGAGATAAGGCTGGGGTGATTGCTTGGCCTTGAGGAAATACACAGGGGTTCTATCGGCTGAGTTGCTGAAGCAAATAAAAAAGTCTGGCGGGAAAATGCGCAGGGAATGCGGCAGGAGAATTATCAGGAACCCGCCGAGCATACACAAGGCAATTAAGGACAGCAGGGGTTTGCCGGAAAGGAAGAGGATGGCGTCTGTTTTTGAGGCTGTGATGGAGCACGTTAAACCCGACCCCGGGAAAAGGGAAATGCTGGAGGGGGTATTTGACAGCGGTTACCGCGCAAAAAGGCTTGCGATTCAATTACGTAATAATGGGCTTGTCAGCCCAACAGACCTTAAGTCGGTCTATTCCGGCTTCATAAGGCTGCTGCCGGAATATGCCAAAACCCGGGGGATTGAGGATGGTGTGGTTAAGAGGCTGCTCGCAGGCACAAAGTCCACACTTAAAAACATTGAAGATAATCCAAATCCCCGGGGCTATTATATTGAGGGAGAGGAGAACCTGAACTTATTTGAGGCCTATTCCGAAATGTGCGACTGGGAGATTATGAGGCTTCTTGGGAAGAAGAAATTTGGGCAGGCCGCTTTCCTTGTCAATTACGGGATGAATAAATTACTGGGCGCCACAGAACTGGAAAAGGATATTCGGAAAGCCAAGAGGCTGAAGAAAGCGGGAAAGCTGAACTAGCTGAAACTAATTTAAACCTGTCGGGCTTTCTGTTGCTCTTCGCGGATTTGCCGATGGGCATCTTTGCGAATTGTTGCGGGGAGTGTTTACGTGCCAAATGGGAGAGCTGCTGTTGGGATTAAGATAAGGGCACAGCCCACTGCGAGCTGGCCGAAGGCGAAAAGTTTTGTTGTTACCGAGCAGCCGAGGGAGTTCACCAACCTGGCAAAGAAAAAAGCCAAGGAAGGCCTGGAGGATATCGGGAAGAAAAGGATAGGGGGAAATTCCTCTAATTTGGGGAAAGCGCCTGCTATTTCCCGGAAGCAAAGGAACAGGGTTATGAAGAATATGGAACAGCACATAAGGCTGAGGGTGGCAAGGGAAACCATGAGGAACGGGATTGCCCTCTCTCAAAAATATGTGAAGGCGATAGAGGAGGATTTTTTGAGGGACAGCGAGATTATCATGGGCGTTAACCCCGGATGCCTCGGGAAATACGGGAAACAGATGCTTTTCCTGTGGAGGGAAGCAGTAGAGAGAGACCTTGCGGAAAACAGGGGTCTTTCGGGAAAGGCAAAAACAGGGGTTTCAAAGCAGTTTCTGCTGTGGTATATGAGGGTAAATGCCTGGAAATTGAGGAGTTTGCTTGGCGAGCGCTCCTACGAATACTTTGACTTCATGAGGGAGGTCTTCGAGGGCATAACTGCGGAGCTTGACGGCGAGATGAAGGCAGGATTGGTTTAAAACCCCTTTTTTCCAGAATATAGGTATGGGCACAGGGGAGAGGAAGGGGGAGCACATCCGGGTTTGTGCGGAGAGGGATGTCGAGTTCAGGGAGAAGGGCACAGGCCTTGAAGATGTTTCTTTCAGGGATGTTGAATTGGTTTACCAGGCGCTGCCTGAAGCCGACCTGTGCAATGTGAACACAGAGACTGAATTTATGGGGAAGGAGTTCGGGGTTCCATTGATGGTAAGCGCTATCACAGGGGGCACCGAGGAAGCCAAGGAAATTAATTTGGAGATTGCCGCTGTTTGCGAAGAGCTTGGGATTGGTTTTGGCCTGGGGTCACAGAGGGCGATGCTTGAGGACCCGGAAAAGTATGAGACCTATAAGGTCAGGGGTGTTGCCCCAACTATATTTGTCGCGGGAAACATAGGGGCTGTTCAGCTGAAGGAGTACAGCGCGGACAGGATAGCTGCTGCACTTGAGGATGTCGGGGCAGATGCCCTTGCCATCCATTTGAACGCTGCGCAGGAGGCTGTGCAGAAGGAAGGGACAACAGATTTTTCAGGGTGTGTTAAGGAAATCGGGAAGATTGCCTCGAAGATGAGGAAACCTGTTTATGTGAAGGAGGTGGGTGCGGGAATTTCCATGGAAGTTGCGAAGAGGCTGACAAGGACAAAAATTAAGGCGATTGACGTGCAGGGCGCGGGAGGAACATCCTGGACTGCGGTGGAGTATGAGAGGCTTGGGGAAGAGGAGCAGACGTTCAGGGAGTTCGGAATACCTACTGCGGCGAGCATCCTTGAGGTGAAAAAGGGATTTAAGCGGAAAATTGTCGCCTCCGGAGGCATCAGAAATGGTTTGGATTGCGTTAAGGGCATTGTTTTAGGTGCTGACATGTGCGGAATTGCGCTGCCTGTGCTAAGGGCGCAGCAGAAAAGCGGCAAGGAAGAAGTGAAGAAATATTTGGCGAGGATTGTTAAGGAGATTAAAACAGGGATGTTTTTGGTTGGGGCGGGAAACATCAAGGAGCTTAAGAAAAAGAAGTATGTGTTGCAGGGCAGGACTCTTGAGTGGGCAAGGCAAAGGAAATTGTGATGTCTACATAACTCACTCTTTCAGGATTTTTCTAACTCTTTTTAGGGGAAGCGAGGTTGCTTCCGCTAATTCCAGTATTTTCTGTTTTTGCGGAGCGCGGCCCAGGCCTTTGTAGTCGAGGACGATTTCATCTACCTTTTCAGGACCTTTTTCGAGTGCCTGCTTAAGGAGGGGCTTGTCAAGGCAGGGGAGCGCGTAAAGAGGGCAGATGTGGGAGAAGCAATATGGTTTTCTCAAAACTAGCTTTGTGAACTCGGGGCAGTAATGGCCCCCGCCTAAACCAATGGCGACAGTGTCGCTGTTTGGCTTTAGGGTTTGGGACAGGATTGTTTCCGCTATTGCCTTTGCGGCTTTTTTATCTTTCCATTGTTCTTCCGAGCTTCCGAGTTCTATGAAGACAGCCGGCTTTTCTAAGTAAGGGCCGTGGTGGGTGCATTCCAGGGCAACCTCGTAATCCAGATTTAGCTTTTCTTTTTGCGCCTGTAATTCACGTAAATAGTTGGCTGCCGCCCTTGGCACAGCCTGCACAAGTGTTTTATCTTTTCCGCCAAAATCTGCTTTGCCCCAGTTTCCTAAGCTGTGGACAGTGAGGGTTGGCTTCCTGCTTTCGGATTTGTGCTTGGATGCAAAGATGAGGAAATCTGTTTCTAATTCCGAAAGATAGTCAGCATAGAGCTGGTAATCATCTATGAAAACCAAATCAAAGCCTTTGTTTGAAAGGATTTTGTTTCCTTTAAACTCTTTATCGGTTTCCCTGAAACCATTTCCTTCCGTGAGGAATGAGGCTATGTTCATGCCTGCTTTGTCCTCTTTTGAAACTATGATTGCCGGCAGGGGAATCACCTGTAGAAGGAGGAGAGTTTTTCCAGTGTTTTTTCGTTTTCGGCAAGGGCGTTATTCACTTTCCTTGTTACATGGTGGGAATAGCCTGCCTTGAGGTCCGAAGGGTCGGAGTTCGGGGCTGCGTTGAAAAAGTACTTGAGTTTCTTCCTTCGGATAAGGCCCATATCCATAAGGCGCTTGAGGTGGTATCTCAAAAGCTTTTCGGAAATATCAATGCCCTGTTCCTTCATGTGTTGCCTTATGTCGTTAGTTGTGGGCAGGTATGATTTTTTCATGTGGAAGTAGAGAAGGGCATCTAGGACATCGAGGATTGTCGAACGGGATTCCTTTTCGGTTATCAAACCGCAGGATAGCGCGAACCAGCGGAGCATTGACCTTTTTGTCAGCTTCACGTTGGGGGGGAGGTCCATCGCGCGGATTGTGTAGGTGTTTCTTATCAGCTCGGCTTCCGGGAATTCCTTGCTCACAACAGTTTCCTCCTTTTTGGATTATTTGGCAATTCTCCCCTTGACTTTCTTCGCCGGAATGCGCTTCTTGATTTCTCGGGCCTCCTGCCGGGCGGTCTTGTTTGAAGGTCGTTCCTTAGGCCGAGGAGCATCTTCTGCAGGTTCATCCTCTGCCTGGGCATGCCCCTGTTGGAAATTGCCTTCTCGACGTAATCGATTGCCGCAAGGACATCGGGCTGCTCGCGGTCCGCAAGATTGATTATGTCCTCGAACTGGGTTGGGATGCTTCCTTCCTTGTACTTGCGTATCAGGGTTTTGCGGAGGTTGGTCGGCAAATACTCACCAAAAATGTTTTTCCTTAGCTAAAATAGTGTTGCAAGGATATATTTAAGGGTTTTGGGGGGAAGTGCCCTTGTGCCGGCTAAAGGGAATTTCTTTCAGCATAGGCCTGTTTTAGGGCATCATCCGCGGATTTGCCGCTTTCCCTAAGTTCCATGTACCTTTTCAGGCCGCCCTTCTTTTTCTTGATGGCTGCCATCATTTTCGCCTTGTTTTCCTTAACTTTTGCGGGCGGGCTTCGCCTTGCGCCTGCGAGCTTCCCGAGGCCTGCCTTGACTCGTATTTTCATAGAATCACCACTAAAGTTACCACTCTCTAGTTAATAAACTTTAGCCTTGCCTTGAATTAGGTTTTTAAGCTGTATGAGGGAAAGTACTTACGGGGGGTGGGGATAATCACTATTGCTATTGAGACTCATTTCAGGCCTTTCAGGATGAGGCTTGGGGAGAGGGAGCCTGTTGAGCTTGTTGTCGATATCCTGAACAAGGGGGAGAAGGCAGCTATGCTAACGGTCAATATACGCATATCGAACCTACTCTCCTTTGAGAAAGGGGGCTATAAGACAGAGGACCAGAAAAGGGTTGATGCGCTTTTGCCGGGGGAGAAGAAAAGCCTTTACTATGATATCTATCCGAAACATATGGCAAGGGCAGGGGAGCTTCCCATGCTGCTGCATGTTGTAGAACACTATAACCGGGATTTTAAGCTGGTTCAGAATGAGGTTAAGAGGAAGCTTGAGCTTACGGTTATGGAGTAATTATACATAACCGGCTATTTTTTCATGCCTGCTATGGCTTTCCCTGTGAAGCCCCCGAAGAGGCCGAGGGCGAAGTTCATTACCACCATGAAAAATGCCCCAAGGACAAGTGATGAGAGAGTGAAGGCGCGGAAGTCCTGCACCGACATATCCGCAAACATATCTATTCCCAGTTCGGCTGCCTTGTCCATCTCATTCTGAATTTCCGAATCAGGCGCGATTGAGATTTGGGCAAAGCCTATGCCGACCATAAGCAGGGTTGCGAGGGCAACCCCTATTGCCGGGACGAAAATCACGGGGTTTGTTTCCTTGGTTTTCTTTGCTATGAGATATCCCGGGGGAATTGCAGCGAAGAACGGGAGGAGGAGAAGGATGAAGCTTAGCGCCATAAGTTCGGGCGTGAGTTCGGCGGTCTTTGGGCCGGGGATAAGTTCCGCGAGGAGCATTACTGCGATGAGCAGGATGAACGCGATTGCAAGCTCCTTCTTGTACTGCATAACCATCTTCATGAAAGAAGTATGGCTAAGTGGTATTTAATTGTTCTTGGGGGGTTGAGGGAAAGGTTAAATTCTGGAAAGTATGATATGCTTCCATGATGCGGAAAAAGAAGTCCTTTTTTGGGGGGGCAAAAGACGGCTTTATTGGCGGGCTTAACAGGGTGAAGAGAGGGCTTGACGTAAGGAAAAAAATAAGGGCATTTACCGAAATTGAAAAGAAGGGGCTAAAGTTTAAAGAAGGCAGGGAGCGGGACAGGGAGATTATTGGTGAGTATGCGGATGAGTTTGGCATTACGCCTGCGGAATTGGATTATATCCTCTCCCAAAGAAACCCCGGGTTTCTTGAATCAGAGGAGATGCAGCTCACAAGGGAGCAGATGCGCGGGGTTGTTTACGGCTTGGTGCAGCAGGCAAGAAAGATTGAGCGCGAAAGGCAATTGCGGAAAAAATAGTTGGTTGCCGCCTTGGCGCGGGATTGCCCGCTTAATGCGCCTCGGATTGCTTACTCTGAAAGGCCGCCGAGGTCTTCCGCCTCAAGGCCTTCTATATCCGACTTGAGCTTGTCCAAATCGGATTGGGTAATTGAAAGGTTCGGGGTTTCGGCCGGCTCTTCGCCCCTGCCCGCAAGGCTATCCCCGGGGGAACACTCTCCCCTGTAATAGGCCCATTCCTCGCACTCGCTTCCGTCCGGGAATTTACAATAGCCTGCTGTTCCTTCGGCTTCTTCTCTCATCTCAAGCTCAAATCCGAGTTCGTCGCAGTAAACAGAGGCCGGGTTTGCCATCCCTACCTCGGTGCCTTCATCGCCCCCTAACGTGTCGGTTGTGTCTTCAGTGCCTGTGGTGCCGGTTGTATCGGCGGTATCTTCCGGCTCGCCGCCGGCAGTGTCTTCAGTATCGGCAGCATCAGTTTCGCCTGTGCTAGTGGCTTTCTTCGCGCAGCCGCTTAGCGCCAGGCCGAAAAGGAGAAGCACTGCCAGGATTAAAACATATTTTTTCATGTCAACCACTTTGTGAAATAAGCATAAATGCCGTTGAGAGGCCTGCCTGCGCGCTTAGAAGGTTTGACCTTGCCGCCCTTATGTAATTGTTCCCCTCGGAAAACTTGATGAGGGGGGTCCCGCCAATAACAACCTCTCTGTAGGAGGCTTCTGCCTTTTCCACGTTCGACCTCGCCTCGCCCAAATCTGCCTTTGCGCCATCCAGCGCAGCCATAATCTCATCGTTGCCGGAGATTGTTTCCGCCGCGTCCCTCAGCTGCTGTTCATAGGTATCTGCGGTGTCGAGGCGGCTGTTTGCGAGTTCAACAACAGCCAAGCCCCAGTTCCTCGCGACATCTGCCACAAGCTCAAGGTACTTGATAACCATTTTTATGAAGACAACGCCTAATTCAAATTCGGTTTCCGCTGCGTCAACCTCCGCCCTAAGCGCGTCGATCTTTGCGAGGTTTGTTTCAACGTCTGCTGCGATTGTGTCCTTGAGTTCCTGGGAAACTTCCGGGTTGTTCTTGACTTCCAAATCCTTGCATATGAGCCAGGTCTCGGCCTCGCCCAAAGCAGAGTTGAGAAGAGCCTTCCCTGTATCTATCTTTGCCTGCTTGTTTTCTTCGCTCTTGTCGGCGGCGTAAGCGATTTTTGCGGCTGTGTATGTTTCGTTTGCCGCCTTACTCGCATCCTTTGAATCATACCAGGCCTGCTTTGCTTCCTGCTCCGAGAGGGCGAAAGCCGATGCCTGCATAAGGAAAAGTGAAACAGCCAAAATTGCGAGCAATTTTTTCATGAAACCAACATTATTGTGTTTTGACGTTTTTTTAAAGGCGACGTTTTATGCCGGGGATTCTAAGCATTTTGCGTTTAGGGAGGCGATTTTTTATCCTCGTGATAAAGGAAACCTTTTCCTTAAGCAGCGGTTCCGCCCATTTGCGAAGGTTCGCTTTCTTCCCGCCGGGCATAAGCTCTATGTCTCCGCGCTCGGCTGCCCGTTCAATGAACGCCCTGCCTCCTTCTTCGGAGAGCTTTTCCCAGAGGAGTTCCCGCGGGCTGTGTTTTTTGACGGCGTGGGCAACCATCTCCTCGGCAAGGCTCCTCTCCGCCTGGTTGAGGAATCTTTTTGATTCCGCCTTTTCTGCGGAGAACGTATCTAGGTAAAGGGTTTTTCCCTGCAGCATATAGCCCATGTCCGCAACCGGCAGCCCTTTCCTGAAAACGAAGATGTGATTTCCCCCTATGTTTGCGTCCTGCTGAAAGCCAATCTTGGCCATCTGGGCCTTGCTTAGCTTGCTTGAGAGCCTCTGCCCTTTTGTGAGAACAACTATTTTGTAGTCTTTGAACGGGTTTGCCATATATGGGTTATAGGGCAAAGAGGTTAATATTTCTTTCCGAAAAAAACAGGGCAGCCTCCTGCTCGGTGAGCAGGGAGACCATGCAAAATAATTTACTTCATTAGCTGCATTTCCTTCATCGTGGCCCACATCGCAACGAAGATTGCAAGTGCGGCAACCACTATCGCCGCGCCGAAGAGGCCGTATGATGCGGTACTCTCGCTGTTGTACATGTAGAAGGCTGCGGAGAACGCAAGGAAAATTCCCAGAATCTCTATAACAGTCCTCTTGAATGCGAGGCTTTCTTTAAGGTATTCGGTGTTAAGTTTTGCCATTTAATCCCTCCTTTTGTATTTCTTCTAAATAAGGTGCCGGAATAATGTATTTGCGCATATTTAAAGGTTGCGGAGAGCCCGCGGGAAAAGTTATATTTCCATAAGAGCCGGTTAAATTGGTTTTTTTCGGGGGGCTTTTCACGAACGCGGGTTTCGGAGCGCCTATTTTCGATTAACGGTTTCGTGCTTCGATGATGAAGTACCTGGGCAGGGCAGGTGTGTTGGGAAGAAGCAGCTATTCCCCGCGCCTTGATGCGCTGTCCGTGAAGATTAGGAGCATGGCTATGAGGAAGACTGAAATAAGGATGTAAATTACGTAATCGTACTCCCCCTGCGGGGCGGCATCCTCGGTGCGGAACTTCACGTCTCCCTTGCTTGTGGCAAGGGTGTAGTTGCCATCCACATAACGCCAGGGCCCAATCTCCGCGGTGTAGAGTGTGTAAAGGGCAATGTCCTTGCAGCCGCCTTTTTCCGCTTCCGTGAGGCCTTTCGTAAGGGCTGCAGCGCATATCCCTCTCTGCTTGCCCTCCAGTTCCATTGTGAAATTTTTAAGGGCTATTGTTGAGGCGGCTGTGTTCGTGATGTTGAAGCCGTCGCAGGTCGGGTCGAATCTTAAGGAGACGTTTTGCGGCTCCTCGAGGATTGTTGCGCTTGTCTTGAGAGGGCAGCTTGGGGGAGGGGGAAAGATGAAGAAGATTGCCAGGATAAGGAGGGCTATACCCGCGCATCCCAGGCCAAGGTCCCTTATTGTGAGCATAGGTAGATTATGGTGAGGTGGTTAATATTGTTTGCGGGATTGTTCAAAAGTTAAGGAGAGGGTTAACTGCGGGGGAAACAATAATTATTTGTGCCGGGAAGGGGGGGAACACAGGAAGCCCGTGAAGCCCCCCGGAAAGAGGCATAATAAGATATGACTCTCTATGAAAAGGCTGTTAGGTGAAGGGGGAAAGCGTTAAATTCTTCCAATGCGCTAATTTCTGCATGGCGAAAACAACAGGCAGCGGGGCGGGGGCGCCTTCGGCAGGAAAGAAGGGCGTTAAAAGAATTAAGTTCAGGAAGCCTGAAATCAAGGGAGAGGTTATTTACAGGAATTTGAACGCACGGCCTGTGAAGAAAGGGGAAAAGATTAATTTTGACAATATTGAGTGGCTCAGTGCCAGGGGTGAGATAGGCAGGGGCTTTGCAGGGGTTGTGAGATGGGCGAAACTTAAGTTTAAGGGCGAGGCAAAACCAAAGAGGGCTGTTGTGAAGGAGTATTTTGATGTTGCGGATTTTGGGAATGTGAGGGGCATAATAGGCCGGCTTATGGAGGAGGGCAGCAAGGTTTCCTGCCCGAAGATGGACGCAGCCTACGCAAACAGGAAGTTACTTGTTGTGATGGAGCCTTTTTTGAAGAGTGTTGAGGTTGGGAGGGGAAAAAGGACGGTTGTTTCCAAGTTCTTTGATGCCGGGAAGAATGTTGATTTGGTGGATAATTTGGATTTACGCAAGAAAGGGGATGTGGATTTGTTCAGGGGGGTTGTTAAGGAGATTGGGGAGCTCGCTAAATTGAGGCTGTGGATTTCACCTGCGCAAACCCCGGAAGGAAGATTAAGGATGGATGTGTTCAATGCCTTGCCCCTTAAAAGCGGGAAGAGCAGGGTGTTTGTGCAGGATTTGGACACCGTGCATGCAAGCAGGAGCCTGCCGATAAAAAACTGGACAGCGTCGATGCACAACCTGATGCTGGTTGTTGGGCAGAAAGAGGGGAATGTCGAAACCGCCTCAAAGATAATTGAGGAGTTAGAGGAAGAGTATTTCGGGAAGTAGGGGAAAGCGTTAAATTCTCCGGGAGAGAGGGGTTTGTATGGCGATGTGCCTTTGCCAAGATAAGGTCAGCAGGGCAAACAATTAAATTCCCATGAGGGGTTGTTTTTACCATGCCGAGAAGGAAAATTTACGGCGGTGTTAAGTCCATAGGCACCGAAAAGCAGAAAGACAGGGACATGAAGCCGGGAAAGGTAAAGCACTTTGACTTTTCTAAGCTGAGCCAAGAAGAGAGGGAGAGAGCCCTGCCATTTGCGCTTGGGGAGCGCCCCATCGAGGAGGCGGGAGCTGCCGAGCAAGGGCTCCTTGCGAAGGCCTTGGCAGAAACCTCGGCAGGAAAAAAAGCCAAGGTTTCCCGCGAACCGCGCAAAAGGGCGGGGAAGGCGGGGCAGGGGGAGTATGACCTTTCCGGCTTGGCGGAGCACCAGGTTAAGGCGATTATGCCTTTCCTTGAGGGGAAGATTCCTATGGGAAAGGCAACCCCTGTTGTAAAGTCCCTCATTAACAAGGTAAAGCACAGGAAGAGACTTTAGGTTGTGCGGGGAGAATGCTAAATTATTCCGGGGGAATGTTTTTTATGGCGGGAAAAAAATATACGCAAAGGAAGGGGAACACGATATTCGGAAACAGGGAACAGGAGCGCGGGCACATCGGGAAGGCGAGGCTTGCGAGGCCGGAGCACGAGAAGGTTGTTGTTTTTGACATGAAGAGGGTCGATGCATTGCCCCCTGAAGAGAGGAGGGTGTTTGACGAGTGCATGGCAAGGGGGAGGAAGATTCCCGGTAAAATCATGGAGAAGGTTGCGAGGGTCGAGAGCGCAGAGCGGCTGATAAAGGAAAGGCACAGGGAGAAAAATGACTGAAGATGATGGGAAAAAGGTTAGATATGTGCTGTTTTCGGAAATATCCGAAGGGATGAAAAGAGAGGAACTGCTCGGGCTTATAGGTGTGGGGGAGCTGCCGGAGGCAGAGGAGAGGTTCATGCACGAGTTTGTCGGCAAGGAAATTCCCGAAAGGAAAGGGGATTTGCTTCTTGCGGTGAGGAACCGGGATGTGATAGGGTTTACCAAGTTCAGGGGCTTTGAGAAGGGCGGGGAGAAATGGCTTTTTCTCGACAGGATTTTTGTCAAGCCGGGCCTGCGGGTTTCCAAGACAGGGGAGGAGGTGCCGCTTTCGAACAAATTATGGTATAGGCTGGAGGGGGAGGCACTGAAGCGGGGTTGTGTGGGCATTAAGGCGAAGCTTAGTGAGAAAGCCTATTCGCTTGTTTCTCGGCTAAGGCCGAGAACAGGCGTTAAGATAACCGCAGGCGGGAAGAGGGTTAGCGGGGTGGTTGATTACAGGATTGAAAGAGTGCCCGGGGAGGAGCATGCCTCCCGAAAACAGGCTCCCATTGGCTACAGGCCGATGGATGCGCGGTTCGGAAAGCGGGGAAAGCGTTAAACCCTAAACCACGAAAAAGCTGTTGACAACCACCACTAAGAATGATGCATATATCAGGTCAAACCAGACTATTCTTAGGATTGAGGCTACCCAGATTATTGCCGCTATTGGGAATCCTATAAGCGCGAGGAGATTGTTTTTTAAGTGACGTTTTGATTCAGACCAGAGTGATTTCGCATCCCCGGTGCTTGGGAAGGCGTGCATTGCTATTGAAACGCCGAGCCAGAGGAGAATTGCGAAGACAAAGCCCATATCTATCATCATGCGGCTCAAGAATAGGGCTATCAGCGCGAAAACTGTGTTCACAATTAAGGGGCCGACTGTAATCATGAAGGTTTGGCCGAAGGTTGAAGGGGCTTCATGGATAACGTATCCTGCAGGGTTGCCTAACCTGAAATACTTGACCTCTTTTACCTTTACATTCGTAAGGTTGCAGAAGATTTTGTGGGCAAACTCGTGGACAATTACGCCGGGGAAGGTCAGGATTGGGATTAGGAATCCGGTTAGGTTCATGGGGTTGTTATGGGCGGTTGGTTAGTTAAGGGGGGGGTTTGGGGGGTTAAGGGAAGGTGTAAAAAGGGGTTTGCGGGAAAACTCAATATGGACTGCATATATCGGATAGCAATTAGTGCAATTTTGCTGCTTATCGTGGCAGCAGGATACCTATCAAAAAAAAGGCTCGCGAAGGTTATCGCAAAAGACAAGCTATTCCGGGGCATCCTGACTAAAATAGGCTTCAAAAATCTTGGGGATTGCAAAGAATTGCTTTCATTCTTTGATTTCCGTTGGGGGGGCTGAAAAACGGTTTGGTGGTTCCCCTCGCAGCCGTGTTTATTTTGGACCTCGCACTTCTTTCCTGGACCGCCTGGGGGGGACTTGCAGCGGGGCAACCCCCGGATTGGTGCCGGGCCGCATTGACGGTATTATTGGCCCCTTTCCTGGAGGAATTCACATACAGGGGATTGCTAATCGGGTTTGCAACCTTCGCGGCGAGAAATTTAATGTGTGGGGAGCGGAAAGCATGGACAGGCAAATTTAACGGGTTTGATTGGAAAGTTATAGCGGGAATGGGGGTTTTACAGGCAATACTTTTTTGCGCATTGCACGACTTTAGGAGATACGCATTTTTTCACGGGCTGGTTTATGCGGCAATATATCTCTATACACGAAGCCTGCTTAGTGCGGCTACCGGGCACGCGGCGCACAATGCGCTGGTGGTTGTGCTCACTTCTCAATAACCTTCACATTAGGGAAGGTCTTCTCCATGCCTTCCTTCCATTCCTCAAGCAGCCTCTTGTTGGCAGTTACCTCAAACAAGACCACAACCAGATTCTCAAAATGCTTACTGTATCGCATCGCCTTGTCGGCAACGGTTTTCAGTTCAGTATGGCCTGTGGGACCCTTTACCTCGATTGCAACATCCTCTATTACAATGTCAGGGCGTGTGGAGCCTGTCCTTAACTCAATCTTTGAGTTGAGAAAAGCACTTTTGAGCCAGCCTTGGAGTTCGGTGTGGTAAGGAAACTCGTTCCTGTATTTTTGCGAGGGCTCGAATTCTTCAATACGTTGAATCACCTGCCCAAGCAAAGTGGCTTTCTTAGCCTCTTCCGATGTGCCCCAGACCTCCTTTCCTTCTGCGTTTTTGTATTTCACAAGCCCTTTTTCAGACATTTCTGCCACGATTGCCTGCTTTCGTTTAAACCATAAAAACAAGGCTGCCCCAACCAGGATTACAACGACCACGATTGCCAATGAAACAAACAACCAATTTTCCTGAACCCAAATAATCGCGGGGTTGATTACAAAGACCCACAGTGCGATAACCCCTAATGCCACGATTGCCAAAATCACAAATTCCGGCGGAATTCCAACAGGGACTCTATGATAGTTTTGGGCGGGGCGTCCCCAAGAAGATGTTTTTTTCTTGCTGCTCTTTTTCCTCTTTTTGAGCTTTTTCTTCTTTCTTGGAGGAAGTTGGTCGAAGAGGGAAAGGCTCTTTTTGAAGTCCTTGTCTTGTTTCCGCATTGCCTTTTGGATAGACTTATCGTAATCTGTTAACGGACCGTCAAACATGTAGAAAGTAACCCTATTCTGTTATAAATACCTGTTGCTGCAATCTGCAACCTTCGCAAATACTCGCTTCAGGAAACCCCGCTGCTTTGTGGTTTTATCCGGATTTTCTGCACGGAGCGGGAGAGGTTACTTCTTCTTATAGATATTGTCGTGGTGGTCAAAATCCAAAAAAAGGATGAAATTCCGGGCTTGGTCGTATTTGAATGTGAGGACAAAACTCTTGCCTATGTGCACACGTTTCCTGCCTTTCAGGCCATGGCGGAGATTTTTGTAGCGCGCTATTGACAATTCGTCGCAACTCACTATCTCCCTTGCCTTGCGGCGGATTATCTCTGCTTTTTTCGGGTCTTTCCTGCGGAGGGCATCCATTATTTTCCTGAGCTTATCCGAAAAATCAAACTCAAGGGGCAAAAGCTCACTTCCCGCACAGTTTGTCCAGTTCCTTCAGGGACATCCTTCGGTCGGGGTGCTTTTTATGGTGTTCTTCCTCTATTTTCAGCAGTTTTTTGAGGTATGAGTCCTTCACCTCACGCTCGACAAATTCCTCGCCGTGCATGTCCGCGAACCTGTCCAGCGCCTGGCCCTTGTCCCTGAGGCCGTATTTCTCCTTCACAACCCCCAAAACCCTGCTTGTGTAATCGCTTACCTTTATGTTCATGGTGACTGTCTTGCCCATATAATACCGCCTAATATAAACTTAGTTGAACTTATTTATAAGGGTTCCGTGTTCCGCCTCCTCCGCCTTGCTCCGCTCGGAGGGCATTGAATTCCGGCGGAAAGGAATTTGTACAGCTGTTAGGAAATATGCCGGGGCCCATATTAAAGGTGTTTAGGTGCCCATTATTAATGGTGAAAACTTGTACAAGAAACAAAAGACCCTGAACGAGCTGAAGGCCAATGAGCAGGTAAAGGACCTGTTTGCGGTCAGGTTCAAGAAGCCGGTGCAGGAGACTAAGCGCGGAACTTATTATTTCAGCCTTAAAGTGCAGGATTCGCTCGGGGACATGATGCTCAAGTACTGGGGCGGGGAGGATAAGGCGAAAGTCGAGGAGCTCTATAACCTCATAAAAAACGACTCCGTGGTTTATGTCGAGGGCGCGGTAAACGAATACAACGGGAAGCTCGAGCTTAGCGTAAACGAGGGCGGGATAAAGCTGCTGAAGCCGGAAGAATATGAATTAAGCGATTTTGTGAGGGCGAGCGGGAAGGATGCCGAAGAGATGTTTGCTGAGCTGAAGAAGCACATTGATTCCGTTGAAAATGCAGGCCTCAAAAAGGTGCTTGGCTCCTTTTTTGATGATGACGATTTTGTAGGGCGGTTCAAGAGCAGCCCCGGCGCGATGTACAAACACCACGGCTGGGTTTCAGGGCTGCTCGAGCACACGCTCAGCGTTGTAAATATCTGCACAGACCTCGCGAAATATCATAAGTTGGACAGGGATCTCCTTGTGGCGGGAGCGGTACTCCACGACATCGGAAAAATCGAGGAGTTTGAAACAACCTCCCTGATAAAGGTCACCGATAGGGGGAATCTGCTGGGGCACATAACGCTTGGGGTCCAAATGCTCTCCCATAAACTGGATGGCGGGGAAATCCCGGAAATACTTAAGGACAAGCTGCTCCACATCCTAATAAGCCACCACGGTTGCCTCGAGTATGGCTGCCCGAAACTGCCGAGCTTCCCGGAGGCGTTTATTATTGCAAAGGCCGACGAGCTGGATGCATTGGCGATGCAAATGATTGACTACAAGGAAAACGCCGAAACCGAGGATAATTTCGTTTACAGCAAGGATTTTGGGACGAATATTTATCTTAAGTGAGGGTGTTTTTTTGACAGCGAAAACCGTGCCGGAAAGTGTTTTTTATGAATTTGAAAAATCGCTTGAAGGCAATGAGTTATTCTCCGGGATATCAAAAGAGCTAATCGAACTAATTAGGAAAGGGAACGCAACGGATAATACGGTCGAAAAATTACTGGGGGCATCACCTCGTGAAGATTAATGAACTCCAGATCAGAAATATCCGGGGAATAAAAGACGCTTCATTCACGCCAAAAGGCGAGAACCTTGTGATTTTTGGACCTAATGGTACAGGAAAAAGTGCAGTGGTTGATGCTATTGATTTTCTGGTTTCCGGGAAGATTTCGCGGCTTACGGGGGAGGGAACAAGGTGCCTAAAATTGGGGGAGCACGGCTGTCATGTTGACTCCCAAAAGAATTTGGAGAATGCGACAATATCTGCAAAAGTTGAACTTGGTGGAGAAAAATTAACAATATGCCGTAGTATTAGTGATCCTCGAAAGATCAAGGTCGATCCTATCGGCAAACAGGCCTTAGTTGAATCATATTTTGAAAAATCACGGATTGGGCAATACATTTTGTCGCGTAGAGAAATTCTTAGTTACATAACTGCGGAGGCTGGAAAAAGAGGCGAACAAATACAAGCACTTTTGGATTTATCAGTCATTGAAGACCTCCGTAAGACTCTTGGCACAGTCAACAACCGCTCTGAGCAGGAACTTGGAAATGCAGAACGAGAATTAAAAAAATCTGAGAACGAGATATGCAATCTGTTTTCGATTAATTCTTTTTCTAAAGAAGAGTTGCTCGCAAAAATAAATTTGCTAAAAAAAGATTTGGGCGCTATAAAAATTGATGAATTGACAATAGAAAAAATAAAAGGTGCGGGGGGTGCAGAATATCACAACGAGCAAGACCATTTCACGATTACACAAATAAGAAAGTTTATATTAGGTGCTAAAAATGCGCTGCTTGAAAAAGAAGGTGTTTTTGAAAAGATTGATAAAATAAAATCAATTATTGAAAACATCCGCAAGGATGCGGAGCTTAAAAACTATCTTAATCAAATTAGGTTATTGGAGGCCGGCATTCAACTAACAGGAGACTCTTCCCAATGTCCATTATGCGGACAAAGCTGGACCGAAGGCAAGTTTATAGAACATTTGGAACGTAGAAAAAAAAGAATAGAATCTAATAAAGAAAAACATGACCAACTTAAGGCATTATTTAAGATTTCTCTTGAAAAAATAGATTTACTAAGAGACAACTTAACTAAACTTAGTAAAGCAAAAAAGCAACTCCGCATAACTCCTGATTCTGAAGCGGTTGTGAACGAAACCATTGTAGGTCTTTCTTTGTGGATGTCAACTTTGCAAGACCCTGAAAAATTGATTGAAAACAATAAATTTCCGGAAGTGAGTTTAGAAGAAACTTTAGCCAAGGGCGCAGTAGAGAAGAATTTGCTAAGCCCCTTAGAAAATAAGGTTAGAGAAATCGGGGATAGAGTATCCAAAAAAGAGAATACGCGCAACACCCTTTCAAAGATAGAGATTTTGTGGAGCCAATATGAAGAAAAGGCAAATATTAAAAAAAGAAAAAAACTTCTGAACGGCAGGGCCAAGTTAGCACTGGAATTATTTAAACAATCCCGTGACAAAGTCCTAAGAGAGCTGTATGAAAAAATTAAACAAGATTTTGAGATATTCTATAAGACACTTCATTCTGAAGATGAAGATAATTTCTCAGCGATGTTTTCGCACACAGGGGCCGCGTTGAATTTTGAAGTAGATTTCTACGGTAGAGCGATGGTTCCACCGCACGCATTGCATAGTGAAGGCCACCAAGACAGCATGGGGATTTGTTTATTTCTAGCGTTGAATAAATATTTATCTCGGGAAAACATAAAGGTGGTTATTTTAGATGATGTTGTTATGTCTATTGATAACGACCATAGGCGAAAAGTGTGCCAATTACTAAAAAAGTTTTTTCCAGATACTCAGTTTGTAATAACAACTCATGACACAATCTGGGCAAAGCAGCTCAAGAGTGAGGGGATTGTCAGTAAGTCAAACAGCATACAGTTTCTAAATTGGCATGTTGAATCAGGACCTACTTTTAAAAACGATGAAGATTTGTGGGATCGAATTAATCACCTACTGGGTGAGAACAATATTGCGGGGGCATCTTTTGAACTAAGAAAGAATGCAGAATGTTTTTTTAGTGAGGTTTGTTCGTTGCTTGCTGCCAAAGTTCCCTATAACGAGCGCTTTAGGTGGGATTTAGGAGAATTGACTGCTGCTGCAATCGGCACATACAAAGATTATTTAAAACGTGCCAAGGAAAATGCAAGCAAATATAATAACAAAAGTTTGTTGGATGAATTAAGTGAGATAGAAAAATACGCGGGAAAAGTAATTGCCCGATCCCAAGTAGAGCAATGGGCGATTAATGAAAATGTCCATTATAACAAATGGGCTAACTTCAGTAAAGCTGATTTCACACCAGTTGTAACTGCATTTAAAGATTTATTTGCGCTATTTAATTGTAATGAGTGCAAGGCGCCTCTGGAAAAAGGGGGGAAAACTCTTTCTTGTAACTGCGGCAAGACCAATTGGATTATTGGAGAATAGGTAAATCAGTCCTATTTGCTTGCCTCATCCAGCTTTTTCTGCACGAAGCGGGAGAGGTTTATGCGGTTGGTTATGGATGCCCTCGCCTTGGGCTGCGCCGGGGCGCGGGCGCAATGCCTGCAAAAAATGTGGCAATTAAATTAGCCCTGCAATGAATTCATAATTCGGTTTCAAGCCGGTTATTACCGACTTTATCTTTTTCAAGGCGGATTCTCCATCGCAAAAAACCTTGTTATCGGATGAATCCTCGTAATAAAACTTTTCTAATAGAGCTATTTCTTTCAGGGGGATTCTTAGGGATAATTTCATCAAGCTCTTAAAAAAATCTTCCTCGGCAGGGTTGTTTTTGAGCCGTGAGAGCTGGTATTCGAGCTTGAAATCCTCGTATTTTGGGCCCTGGCGGTTGTGTTTGTACTCGCGTTTATGGGCGAGCATTTTGTAATGGTTTAGGGCAAGATAGGCATCGGGGTTTTTAGAAAGCCCCTTTACCTTTTCAAAAAATTCGGAATACCGCTTTTCCGAGCCCAATATTTTTTTTATGACCGCTTTTTTGTTGAATGTTACTGATATCCCAAAATGGTTTGAATTCATATAAACTGCCATGTGGGGTATGGATTGGGGGCCTGACTTCTTTGCCTTTTCCGCAAGCGCAGGGTAATAAAAATAATCCCAAAGGCCCGCTTTTTTCCCTTTTGGGCGGATGTTCATAGACAATCCCACGTTTTCCGTGTCAAACCACTTTTTTAGCTCCGCGCTGAGTTCCTTTGCAACCGCTTCTGCCTCAGCATCATTCCATTCGTTTTTTTTATCAAAAAAGGGTATTCCCCTGAATCCGCTCAAGTTTATCGCCTCCAAATACTTTAGGAAATGTTTTGTTATTGTTTCTTTGCTGTTCCGGCGGGAAAGCCACCTATATAGTTGCTGCCAAGTTAAATATACCTTGCTGGCCGCGCCGCCGAAAAAAACCCGGTTATAGCGGCCAATCTGCTCTTCCCTTGCTTGCGGGTTGCATTTCCGTATTTTGGACTCGATGAGCACTGCGGCGTTCTTTCCGAGGATGAGGCCGTCGGGTCTGTCGCGGCCTGTGCCCGAATCGCGATTTTGGGGACCCGCTTCAGGGATAGGATGAAACGCAGTATCCGCAACTAGAGACTCGTCATATTCAGAGTCTATGAAAAGTATTATCTGCACCTGTTTTGTTCGTAACTCTGCCTTTCTGGATTCGCTTACCTGAAAATCGAACTCAGGGGAGCGGCCCAGTGCACTTGCGGCATTGCGCAAGCTAGATTTTGAAAGTATTTCCTGCAAAAGGGCGGCGGTGACTGCCCTGTCGTTTGCGAGGGTGGCGAGGAAAGCATGGGTTACGTTGTTTTCTTTTTCCTCCATGCGGCCCGGTTTTGGCAGTATAGGCTCCCTCCAAAAAAGGTTAAGGCTGCCGCCCATCACATCACCGCTATTTTTCCCGCATCAGTGGCCTTAAAGCCGTCGCTATCCTCAAGGAGGCCCTTTGCCTTGAGCTCCTTTATGTGGCGGTAAAGCATCGCCCTGGACTGCCCGACCTTTTCCGCAAGGCCGGCGATGCTCGAATCCTCCTTTATGGCCTCCAGCATGCGCTGCTGCGACTCCGAAAGCGAGAAGTCGAGGAGCGGCAAAGTGATTATCTCCTTCTTCTCCTCGGGGGCATAAATTACCTTATGGACCAGGGGAGAGCGGCGGTAGGCGGCGTGGAGGAGGCCTATTGCCGCAACGGGAATTGAAAGCGTTTTCAGCGAAACCATGTGAGAGATATGCGCAAGGCGGTATTTATTGGTTGTGGGGGAAGGGTTAAAGCAACCTTCACACACATAGATACTATGCCAACAACAGTTCAGGCAGGGAAAGCGAAGGCGGTCAAGCGGAAGGATAATGTGCATGCCCTTTATGTCCCCGAAAACCCGACCAAAGAAGACCTTGAGGATTTGGTCGCGGTAATTGAGAGGGCCAATGCCGAATTCCATGCGAAGAAGAAGGAAAAATAAAAAAGTGGGCGTGGTTTTATACATAACCCACACCGGAAATCTCTACCCTGCTGGCTAAGGATTTAAAGGGAGTTAGAACAACATTTATCCGGGGAAATTGAATGTCCGATAAATTCAAAATAATCGATCTTTTTGCGGGAATCGGGGGCCTTAGAAAAGGCTTCGAAAACACCCGTGCGTTTCAAGCGGTATACTCAAACGAAATAGACCATTTTTGTGCGGTAACATATAAGGAAAACTTCGGAGAAGACCCTACCGGAGATATAACTCAAGTTAATCCAAAAACCCTCCCGAATTTCGATGTTTTGGTCGGGGGTTTCCCTTGTCAGGCATTCAGCATAGCGGGCCAAAAAAAAGGTTTCGAAGACACTAGGGGAACACTATTTTTCGACGTGGCGAGGATAATTAAAGAAAAAAAGCCGAAAGCGTTCTTATTGGAAAATGTAAAAAATCTGGAAAGACACGACAAAGGCAAAACATTCGGGATAATAAAGGCCTCTTTGGAGGAAATGGATTACGTCGTATTCCACAAGGTTCTGAATGCGAAAAACTTTAAACTGCCGCAAAATCGAGAAAGAATATTTATTGTCGGATTCAGAAAAGATCTGGATTGGTTCGGATATCAAATACCGGAAAAAAAAGATAATGGGGTAACCTTGAAAGACATTCTGGAAAAGGAAGTCCCCCTAAAGTACTTCATCACCAAAAAAAGGCTGGCGGGGATGAAACAACATAAAAAAAGGCACGAGAGTAAGGGAAACGGATTCGGGTATTTGGTTCATGAAAAGAACAAGATAGCCAATGCATTGGTTTGCGGAGGAATGGGCCGGGAGAGAAATCTCGTAAGAGACCCGCAGGCCTTTGCCAAAATAAAAGATCCCGATAAGAAAAGATTCAACGACGAGGGAATAAGATATTTGACGGAACGAGAGTGCGCCCGTTTACAGGGGTTCGGCGAAAATTTCAAGATTCCCGTTTCCAAAACCCAGGCCTATAAGCAGTTTGCAAACTCGGTTCCGGTGCCCGTAGTGGAAACGATTGCAAGGAGCATTAAGAATGTTTTGGACAAAAATCAAGGAGTATAGATATATCCTTCTTCCGAATTTTTGCTCTTGGGGGCATATTTAATATTCATCACGTTTTCGGAACGTACGTATCTCAAAGCACGCTCCCAGTCCCTAACGTGAGCAACCCCTTGCAAAACGGACGGGGATAAGAGCTTATTCGGATTTCCTTCAAAAAATAGCCTAAGCCGTTCTTTGGAAGAAGTTGAAGCAAAGATCTTTTTCATAAGTGCCTTATCTTGTTCCTTGTATAAATTCTTCTTTCCCAAGTTGCAAGCCTTGCACAGCAATTGCAAATTATCAAGTTCGTTGGTGCCCCCAAAATCCACCGGGACAATATGGTCGATGTGATTTTCCTTGCCCCTTACGTTTTTACCGCAGGCTTGGCAAACGAAGTTGTCTCTCGACCTGATTAAATAAGCCGTTTTTGCGTCGATTTGCGTTCGCGTTACGCCTCGCCCTTTGCTCAGAGAAACGAGTTTGTACCCGCCCCCATCCTTCCGACTCAACTCGATTTTCCAACCCTCTTGACGAAGCGTCCTGATGCACCGGGCCCAATCCGATATTTTCGCTTTCTTTCTTATTTCGGACGACGGCACCCGCTTTCCAACATTCTTCTTTAGCAGGTCAAGGATAAGATCTTTCGCAGCCATGCGTTTCCCGCTATCTTTTTGTAACTTTGCCAATATATGTCTTTCGATGGCGGATATTTTTACAAAAGAAAAGCGAAGCGAGCTAATGTCCCAAATAAAGGGCAAAAAAACCAAAATAGAGCGAAAATTGGCCTCTTTGCTTAGAAAGAACGGGATTCGCTACAGGGGCCATCCGAAGTTGTACGGCACCCCGGATTTTCGGCTGGTCGGACATAGGGCGGTCTTGTTCCTGGACGGGTGTTTTTGGCACGGTTGCAAATGCAAAACGATTCCCGCCACGAATAGGGGCTTTTGGGAACCAAAAATAAGCGCAAATAAAGAAAGGGACCGCAAGGTAAACAGGGAGCTAAAAAAGCGGGGTTGGAAGGTAATCCGAGTTTGGGAACACGAGTTAAAAAAGAGCCCGGAAAAGTGCATCAAGAAAATACAGAAAGCCCTATGATTCAAGCGCGTTTACGAAGTTCTCGAGTATTTTTTGACTTCGGGGGGACCTTCTTTCCTCATAATCGTTCAAAGTGGAAACACTTATGCCCATACGCTTGGCCAAATCGGATTTGGATAATCGAGCTTCTTCACGGAGACGCTTCATTTCTTTACCGGAGTGCTCCGCGGAAAGAATTATGGAAAGAATAGCAGTTTGTGGCATCGAAAATATTTGGAAATTTGTCTTTAATAATCTTTGAGGTTATTTTGCTACATAATATGAAGGGGGCGTAAAAGTTAGTTGTCAGGCATCAAAAAGTTGCATTGCTTCCTTAACTAACCGCTTGGTTCTGGCTTCTTAAACGAATATTAGTTATGTATCTAAATACTACATAACACACCTCTATTACCGCCCCCTAGCCCCTGCTTAAAACGCCCAAAAAAACGCCAAAATAGGTCGGGGGAATAACAGCTATTCAGGGCCATTCCCTTGCTCCAAGGGGGAGCGCACTTTCCGCATTTCAACCCCACGGATTTTTTTGCACAAATTCTTGGACACGTTCGCAGGCGCATCTGGTTTGCGCAGGCGGGCAGAGAAAAGTGTTGCTCCCCAGTAAGGCCAATGAGTGCGCGGACAAAACAGTACCCGATGATATAGCCCAAAACATACAACTTTGTCTGGATTTACTGTGCGTATCCTCATTACAATCCCGCTGTTCCGGCCGGCTCAATTTCCCCGGATTTTCCCAAAAATCCATTATTTCAGGGGTGTGCGTACGCTGTATTCACACATGCGCACATATGAAAGGAAACTAACCCCATTCCTCACAGCCTGCCCGAAGGGTTCAAAGCTACTCCTTGTTTCAAAGCCACCCTAAAACAGGGAAATTCAAGGCCACTCACACCTCATCTTCTACATAACAAACATCCGTGGGCTGTGCTCCCCACAGCCGCTCCCCCTTGAGCGAAGCGAAATGAACAGGGGCCCTTACTTCCCCTACTCAAAAAAGAGCCTAATTTTTGACACTTTTTTTCCAATTCCCTTCGCAATTTTACAGCATAATCATGGTTATGCTTAATCTCGTAAGGCATTCCAAGCCACTCCAAATAGCCAAATACGTCCAGAACACACGTATCTGGGGACTAAAGGCTAATTTGAGGTTATTTCCGGGAAATTAGCGCGCGGAATTCGAAGCTATCTCCGGCTCAGTGCTGCTTAGGGGGGAGCTAGGGCCGGCAAGATATGAAATCAAAAATCCGTTATGTATAAGTTAGGCTATTTTTTCTTTTTGTACGCCTTGCCGCGGTGGTCGAGGACATCAAACCTAATGAAATTCCTGCGTTTATCAACCTTAAAGGTGAATACAAGTTGCTTTGTGAGATGAACCCGCTTGAATTCCTTGCTGTCGTGCTTCAAATTCTTGTAGAAATCAATGGTCTCGTGGTCCCGAGAAATAATCTGCCATTTTCCGGTAAAGCGCCTGGCTAAGCTTCTGATCAGACTTTTCCAATTTCTCTAGCGCTTTTTTGCACTTTTCGGTTAGGTCAAACTCAAACAAATCATGCGCCTGAGAGCTTTTTCAGCTCCTTCAGGGACATCCTTCGGTCAGGGTGCTCTTCTCTAGCCTCTTTGGCTGTTTCCAGTACTTCCTCAATAAGTTCCTTCCTGATCTCCGGTTCAACAAATTTCTCTCCATAGAGCTCGGCGAACTTATCCAGAGCCTCTGACTTGTCCTTAAGGCCATATTTTTCCTTAATGACTCCAAGAACCCTGTTAGTGTACTCGGAAATTATCCCCCTAAAATTCACGTTGTGCATAAACTCACCTCTACTCACATAATGTGTGCTTAGGTGATATTTAAGCCTTTCGGGAATGTCCTTTTGGAGCATACCTGTGATTAGCGAAAACGCCGGCTTTAACGCATTGGTAGCGGTGCGGATTTCCGCTGCCAAACTTCCTGTGCGAAACCAAGAGATTTTTTCCTACGGGGGGGCGCACACGTTTGCCCCACTATAACAAAAAAAGGTTATGTAGCAATAAGGATTTACTTGGGATTTTCCCCGCACAATTTGTCTATCTCATCCAGGGGCATTGCCTTGTCGCCGCGCTTTTCCATGGCTTCGCATTCCCTGATTACTTCCTTGACAACATCTTCTCTTACTTCCATAAAATCACTTAACACTAACAGTAAACTCCTTCTTCCCGGGAACAATATCGACTGTTGTTCCCTTGTGCATATCCATGCTCTTCGCAAGCTTCGCAGGAATCCTCAAAACAAGGGAATTCCCCGCATAACTCAGCTTTTTCTTGTAATGCAGCTCTTTCTTGTATTTGGCAACATCCCTAAAAACCCTGTCTGCTTCTTCCCCGAAAACAAGGTCTTCCTTGCAGTTAGAGCATTTGAACGACTGGTATCCTATCTCCTTGCCGCCCAGCTTATACTTGTGTTCTTTTTCCGTAAGCTCTCCGTCACAAATCGGGCATTTCATAGTCCCGCCTCCCTAAAATAACTCTTCTCCCACGGCTTGGCCTTCCAAGCAGTTTTGAAAACCAAGGCCTTTTCAGTATCAACAACAACCAAAGTAATTGCCTCTTTTTTTACTTCGCAAACCATCCGGTATTTTTTGCCGTTATGTTCCTCACCATCGTAGACAAGCTTATGGGCTTTCGTCTCTAGTGCTAATCTCACCGCGGGGATTATTTCCTTATCCTGTTCAGACTTTGCTATGGTTCCGGATGCCGCAATCCTATCCGCCCACTTTTCCGCAAAGTGCCTTGTAAGTATTATCTTTTTCCTACTATTTAAATATGCGCTCACATTTACTAATAATGTGAGTGATTATAAAAAGCCCTCTGGGGGCGCAGATTTCCTCTGCCAAAAATAATCGGAACCCTTACAAGTCCAATACTAGGGGAGCCACATCAAAAATTCACTAAAACAAAAAAAGGTTATGTAGCATTCAGCTCTTTTTCAGGTTTTTTACCTCTTCCTTAACTAAGCCAACCCAATACTTATATGCGGCAATTAACCTTTTTTCTACCTGCATGCGCAGCTCGCCTGCATCCTTTCAAAGCCCAATTCTTCCAGGAAGTCCTGTGTGAAGTGGCCGGGGTCGATCTCCCTCAGCATCCCTGCGGTAAGGCCCAATCCGATAAGTTTTTCCGCATCTGCCCCGTTCTCCACAAGGAACCCCGCACTCGGCCTGTGCTTTTTCAAAAAGGACTCCATCGGCCTGTAATTCCCCACCTTGCAGGCATCGATAGCCCCGACTAAGTATTTTCTTGGCATTGTTAATATTACGTCTTTTAGCTATAAAATTGTTTTCTTTTTCAGGGCTTGGCGAAATGCAATTTGCAGCGAAGCTGCGTGCGCCGAAAACTATATTATTTTAGACTGCCTATTAATGGCGTGCGCAAAAAAATCGTTATTTTGATGCTGCTATTGCTGCTCCCTTTAGCCTTCGGAATCTCAAAACCGCAGCTCTCCTCCTCAACCCACCCCGCCCAAAGCGAGTGGTCAAGGGACTGCAACCCGATATTCAAATGGAACGAGGTTGAGGGCGCAACCGGCTACTCCTATGAATATGATTCCCTCCCCGCAACCGAACCAGACTCTGTGATAGACCTTTCCGAAACCTCTTACCGTGCAGGCTGCAAGAAAGACGGCACTTGGTTCTTCCATATCAAGGCCTGTTTCGGCTCAAGCTGTTCCGAAACCTCGCATTACAGGGTTAACATAGACAGGCTTGCCCCCTCAGTCGTAAAAAACGTTACCGCAACCCCCCAGAAGGACGGCACCATCATGGTTACGTGGGATGCGGCCGAAGACCGCGGCGAAAGCCCTTCCGGCATCAAAGGCTACAATGTTTACAGGGACTTCACAATGGAACTGGAAACTAACCTTTCTACGCTTGTTTCGGAAGAGCAGGAAAGCCTTTCATACCACGACAAGGGAAAAGGAATAGAGGGAGGCCTTCGCGAGGGAAAGACATACTTCTACAAGGTTTCAGCAATCGACAGGGCGGGAACAAACGGCCCTTACAGTTTACTCGCTTTTGCTGAAGCAGCCTCAACCTGCGACCTGCATTTCAAGTCAAATTTGCCTGCCTACACAAACACCCGGGATTTGGAAATTGAAATCAGGGAAATAAGCTCACAGACAATGTATTGGCCTGTGCTTTCGGTGGAACTGCCGGATGGAACTGCCGAAGAATTGGCGGATGGGCGCACAGGCACAAAACTCTCGACAAAGTACGCCCTCACAAAGGAAGGAACATACAACTTCGTGTTCCTGGCTGCAGATGCCGCTTTTGGGGATCTTTGCGACAAAAATTTCTATGTTGTTTATGACAGCACTTCCCCCAAAGTGAAGGTTACCTACGCCCCCAAAGGAACTGTTTCCGGGCAAACACGTTTCGGCGCAGCTGTCTCCGATTCCGGGGAGTATGCTTCCGGCCTTGATTCAATAAACTTCTCCTATTCGGGGGCTGCCGAAGGCACCTTGTTCACTGAAAAATCTGCTTCAGGCTACGTCGCCAAGTGGAACACTTTGCAGGTTCCTAACGGCACTTACACTCTAACAATAACCGCAACAGACAAGACCGGGAACATTTCCGCGAAGGAACTTAATCTCACTGTCAACAATATCGGGAATTTTTTCCCTTCTACGGACGGCAACGGAGAAACAGCCCCTGCCGAAGGAAGCGATGATTTAACGCTTTTATTCGTTATCTTCGCCCTTATTCTCCTCGCAGGAACAGGAATTGCCGCAGCCTACTTCCTCCGGAGGGATCTCTTTGATATAGGCGTTGCAAAGGCGAAGGAAGCCTTTGCCGCAATGAAGAAACCCGCAAAAAAAACAGAAAAAGATGAAATACTGGGAGATATGGAGGCTGCTGAAAGAATCTCCGAGAGGGTGAGACGGAGAAGGGAAAGGGAAGATACAAGGAATAAATCTGTTGAGAAACCAAAGCCCACAGCCAAAGCCGCGCCGAAACCCCCTGCTGAAAATAAAGCGCCTCTCACTGAAAAAGAGCGCCTGAAAAAAGCGATTCTCGAGGAGATGAGGGAGGAAATGGAAAAATGAATGCCCGTAGAAAAACTAGTCCGTAATCGCCTCGGCAATCTCGTTCAGCTCGTTGTGCACAACAACCATATCCTGCCTGAAATCCTCGATTGCCCTATCGACCCCGCCCTTATTCCTCGCATAGCCCTTTGCCGCCTTCTTCGCAGCCCACATCCACAGCCACATTTCCTTCCCGTATCCGGCCTTTTTCTCGGGGTTTTCCTCAAGGTGCCGGAACCACGCACACAGCTCCGACTTGACAAGTGCGCCAACCACCTCCTCCCTCCCCTCAGTATTGTTGCCGGGGATGCCAGCCGCAACAACAACCCGCTTTGCCAGTGTGGAGGCGTTTGTGAGGAATATCCTTTCCAGGAGCTCCTGCTGCCTCGCCTCCGGCAGCACGGAAAAGAACCTCATAAGTGCAGCTCTCCTTTCCTGCGTGAAAACCCTTCCGCCCCTCGGTATCTGTCTCAAGGAGTTGGCCAGCTTCTTCCTCGCAAGGGGATTGTGCGCAGTGTTTCCCTTGTGGAAAAGCTCTAACTGCTTCCTCGTCAGCGCATAATTCAGCCTAACTGTGTTCCTCAGCCGCAGGTCGTTTTTTCTCGGCATTTAATAATTCCTCTTTCCATTTCATTTCCGCGGGGGTTTCCCCCTTTGCGTGAACCGCATCCTCAGTTCCGGGATATCCCCTCTATTGTGGAACTTCCCTTTCGAACCGGGAAACTTCTCAATGAGCCCGGGCAAAACTCTTTTTGAGAACCTGCCGCCCTTCCCATCAAGGCATATCTTGAGCTTCAGGCCCCTTGCCTTCGCGTATTCGGCCAGCCTCTCGCTCAGCTCCCCCGCAAAGGACCGCTTCACCTTCCCCGCGCCTGCCCTGTGTTCAGGCCGGATATAAATATGGTAGGACTCTAGGAAGCCATAGCTCGGTTTCCTCAAAAAGTCTATGAAGCTAAACGCAATCACCATATCCCCCCCTTACAGGGTTAAAAGAACCCTTGGCGCCGGGCATGATGCGCAGCCTGAAAAGCCGATTTTCCTCAAGTCCGTTCTTCGGGAAGCCCGCCTTCTCCGCAAACGCCTCCTTCTCCTTGCGGGAAAGTTCCGAGAAAAGCCTGTACCTTACCCTTTCCGCCATAAATGAATTACGGTTCCGCCCTATTTAACACTTTCCGAAACCTACATCTTCCTTATGCCGTCGCAGGAGGGAAATGCCATGCATCCCCAGAAAGCCCCGAACTTGCCCTGCCTTGCCACCATCCCAAGGCCGCAATTCGGGCACATCGGCACCTTCACCTTGGTTTTGACATGGGCTGCGCACACCGGGACCCCTTGTAAGTTGACATTTGTTGCGGACTTGCCGCATTCAGCGCACTTCATATTATCACCGAATAGAGAAAGGGCAAAAGCTATTTAAGCTGGAGTGAGCAACTACTGCATGCGCATCGCAATTATCGGCGCAAGCCAAAACAGAGAGAAATTTTCCAACAAGGCTGTTAGGGCCTACCTCAAAAAAGGGTGGGATGTCTTTCCAATAAACCCGAAATACGACAAAATAGAAAACCTGGAATGCTATCCCACAATTATCGGCGTTCCCGGGGACATCGATATCGCTTCATTCTACGTCCCTCCTGCCTCGGGGGAGGAGATTGCGAAACAGCTCCCGAAGAAGAATGTGAAAACCGCCTACCTCAACCCGGGGAGCGAGAGCGACGACCTCATACAAATCCTGAAGAACCGGGATATCAAACCGATACTCGCCTGCAGCATAAATGCGATTGATTTAGATCCCAAAAACATATAGCCTGCCTGCCTTTCCTCCGCAGTTGCTATCAGCATCTCCTGAAAGCTTGGCTTAAATTCAATCTTTCCCGGGGAACCTGAAGCGGGTGCTGCGGCGTTTCACTTCGCTTCGCCCGGCCCTGCCCAAGGGGGGAGCAGCCTTCTCCCTCCCCACACCACAAATATCTGTTATGTAGACAAGGTTTTTTCCTGTTTTTGCCGGGGCGTAGACTATGAAAAAACGAGTATCGCTCCTGCGGGGAGCGTGCGCCGGCAAAGGGCTTTCCCAACACACCGGGCATTCAGCCCCCGTCCTCCAAAAAACGCGTTATTTCAGCGATTAGGACCTGTTTTTAGGGAGTGTCCGTGGCTTATCCCCTTCTAACTCTTGTTTTAGGGTGGTTTGAGGAGGGTTTCAAAAAAGCATGCTATCTCTCATCCTGGGCTCGCCCAGTTCAGGCCTCTGCGCACCCTGAAAAACATCAATTTCCCCAGCTTAGGAAAGCGAAAAATAATGCCCTTTTTTATAAGATTACCGAAAGGAAACGCGTAAAATAGTAAATAATTCCAAACCATTTTTGCATAATCGCTATTTGGGGTAGTGCTTACAGCACAAATAGGCCCCAAAAAGCCAAAAGGGAAAAGAACAAAGTTTCTTATTTTAGCCAAAACTCTTTTAGTATAAATGTTATGTATAAAGACTATTCCCCTATCCCCAAGAACCGCAAAACATTCCTCCCTATTGCC
Source organism: uncultured archaeon (assembly GCA_964540145.1). Lineage (GTDB taxonomy): Archaea > Iainarchaeota > Iainarchaeia > Iainarchaeales > CAZILS01 > CAZILS01. The sequence goes on along the minus strand of CAZILS010000001.1, from coordinate 67,228 downwards.
TGCTCAAACTCCTTCTCCCCTAGCCACTTCTTCTCCCCTATAACCTTGTACAAATCCTTGACATCATGCGGCTGCCGACCTTGAACAGGGCTGTCGGTCTCCAGCAGCATGTTCGAGACAGGCGTTTCTTTGATAAGCTTGTCCTGCCGGGCATGCGAAGGCGTAAACCCAATGAAATATCCTCTCGCAACACACTCCCGCATCTCCTCAACACCCCCTGGAAACCAGTGCATCATCACTCTCCCCTTAAACCCCTTCAAAAGGTCCATTGCGTCCTGCACAACATCCCTCGAATGCACAACAACAGGCAGCTTCTTCGCCTTCGCCACCCTTAAAAAAAGCTTAAACACCTTCTTCTGCTCATCAATATCCCCGTACCTCGGGTCAAGGCCAATCTCCCCAACCCCGTCAACAGGATTTTCCTTTATGAACGCAGCGATTCCCTTTGCCTTCGCAAGGTCGGCCCTGTCGGGATGCTGCCCCAAAAACACCCTCACCACATTCGGGTTTGCCTTCTTCTCCTTCACCGCAAACCCATAGCTCTCCATATCGATGGAGTTCGCGATTGCCCTCACATCCCCTGTGGCGAAGTTTTCCAACGCCCCCTCCCTGAACATGTCCAAATGCACATGGGCATCATAATAAACCATAGGAATACCCTAGGGGGCAAATAATTAATATTGGTTCGCCCAATAGTTTTCCATGCTTGGAAAAAAGGGCGGCAAAAAAGCCCAGAAAGGGGGAGGGGTAAAGCACAGAATCCCTAAGGCACGCCCACGCCCCATCGTAAAGCCCCGGGGGATGGCTCTCAAATCAAAAATCAGGGAAATGAAATTCGGCTACGGCGTCGGCCCCACCGGCGCAATAGTCGTGAACTTCCCCTGGTATGACCGCAAGGCGAAAAAGATAGGCATCCTAAAGAGGGACTGGAGGGAGCTTTCCCAGGTCCAGAAGGACTTCTATCTCACCAAAATGGCCGAGCTCTTCGACCCGGTGCTTCTGGACAAGCTCACGAAGGAAAAGGCCGAAATGCAACTATACTCAAAAAACATACTCAACTCAAGGCTTCTCAGGAGGGCGGGCTATGCCGAGGTGAAAGGAGCCCTCGGACTGAGAAGATCGGACGGGTCCCTAAGGAAAATGGGCTACGGCGAGGCTGTCTTCAGCCTCTCGGACCCCAAAAAGAGGGAAAGTGCGAGGCACAGGCTCCTCTATTTCGAGGAACTCCTCTTGAACGGCACCATGAAAGACCTTGTGCACCTCGTGAAAAGTGTGGAAACGTACGGTCGGCTCCCGCCGATGCAGCAGTCCCTGCCTTTCAAATGATGCCCCCCCTAAAACGGATTCCGGCCTACCTAAAAGCAGATGCCTTGGAACCTCAAGAACCTATCTCCAAAACGAAGGGTCTCTCCGCCTTTCGGCGAGCTCCTTCTCGATGTCTTCCTTGCTTTGCTTTTCCTGTTTTTTTTCTCTCGATGGGTCGTGCTTCGCCTCGAGTTCGAGCTTGCAGTTCTCGCATATTGTCCCAAGAAGCTGTGTTTTCTGCCCGCAAATCTTGCATTCCCCGTAAACTGTTCTTGCCATCGAATAATTAATGCGGGAAACCCTTAATAAAGCTTATTTGCCCTTCCCAATTTTAACAATCCGGGGCATGTGCCGCTTGTGCTCCGACAAATTAACCCTCTTAATCAGCCCCCGCACCAGCCCCTCGCCATAGCCTTTTCCCACAATGCTTTTCTCGCCCATCCCGCCCTCGAAATACATCTTCAGTATCGCATCGATTGTTGCGTAGCCCGCACCCAGCTCCTTCTCGTCGGTCTGCCCCTCCCAAAGGTGTGCGCTCGGCGCGCTCTCCAAAATCTCCTTCGGCAAACCCAAATAATCGGAAAGCTCAAACACCTCGCTTTTCCACAAATCCGCTATCGGCAATAAATCGGCGGCCGCATCCCCGAACTTGGTGAAATAACCAAGAAGCATTTCGCTCTTGTTCCCCGTCCCTACCACCAACGCCTTATTAGAATTTGCGTAATTGTAAAGCAGCACAGCCCTCACCCTCGCCTTTGTGTTCGCCTGCGCTGTTTTATTCTGCGCCCATCCCAACTTGCCAAACGGCACCAGGAAATCATTGATTTCCTGCCGAACATACTCGATGCCCAATTGCTTTGCGAGCACTTCCGCAGCAGTTACCGTCGCTTCCGGGGTAACGCCTTTCTCGGGGATTAATAAGGCGGTAACATTCTCCTTCCCCAAAGCATCGCCCGCAAGCTTTGCACAAAGCGCAGAATCTACTCCCCCGCTCAGCCCAAGCACAGCCCTCTTCGTGCCGCTTTCCGAAAAAAAAGTTTTCATCCCGGAGGTTATCTTGTTGTGTATTTCCCCGCAGTCTATTGAATTCATCGAAATCAAAGCAAATAGCTGTTCATGCACTCGACAGAACAAAATCTCCTCGAGTATATCCCCACCGGCTTCTCAATATAGTGCCCGCAGTTCATGCACTTCGGCACAACTCTCCTCGCAAAATCCGGTGCCCGCGGAACGCCCGCAATTTTAGTTTTGGCCATCAATGCCATAACTCCCACCTCCACAGGAATTGGTATTGTAATATATATAAAGCTATCCGATTCGGAAACCGAATCACTTTTTGCCCACAATCCCGAGCAAATCCCGCACGCCCTTCAGCTCGTAATCCGCCTTAACATGCCCGTCGGGGAATATCTGCCCGTACTTCGCAAGCGCTGTCTTCATCCCCGCGGCTTTTGCGCCCTTGATGTCCCTTTCGGGGTTATCCCCGACAAAAAGTATCCTGCCGGCCTCAACACCCAGCCCCTTCACCGCAGCACTGAACGCCTTCGGCGAGGGCTTCATCTCCCCGGTATCGTCCAAAGTTATAACAGTATCAAAGAAATCCGTAAGGCTCATCTCGCTCAGCCTAAGCCAGGCTCTCATTTTTGGGGCGTCACTCAAAATCCCAAGTTTAATCCCGCGCTCCCTTAATGCAATAAGCGTTGCCCGCACATGAGGATAAGGCCGCATAAACCCTGCCTGCACCCTCCTGTATGCGGTTACCCCGCTGGACAAAATCTTGTAGTCAATCTCCCCATTCACCGCACTAAGAAACTCCTGGAAAATCTTCTGGTGCTCTATCCCATACTTCCCATAGAGCTCAAACAGCTTGTCATATGCCTTGTCGTGCTCCAAATCAAGGCCCGCATCTATCATCGCCGAAATCGCGGCCTCACAGCTAATTTTCTTCATGCTCATGAAATCCATGAGCGTATTGTCCAAATCAAAAAGCACAGCCTTGAACATACATTTATTGTATTCCGATGTTGTTTAAATCCTTGCCAAAGGCGAAATTTCCGGTGCGGACAGAGAGATTAAAAAGACAGGAACCCCAATAGTAACATGGATTATGCTGAAAAACAAGCCGCAGTCCCTGAAAGTGTGAAGGCGCGGACAGGGGCCTCTGCCGGAACCGCCGCCCCGAAGCCCTGGCAAAAACACGAACACTCCCTGAAGGGCTTCCGCTCGGAGCTCCTCATAGCAGGCTACTCCCCAAAAACCCTTGATATGTATTTGATGTACGTCAAGGACTTCCTCAACTATGCTAAAAAAGCCCCGGTGGACGCACGGCGCGAGGACATTGTCAATTTCATGGCCTATAAACGCGAAAGCCAGAACTGCTCGGGCGCCACCCTCGCCCTCGCACACGCCGCCCTAAAATATTACTTCCACAACTACCTCAAATCCAAGATTGTTGATGATATCAAAATCCCAAAAAAATCCAAGAAACTCCCCACTGTTTTGACAAAGCCGGAAATCAAGGCCTTGTTCAAGGCAACCAAGGCCGGAAGAAACCGCCTCACCCTGGAGTTCCTCTACTCTGCGGGCTGCAGGGTCAGCGAAGCTGTCAAGCTCAGGACCGAAGACCTTGACTTCAGGGAAAAGATTGCAAGAATTCGCGGCGGGAAAGGCGGCAAGGACCGTGTGATTATACTCTCAACCTCGTGGATTACTGAGCTGAAAAAATACCTCAAGCGCAAGAAAATCAAGAGTGAATATGTCTTCTCCAAGAAGAATGGAAAGCCTATTTCCCCGGACACAATCCAGAGGATAATCAAGCTTGCTGCGGGAAAAGCAGGCCTTCAGAAACATGTTACACCTCACTCCCTAAGGCACAGCTATGCAACCCACCTCCTCGAGGCCGGAGAGAGTATTCGTAAAATCCAGGTTTTGTTGGGCCATAACGACCTCTCAACAACCCAGATTTACACCAAGGTCTCGACAGATGAACTGAAAAAAGTTAAGAGCCCCTTCGACAACATGTAGTGTGGGCATGGGGACCGGCAGGCCCCTCACTTCCGCTAATAACGCCCACCCTCACTTTTCCACAATAGAGCGGCCATTGCCGCCATTTCCGCTCACTTCCGCTAATAACGCCAGTCTCCCCCCATCTAAAAAACAACTATTTTTGGGTGGGAAACTGCTCCACAAACTCGGCCAAAATCTTCCCCAATTTCGCCCCTTTTGGGCTGAGTTTTATAATCTTCTTTCTCCCCCTGGCCGAAACCTCAATAAGGCCAAGTTCCTCGAACTGCCCGCACATGTGGGAAATGTGGGGATATGTGCAGTCAATGGCCTTCGCCAAAAGCATAGGATACCATTCCCTGTCTTCAGCATACAAATAAAGCAAGGCAAGCGCCTGCTTCTCCCTGAAAAAGTAACTCGGCAAGCCTTTTCTGAAATCCATAATAGGCATTCTTTAGCAGAATTATTAATTAAAAACTATCTAATCTAAGCTATAAACTCGGCTTATCTATTATGTAGACGCCACTTTGCGGCCTTTGCCGCGGCGTGTGGTTTGGGCAGGTGCTTTCTGCGGGACACCGCAGTTATGTAGAACACGTTTTTTTCAGGTGTTATTTAAAGATACACCTCGATTTAAAGCAAATGTTTAAATACATAAAAGACTTTATAATAACGCTTTAGACAGCAAGGAGGTAATAAGCATGTCTATGAAACTTTCAAAGCTTTTCGGGATGGACATCTACACCACTAATGCGGAGTTTAGGGGCAAGGTCTTCGACCTGGTTATTAACCTCGAGAAGGGCCGCCTAGAGACCATTACAACAGAGGCTCTCAAGGCCAAGTCCAAGCAAGAAGCCAAGAAAATTATAAGTGAAAAGAGTATTCCGTATAAGAATGTCAAGGCTGCCAAGGACATTGTTTTGGTTGCCGGCAGCGGTGCTTCCGCCCCGGAAAAGGAAGAAGTAAGCAAGCCCAGCCATTACAGGTATAGGCGCTAGTTGTTTCTGCGTTTTCGTCTTTTGGCGCAGGTTCCACTAATTATAGGATTTTTATCTTATATAACTCTGTTTTGTGGAGTAGCTTTTTATTTATTATGTTATAAAATTATACATAAGAAAACTCAATATATAATATGGGTTATTAGCGGAACTGTGGGGGGTCAGAATGGTCTTGGAAGGTTATTTCATCCAGTACAAATTTATTGTGCCTGAAACAATCAAGCACTCATCCTACACATACCAAAAGCTATTCCGGGCACTATATGGCTACACCCAAAACGTCTGTAAATCCTCTGGAAAAGTGTACAAATACCATCGGGCCGGCATTCTTTCGGATGTCCCATACCTAAGGCCGGGGAAGAACTGCGTTGTCATCCCAAAAGGTGTTTTTACCCAATTAACCGACTTTTTCAAGACCGGAAAGAACCCGAGCCACTATTGGCAGGGGAAGGGGGACTGGAAGGCGGTTTATTATATGAATGAGAAGAGCGTTACTCCCCAAGAGGCCGCAAAAGCCATAGAAAACATGCTCGTCAGGAAGTTTGTCACAACAACCTCTGCCGAACATGAAAGCCTGGACAACGAGCTCAACAACATCGGCACAATCCTTTCAAAAGGCTCTGCCGTTGACCCCGGCTATAAATCACTCCTCCTGAAGGAAGCCGAAAAAGTTGTCTCAAACCCCTGGTTTAGGGATTCTTATAAAGCATCCCCTAAGCTGACCAACTTTTATTCAAACTACAAAGCAATCCGGAAATAATCTTCTTTTTACCCCGGCAACCCCGGCACAAATAACCCTTAACACAACCCTAACCGCGCTGTTTAAGGTGGCAAAACACAAATTTCCCAAAACCGGCGCCCGCCGGCCCGGCCAACAAAACCAAAAAACCCGCACCGGCGTCCTTCACCAAAACAAGGGAGCGCTGCCGTGTGGACCGCAACCCTCCTGAAATTAGCCAAGGGGTCGATTGCGGGCGGAAGCTAATTCTCCCTGTTAAAGAAACCTGAAAAAATAAGGCATTACCACAAAAATAATAAGCCCCACAAGGGGCGGCCTTTACCAAACACACCAAAGCCCGCAACCTATATCGCAAGGATTCGTTAAAGGGGGGGCGCACTTACCACTATCCTGGCCACAAAAGGGTGTTATGTATAAGACAGGGGTTCCACCAAAACAGTGTGCGAATTAGCTCACCGAGATGCTCTTTTTCACCTTGGCCTTCTTTTTCTCCCAAGCGCCTTCCTTCTCTTCCCCGCGCTCGGTTTTTATAATCAGGTCTTTTTTTCTCCAGCTTCTCCTTCCGCCGGCGCTGGTCGTCTCGAGCAGGCCGCAATCAACTAAAGTCTTTACATACGGATACAAACTCCTGTCATTAGTGTATCTAATATTGAAAACAGCCATTATCCTTCGCTTGATTTCATCCATCGTAACCCACTCATCGAAACCAAGCACCCCTGTAATATGTGCTGCCTGGGTGTTATCGATGAATTTGAGGTAGTCCCAGAGGCTGTGAATTTCCTCCCCCGCCCCCATTTCCTCCCCTGCCTCGTAAACGCTTCTCTCAACAACCTCGGGCTCGTCTTCGGCCCAGTTTGAAAGCTTTCTAAAGAGATTTACGAATCCCCTAACAATAAATTTCATGATACTCGTTATTATATTGAGGGTATTTACTTTTATTTCTTACTTTAATTAATAGTAATTACCTTCAATATCCGCACTAAATCCGACTTTAAGCGTAATTTAAGCCACTCAAGGCTAAAAATGAGGAAAAACAGCCGAAAAACACACCTAAAAGTAAGTGAACATTTACTTGGTTTTCGCACAATTTGGAGGAGTTGTACAAAAAGTAAGTGAAAAATCAAGGGCGCACCCCTGCCCGGCATAGAAATGCGCCGAAAGTAAGCGCGGTTTTATGCGGATTCCAAAAAACAGGTCTGAAAGTAAGCGGTAATTACCAACGCCTGCAAAAAACGAGGCTAAAAGTAACCCAGGACCGCAGCCATAAACCAAGCGCAAAACCAAGGTGCTTAAAAGTAAGGGAGCTAAAACACACCCTGCCGTAGAACAGGGTAAAAATAGAGATAGCGGGAGAAGGATTTGAACCTTCGACCTTCGGGTTATGAGCCCGACGGGCACTCCTGGCTGCCCCATCCCGCTAGTAAACTGGTATAATCCCCTTATTGCAAAAGCTTTATAATGGCTTGTCAGCCACCTCCTTCCAAGAGAAAGCCGTTTTTAACCTTATTTTAAGATTTAACCCTAAAATAAAACCCAAACAACAAAAAAAACGATAATTAAACTTTATTTTCCAAAAATTCTTGCCAATCTAGGGCCTAAGCCTGCTTCATCATTTGTCCAACAAATTGTGTTTTTTGCACAATCCCTCAAGAGTTTTCATCTCACATTTCATAACCTCAAGCCTCTTTTTCATCCCCCTAACCCGTTTCTTGTTGTCAACCGCAGCCATGGTCCCCCCACAATTCGGGCAGACAAATTGGTACTCTGCAGCAATCTCGAAAGGCGCACTGTCGCACGCCCTCTTGCACGCAAACATCATGTAATCATTCTCCAAAGAAATGGTATTTTCCAACTTGCCAATTTCCTCACACTGCCCTTCAAGAATCAACGCGGCAATCCTCGGAACCTTAATTTGCCAGGAATAAGAATACCAGCCTGTCTTGGCATCCCTTGTCTTCTGGTAGTGGGCAATGCCCCAATAATGCAGCTTATTCAAAATAGTGCGGATTTCCGTTATCTTGAGGTCCTTCATTTTCTTCCCAATCTTCTCATCGGTGATTTCAGACCTGCAGCTGTCACATATGTTAACGAGTTCAGGCGCCCGTTCCCCGGCAGCCTTAACCAAGAATTCGTTAGTTATTGTGAAAGAAAGAATTTTATTCGCGCCCATCCGCAACCCGATAGTATTTCCCCTGAAAACTCTTTATAAACCATTACTGGGAAATAACCTTCTTTCCCCTCGCCAGAGGAACAATTTTCTTTTTCGCACCCTTAAATTCAATCTCCAATTCATTGCCCCCGAAAAATTCGTGCAGGAAAACAGCAAGTGCGGCAATCTCCGAATGGGGCTGCTGCGTAATCGAGATGTTATAATCCGCCCGCTCATAAACCTCTTTTTCAACCTTCTGCGAACCAAGAACCAGCAGTATTTTCCCCTGTTCTTTAATTTCCCCGATTGCCTTCGGCAGAGGCAGGCCATACATCGTCGTATGCACTATCTTATACCCCGACTTCCTATACTTCCCGAACTCCCTCTCCCAGTTCCGGGAAAATTCGACCTCAAAATCACCCCCCCAATTCTCGCTAACCCTGTCCACACTGCCCTTCAACTCCGAATCCTCTTCCCCGATAACCAAAATTTTTTTTGCCCCAAAGGCCCTTGCCACCAGGCCGCAATGGGAGCTAACCCTGTAATCACGTACGTGCCTGTGCCCATAACGCAGAACAACAACTTCCTTATGCCCGGCATGTTCCAAATACTCACCCTTTTATGTATTATCCACAATTACCTTTATTATGCTTGACATTCGTTTTGTGAGGGAAAATCCGGCCTTGGTAAAGAAAGACCTCGAAAAACGCGGCGATAAAGAAAAACAGGGCTGGATTGGGGACCTCCTCGGCAAGGACAGGGAGTACAGGAAACTCCTCCGGGATAGCGAGCAGCTCCGCGCGCGAAGAAACCAAATAAGCAAAGAGATAATGGAAGCGAAGAAAGCGGGAAAATCCACGGATAAACTCCTAAAGGAAGCAAAGTCAATCCCCGCAAAAATCAAGGATAACGAGACAAACCTGATTTCCCTAAAAGAAAAAATAGGCTACTGCCTTTTGCGCCTTCCAAACATCCTGCACGAGTCTGTGCCAAAAGGCAAAGACGATTCCGAAAACAAAGTGCTGCGGGAAGCAGGCAAGAAGCCAAACTTTAGTTTCAAGCCGCAGAGCCATGTCGACCTCCTCGAGAAGCTTGGCATAGGCGACATCCCACGGGCGGCAAAAGTCGCGGGAGCGCGCTTTTACTACCTTAAAGGAGAGCTGGTACTCCTCGACCAGGCTGTCCTGAGGTTCGCCCTGGACAAATTGAATGAGAAAGGCTACACCCCGATCCTTCCCCCCTTCATGATGCGGCGCAAGCCCTATGAGGGGGTAACCGACCTTGGCGATTTTGAGGACGTGATGTACAAAATCGAGGGCGAGGACCTCTACCTCATAGCGACATCGGAACACCCGCTCGCGGCAATGCATATGGACGAGCTCTTCGAACAGAACGAACTCCCGATAAAATACGCGGGCATAAGCCCCTGCTTTAGGAAGGAGGCAGGCGCCCACGGAAAAGACACCAAAGGAATTTTCAGGGTTCACCAGTTCAACAAAGTCGAGCAGTTCATCTTTTGCCGCCCCGATGAGAGCTGGAAACTCCACGATGAGCTGATAGCAAATGCCGAAGAGGTTTTCAAATCCCTTGAAATCCCTTACCGCGTTGTCAGCATCTGCACCGGTGACATAGGAACAGTTGCCGCAAAAAAATACGATATCGAGGCATGGATGCCTGCCCAGAACACTTACAGGGAGATGGCATCCTGCTCAAACTGCACCGCTTACCAGGCCGCCCGCCTTAACATCCGCTATCGCACAAACAAAGGGAATAGGCACATCCATACCCTGAACAGCACCGCTGTGGCAACCCCAAGGGCGCTTGTCGCAATCCTGGAAAACTTCCAGGAAGAAGATGGCGGCATAAAAATCCCGAAAGCCCTGCACCCCTATCTCCCCTTCAAAGAAATCCGCCCAAAACCTAAAAACAAATGATTTATTAAGGTTCATAAACCTAAAATCATATATCTCCCTTAAAGGGGGCCCGTAGCTCAGTCTGGCAGAGCACCTGGCTTTTAACCAGGGTGTCGTGGGTTCGAATCCCGCCGGGCTCAAACAGGCAAAATGCAGGAACACCAAATATTAAATAACCTATCACAGCCAAATACCTTATGATGGGCCCGTAGCTCAGTCTGGTCAGAGCACCTGGCTCTTAACCAGGGCGCCGTGGGTTCGAATCCCACCGGGCTCATCCTTATTTTTGCTCAACCACAAACGTTTATAAAATAACTAATAGACAATATAGATTACTCTCGGGGAGGTAGCTCAGCCTGGGAGAGCACATGGCTGAAGACCATGGTGTCGCGGGTCCAAATCCCGCTCTCCCCATCCCGCCGCCCCGGAAAGTAAACTTTCCAAATAGCACAAATTTATATTAATTTACAGCCAATCTATGTGTATTATGATGCGTAATTTGCTTGTTTTATTGGCATTGATGGCACTGGTGCTCCCCACAGCGCTCGCCATTGACACCCCTGTAATAGAGAGCTCAACCCACCCGGACCAGCTCTCGTGGTATAAGGAATGCTCCGCAATCTTCAAGTGGTCCCACCCGGAAAACTCGACATGGTTCTCCTACAAGATAGACCAGATGGGCAATACCGAGCCCCCCGAAGAGTATGCGGAGAAGACAGCCCTTGACACCAATTACTTAAGGGCACAATGCAAGCAGAACGGCACATGGCAGTTCCATGTCAGGGCATGCGGCAGCACAGGTTGCTCCCAAACCGCCCACTACACTTACAAAATAGACAAGACCGCGCCAAGGGCACCCCAAAAAATAACCGCAGAGCCGCAGGAAGACGGCTCAATAGTAGTTACTTGGGAGCCCTCGATAGACCAGGGAAGCCAAACAGCGGGCATAAAGGGCTACAACATATATCGGGGAATGACAATGGACTTCGAGCCCAACGACTCTTCTCTTGTTTCAATCGAGCAGCCGGAAACAACGTACCACGACATAGGTGAATTCCTTGACTGGGGGCTGGAGGAAGGAAGAACTTACTTCTACAAAATTTCCGCAATCGACAACGCAGGCAATGTAGGGAACCTCAGCGTTCTTTCCTTCGCGGAAACAGTCTCGAAGTGCAGCCTCGCTTTGAACTCAAGCATCCCCGCGGCAACCAATGAAAGTACGCTTGGCATAGAAATCAGCGATGCAAACGGATTGACAATGTACCGCTCAAAAATAGACGTAACCAAAACAGGCGGCGAGCCGGAAACTTTCGTGGAGCAGGACAACCGCACAAGCATAGCAACAACATACGAGTTCGAAAGCGAGGGAACCTACAAATTCCGGCTTTATGCAGTTGACGACGTGGTAGGGGATGCGTGCGACACAGAGTACCTTGTCATTTACGACACAACTCCCCCGACAATCTCGATAACCTCCCACAATGGCAAGGCGATTGTCACAGGGGAAATAGAGCTTTCCGCAGTCGCCTCGGATGACGGCGGCGGCTTCTCCGGGATAGAAAGCGTTGTTTTCAATTATGCCAAGGAAAACGGTTCGTTCGGTTCAATCCCCGCAGAAAAGTCGGGGGACACCTACACAGCAAGCTGGGACACAATCCATGTTGATAACGGCAGATATACAATCACAGCCACAGTAACCGACAGGGCCGGCAACACCGCAACCGATGAAACAACCGTTATAATAAAGAATATGGGCAACACAATCCAGGAAACAAGAAACCTGATAGATGCGGCGAGGGAGAAGCAGAAGTCGGCGCAGGACAAGGAGAAAATCCTTGCGGCAGCCAATGTCTACACCGATGAATTTTACAACCGGGTGGAATGGGCCGACGGAAACCTCGCGCTCGCAAAAAAAGAACTCGACATAGCGGACTATGAAATTTCCCAGAGGATTTCCGAGAAGGCGATAGGTCTTTACGGCGAGGCACTCGACTCAATAAGCGTGGCGGACTACAAGCAGGAAGAATATATCTACAACAAGGAGCAGGCAAGAACCCTTTTCTCCTCAACAGGCCTCGCAACCCATTTAGTGGATGAGGCAACCGAAATGGTCAACAACCATGAAATCACACGCTCCCTAAAGCTGACAAAAGTAACCGAGGGCGAACTTACCTACTATGTTGCAAATATAGTTGTGAGGTTCAAGAACCTGGACCTGAACGCATTTCCAATAACCGTTGTCGAGGTTGTGCCGAAAGAATTTTCGCAGAACGCATCCGCCATCAGGAGCAGCCGCGATTTCAACATCCTGAGAGAAGACCCGATAATAATGTTCGATGTTGGGACAGTGTCTTCGGGGAAGGAAATCGAGCTTACCTATGGCACGGGAAAGCCCCTCACAGAGGAAGACGCGGAAAAAATCCTGGAAGACAACATAATCAATAAGTTCGCCTCGGCCCCGATTGTCGTTAACATGACCGGCGGGGTTTCAGAGGGAAGCTTCGGGTTTGTCCTGCCAAACCTTGGGTCCTTAATCCCCGACTTCGGGGCGGACAGTACAACAACAATCGGAATTGTGGTCGTGGGGATTCTTGTTGCGGTAATCATAATCCTCCTTGTGGTTGTTTTCATGCTTGTGAGGGGGCGGGGCGGCATCGGAAAGCTGTTCAAGAAAAAGGGCAGGCAAACAACCCTCGAAATTTTCAAGTGATTTTTATATGTCTGAAGAGACTACTTTCTGGGCGGAGCAGTATGCGGACAAGGTTGCGAAACGAGAAAAATTCACATACCTCGACAGAAAAATACCCGCCCCCAAAAAATGGTCTGTAAAATCCTCCTCTTCCCTATCCGGGGTTCTTCACATAGGGCGCCTTAGCGATGTCATAAGGGGCGAGGCGGTTTACCGCGCCCTTAAGGAAATAGGCTTCCCAGCGGAATTCATTTATGTTACCGAAGACATGGACCCCTTAAGGAGCGTTCCCGAAGGCGTGCCAAAAGACTTCATAAACTACATAGGGCATCCGGTTTCCGACATCCCCGACCCGGAAGGAAACTTCAAAAGCTACGCTGAAAAATTCACGAACGAGTTCCTCGAGGTTTTCACATCTTTCCTCGAGTTCGAGCCAAAAGTCCATTCAATGAGGGACGAATACGGGAAAGGAAACTTTACGGACTCAATAATTACGCTTGTTGAGAATGCGGACAAGGCAAGGGCAATAATCGAAAAAGTCCAGGGAAATTCCCCGAAGAGCTGGTCCCCCTGGAAACCGATCTGCGATAAGTGCGGCCAGCTCCAGACAACAGACATAACAGGATTTGAAAACGGAAAAATATCCTACGCCTGCAGGGACTATTCTTTTGAAAAACACACCGCAAAAGGCTGCGGCTACGAGGGAAACTCGGACCTAAAAAAAGCAAACGGAAAACTCGTCTGGAAAAGCGAGTGGGCCGCGCAATGGAAAAGATGGAATGTCTGTGCGGAAGGCGCGGGAAAGGAATACAATGCGCCCAACTCATCATTCTTCGTCAACGCAAAAATCTGCGAAGAAATCCTGGATTTTCCGAGGCCCCTGCCCGTCTTCTACGAACACCTCCTAATAGGCGGGCGGAAGATGAGCGCATCGGTGGGAAACGTTGTCTACCCCGCGGAATGGAAGGAAGTTTCCAGGCCCGAAACATTAAAGCTCCTGTACATGAAACGCATCGACAAGTCAAGGAGCTTTTCATGGACAGACATCCCCCTCCTCGAAAGCGAACTCGACTCGGTTGCAAAGGCGCATTTTTCCAAAGAGGGGGGAAAACAAACCCCGCAAAACAAGAGCCTCTACACTTACTCGAGGATAAAGGGGCGGGAGATTGTGGAAGTTCCTGCGGACTACGCCCTGGTAAGCGCGCTTGTCCAGCTCTTCCCGGATGAAAAAGGGGTTTTAGGAATTCTCAAGGACATGGCGCACCTGACGGGCAAGGAAAACAGGGAAGAACTCTCCTCGCTTCGGGAAAGAATATCCTTTGCAAGAGCCTGGGTTGAGAAATACCTTCCTGCGGAACAGAAACTTTCGTTCGCGGAGAAAATACCCGAGGAGGCGAACGAACTAATCCTTGAGGCAAAACCCGCCCTCATAAAACTCGCGGAACAGCTCCCGAAAGCGGAAAGCGCGGAAGATGCGCAGAATGCGGTTTTTGAATCCGCAAAAGAAACAGGGGTTTCCCCAAGGGCGTTTTTCAAATTGCTCTATTTCTCGCTTATAGGGCGGGAACGCGGTCCAAAGATGGGCTCGCTTATAATTGCGCTTGGCAAGGAAAAATCATTAAAACGGATAAAGGAACTTGCCGACTTTAAAGCTTAACTCCCCAAATGTGTTGCTATGCTCCTGCAGGAATACCTCAAGGAAACCGCGAAAAAAGTAGATGCTGAAATGGAAAAACTTTTTCCCAAGAAACTTGACCGCGAGTGGATGGAATTCGCTTTGGGGAAACCCGATTTCGAATACGATGAGCGGACAGCAACCGATGCCACATCCAAACCGATATGGGACTTCCTTGAAAGGGGCGGAAAAAGATGGAGGCCCGCGCTTATGCTCCTGTGCTGCGAAGCTGTTGGAGGCGACTGCGAGAAACACATTTCATTTGTCGTGCTTCCTGAACTTACGCATACAGGGACCATCATGGTGGATGACGTAGAGGACAACTCAAAACTAAGGCGGGGAAAACCCTGCACGCATTTGCTTTTCGGCCAGGACATTGCAATAAACGATGGCAACCTGATGTACTACCTTCCAACAATCCTGCTTTACCGAAACACAAACAACCTTCCCCCGGAGAAGACAGCAAAGATTTACAATGTTTACGCCGAGGAAATGAATAGGCTTTCTTTCGGCCAGGCAACCGACATCTACTGGCACAACGGCCACAGGAACGACATAACCGAAGGCCAGTATTTACAGATGTGCTCATACAAGACAGGTTCCCTCTCAAGGCTCTCGGCAAACATCGGCGCAATCTTGGGGAACGCAAGCCCCGAACAGCAGGAAAAACTTGCGAGGTTTGCCTCCATGCTGGGCGTTGCGTTCCAGATACAGGACGACCTAATGAATATTTCGCCCCCCGAAGGCTGGGGAAAGGAAGTCGGGGATGACATCAACGAGGGAAAGAGAACGCTTCTCGTAATTCACGCCCTTGAAAAAGCCGAGAAGGAAGACGCGGAAAAACTAATCGAAATCCTGGATTCACACACCGAAGACGAAAAGAAAATAAAGGAAGCGATTGCGATTATCAAAAAGTACGGCTCTGTAGGGTATGCGAAGGAAAAGGCAAGCGCCCTTGTCAAGAAAGCATGGGATGACCTGAATCCCGTTCTAAAAGAGAGCGAGGCAAAATCCCTCCTCAAGGAATTTGCGGACTTTGTAACAGAAAGGAAAATTTAGGCTTCCTCATACTCTTCCTCTATCTTGTGCACCACAATGCCCTTTCCGGTTATCTCAATAGGGTGCAAATCTTCCGAGTGGTGCGTGGCCCTCATCTTCCTTATGTGCATCGTCCTGTTAGACTGGGTCCCTATTCCCATGTAATGCATAACAAGGACGGCATCAACAACATACTCCTCAACACCATACTTGCTAAACCTGTTTTCCCCTTCCTGCACTTCGGACGTGAGAAGGGAAGTAACTCCTGTTTTCATAAGCATATAGCTGACCTTGAGAATGGCTTTCCTAATCTCCTCTTCATTGTCATACGTAAAACCAAGCGCGGGAATGGAATCAATCACAATCCTCTTTGCGCCTATCCTTTTAGTAACCCTCATTATCTCAAGAAGAAGCCTGTCAAGGTCAAAGCCTGTTGCGGGCATAGACAGCTCCTCCTCGGAAGGAACTCCGAGCTTCGCAATGCTCCCGTCAATAATGTTGACCATATTTTCGTCCTCAAGCTTTTGCAAATCCCACCCAAACCTTTTCACATCCTGCCTTATCAGGTCGGGCCGCTCATCCAATGTAACATAAACCCCGGGTTCTGAATACTGCGTAGCGCCGTTGTAAATGTACTGCATGGAAAAAATTGTCTTTCCCGTCCCGCACGCCCCCGTAAGGAGAACGCTCCTCCCCTCGGGAAAGCCGCCCTCAATCAATTCGTCAAGCCCTGTAACCCCTGTTGGAACCCTATTCATATTATCACCACTATCATATCGCAGAACTAATATTTAATCCTGACTATTCGTACCGCAGTGCATCGACAGGATCCATCTTTGCGGCCCTTCTTGCAGGATAAACCCCCGAAACCATTCCCACCCCCACGGCAAAAAGAAGGGTTCCCGCCGCAAGAACAGGGTCAAACGCAAACGGCAGCGGGAAGCCGGAAACATCGGCAACCACAGAAATAAGGAACGAAATAAAGAACCCAAAGAACATCCCAATAACCCCGCCGGCAAGGCCTATAAGCCCTGCTTCAAATACAAACAACCGCATAATCTTCCCGCTTGTCGCGCCGATGGCCTTCATCGTGCCTATCTCCCTCGTCCTTTCGATAACCGTCATTAACATGGTGTTCATTATCCCGATTCCCCCAACCACAAGCGCAATAGCGGCAATCCCCGCAACAACAAGCTGGATAAGCCCAAGTATCCCAAGCGCGCCTTCCCCTATCTGCGCAGGGGTCATCACCTGGAAATCCTCTTCTCCGTGGGCATCCTCCAGCGTTTCCCAAATCTCCGCCTTGATGTCGGGAACGTCGTCCGCATCAACTGTTTTGGCTATAATCCTGTAAGGGACAAGGTCTTCTCCCCCAGTAATAAGTTTCAGTGTCTTCTCCCCGACTATAATCGCGCTGTCGTAAAAACTTCCGAAAGAGTGCCCTGCAGGTTCCGTGATTCCCACAATCCTGTACTCGTTGTCCTCAATATTAATCTTGTTCCTCAAGCCAAGCTCCTTGACAAACGCCCTTTCTACAAAATCCCCGCCGACCATGATGGAATGCAGGTCTGAATTCGTGAGTTCTCTCCCCTCCCCGATTTGCATAAGCCCCGCATCCCTAAGGCCGGGAAAATCATCGGGGTCTATTCCCGCAATAATAACCGATTTTGCCTCGCCCTTGTATTCCGCGGTCTTCAGCTCAAAGTAGATTGCGGCAACCGATTCAACCCCCTTTATGTTTTCAATCAGCGCGGGGTCATCAGGGTCAAGCTCGGCGAAAGCAGACTGTATTATGTTTTTTCCGGCAAGCACCATAATTGTGTTGCTCCCCATCTGCTCAAATTGCGCCTCAACCGCATTGTTGAGGCTCTGCCCTATGGAAATAAACGCAACAATCGCCGCAATCCCGATAACAATTCCAAGCAGTGTTAAGTAACTCCTCCACTTCCTGTCCTTGAGGCTCTCCATCGTGAAAGTGAAAATTTCCGCATCGACACTCATCCTTTCCCCTCCCGCAAGGCATCAACAGGGTCAAGCCCGGCAGCCCTTTTCGCAGGCAATATCCCGGAAACCATCCCCACCCCCATCGAGAAAAGCATCGCCCCCGCAATCAACGGCAATGAAAAGTCGGTGGGCAGGTCGAACCCCGCGCTTTTCGCAATCGCGGAAACAAACACCGCAGCGCCCAACCCCAGAGCAACGCCTATACCCCCGCCGGCAAGACCAACAACGCCGGCCTCAATCAAAAACAGGGAAAGTATTGTCTTGTTGGTGGCGCCGATAGCCTTCATCGTGCCTATTTCCGTTGTCCTCTCGACAACCGACATCATCATCGTGTTCATTATCCCTATTCCCCCGACCAAAAGGGAAATTGCGGCAATCCCCACCAAAACCAGCTGGATAATCCCGAGGATAATTCCCGCGCCCTCAATAAGCTGTTCGCTTGTCAGAATCTGCGTATCTTTTTCCCCGTGGTCATCTTCCAACGCCTTTTCAATCCTTTCCGCAACCTCGGGAACAGAGGCTTTGCTCCCCACCTTAACCACGAGCTCAAAAGGGTCTTCCACCCCAAATAATTCCTTAAACCCGTCATCGGTCATATAAACAATCCCGCCTATGTTCATGCCCCCAACAAACATCCCGTCCTCGGAAAAAGTGCCTATAACCCTGAACTTCTTGCCTTTCATCTCCAGCTTTTCCCTTATTGAAACTTTGTTATCAAATGCCCTTTCTGCAAAGGTATCCCCTATAACAACCGCGTATTTATCCGCGGAGGTAAGTTGCCTTCCCTCGACCATATCCAAATAGCCAATTTCCTCCATAAACCCGCTGTCGGCAGGGTCGTAACCGATGATAAATGCCCCTTCCTCCTCGCCCTTATACTTTAAAGTAGCACTTGTTTCGTAGAAAGGAATCACCGCATCAACCCCCGGGATATCCTCGATAAGACCGATGTCCGATTCCCTGATGGTGTTCCCGAAAACCGCGGACATCATGCTCGTTCCCGGCTCGACAAAAATAGTGTTAAGGCCCATTTCCTCAAACATCGAGGTAACGGCAAGCTGCAGGCCCTGGCCCAAAGTGATAAGCGCAACAATCGCCGCAATCCCTATCACAATCCCGATTAGCGTCAGTGCGCTCCTAAGCGGCTGCTTTAGGAGATTGTAAGCGGCAACGTAAAAAATCTCAAAATCGATCATCGCAACCGGCTTCAGCGTTTCTGCAGCCTCGGCTTAACAACTTTTTTGTATGCGAACCAGCCGACAACCGCAAGTATTGCCAGGAAGACAATACTGCCAAGTATGGAGCCGCCCTGCCCGCTTGCCGCCATTGCCTCGTCGACACTCAGCACATCGAGGTAAACAGTTATTGTCTCCTTCTTGTTCCTTGAGGCCGAGTCAAGATACTCAAGCGTCAAATTTATCGGATATTTTCCGGGCGTTATCCCCGCGGGAACATTGATTGTTTCCTTGAACGAATCGAAATCATCCGCCTCCAAAGTCCCTATGAAATTCTTTTTCTCCTCAAGGCCAAGCCCCTCACTCTCAATCTTCGCAACAGCATAGTACGCACTTCCCACACCTATATTGAACAGGTCGAAAGTAACTTCGGTTATCGCCCCGGGATATGCCGCGGGATCAACGTCGCTTACCACACCGTCTATTATCGGGCCTCCATCCACTCTTATCCCCAGATAAGAGGTATTGCTCATCGAGCTTCCCGAAGGGTCATAATACCTAATCTCGACAGGCAGCATGTAGTTCTTAAGTTCGGCATCGGGGTTGACCGAAAGCATTACCTTTATCCGCGCCTCTTCCCCCGCCTTTATTTCCTCAATAAATGTGGCGGCGGCGCCTATCGGCATTATCTCCCTCTCGACAACACCCCCTGTCGTTGTAACTGTCCTGTCTTCCTCAAAAACAACCCTTATGTTGTTCGCAGGAGCCTTCCCCAAATTCCTGATTGTGAGAACAGCCTCGACATCCTCGCCCGGCCTCAATTTGGCTGCCGAGCTGTCAACAATCTCAAGAACAGGGCTAATCTGCTGGATTGTTATCGTAAACTTCTGTTTTTTCCCGCCGAGGGCGTCCTTTTCGTTCGCATAGACCTCAAGGTCATAGCTGCCGTCGAGCGCCATGGGGTCTACCCTCAAATCGTATTTGACAGTCGCACTTTCGAAATTCTTTATGTTTCCAAGCAGCCTTTCGTTATTCTTCCCCGGGTCGAGTGAAAAGGGATATTTCAAATCAAGCCAAACCTTGACATCCTCGGCGCCAAAATTGCTGTTGTTATCAATCCACACCCACAACTCGAGGTACTTTCCCGGCTGGGCCGGCGCAGGAGTATAATTCACATGCGAAACATAGACATTTCCCGCAAATACCCCCGCAGAAACCAGAACAAGTGCAATCACCAACAGCAATTTCTTCATGAAAAGTTCCTCCCCCCGTTTTTTACCTCTTTCACTATTTTTCCGTCTTTTAGGAATATTGTTTTGTGGGCTCTTTTCGCAACATATTCCTCGTGGGTAACCATTAGTACTGTTTTGCCGTCCTTCTTATTAAGCCTATCGATTATCTCCAAAATTTGATCGCCGGATTTGGAATCAAGGTTCCCTGTCGGCTCGTCCGCAACAATAATGTCGGGGTCGTTCGCAAGCGCCCTCGCAATCGCAACCCTTTGCCTCTGCCCCCCGGAAAGCTCGCTCGGCCTGTGGTGCATCCTGTCCCCCAATCCAACCTGCCCAAGCATCGTAACCGCTATCTCCCTCCTTTCCTCAAGAGGAATCCCCTCAAACCAGAGCGGCAACATCACATTCTCCAATGCCGTCATCCTCCCCAGGAGGTTAAATGTCTGGAAAATAAACCCGATAGTCTTCCCCCTGATTCTCGCAAGCTCATCATCATCCATTTTTGAGATAGGGCTGTTGTTAATCTTGATTTCCCCCGCACTCGGCCTTAGCAAACAGCTGAGCACATTAAGCAAAGTGGTTTTCCCGCTCCCCGAAGGCCCCATAATGGAAATATAATCCCCACGGCCAACCCCCAAATTAACCTCGCTGAGCGCCTTAACCTCGACATCCCCCATAAGATATGTCTTGCAGACATTATCCGCGCTTATAACAAAATCCTTCGCCATGCTCCCCACACATATTGGCAATAAAGTATATAAAAACCCCCCGGGAAATTAACTTTCCGCTAAATCCTTCTGATGCCCTTAACCCCGGGAAGCTTCCCCAGCCTTTCGGTTATCTTCTCAAGCTCCGCCCTGTCCCTTACCCTGACATCAAACCTGCATGTGGTTTTGTTTGTCTGCGAGGTTTTCGCGGTTGCCCCCACCACCTTTGCGTTGAACGAGGACATTGCGGAAAGAAGGTCGGTGAGAAGGCCCGCCCTGTCCGCTGCGGTGAGCTCTATCGTTGCCTCGCCCCCTGCGCCCCCCAAATCAACCGAAAAAATTTTCCTCCCCTCGGCCATTTTCCCAACCTCATCACAGCCTTTCCTGTGCACCGACAATTTCCTTTTCGTTGTCCAGAACCCCACAAGCTCGTCCCCCGGCAAAGGCGAGCAGCACTTTCCCACCCTTATTTTCCCCGCCCCTTTTGGGGCGGTGAGCACATCCCGCCTTTTCTCCTTTTTGGCGGGCTCAAAACTCTTCTGCAAGTTCAGGGCCTGCCTTATCTTCAGCTTGGCCTTCTCCGTCTTCACAAAAGTCAGCCAGGCCCTCTTTGGCTTTTGCGAAGGGCTTATTATGACATCGACCAAATCCCCGTTCTTGAGCGCATAGTTAAGGCTCACAAGCCTGCTGTTCACCTTTGCCTTCTCGCATTTTTCCCCAAGTTTTGTATGTATTGCATACGCAAAGTCAATCGGGGTCGCGCCCTGCGGAAGCTCTATGACATCCCCCTTGGGGGTAAGCACAAATATAACGTTGTCGAAGAAATCGACATTGATAAGCTCGGACAATGCCTCCTCGGAATTCCTTTGCCACTCAAGCAACTGCCTGGCCCACTCAAGTTTCTTCTCGTGCTTTGTCGCTTTCCCGCCCTTGTAACTCCAGTGGGCGGCAAGCCCAAGCTCCGCAGCCCGGTCCATCTCCCCTGTCCTTATTTGTATCTCCAAAGGGTTTCCCATAGGCCCTATAACAGTGGTATGTATCGACCTGTAATTATTCTCCTTCGGCTTCATTATGTAGTCGTCGAATTCCGCGGGAATGTGTTTCCAAAGGCTGTGCGCCACCCCCAAAACCTTGTAGCAGTCATCAACGCTCTTTGCGATAACCCTTATCCCCCTTAGGTCATAGATTTCATCGAATGCCTTCCCCCGCCTAAGCATCTTGCCATATATCCCATAGATGTGCTTGACCCTTGTCAGCATCTCTGCTTTAATCCCCTCCTTCCTCAGCGCCCCCCTAAGAATTTCTCCCAGCTTTTCAAGCCGCTTTTCCATTTCCGCCCTGCTGTTCTCAACCTTTGCCTCAATTTCCCTGTATTTTTCGGGATTTTCCGCCCTGAAAACCAAATCCTCCAAATCAGCCTTCATCCTGTAAATTCCCAATCTGTACGCAAGCGGCGCATAGAGCTCCTTCGCAGCCTTGACAAACCACGCCCTCCTTTCCGCAGGGAGCTTCCCGGCTCTTTCAAGGTTCGCCTTGGTATCTGCCAGCTCGACAAAAACAAAGCCAAGGTTCTGGGAAATCGCAATCAGCATCTTTCCCGCTTTTCTTTCCCTGCCCCTGACACTTTTCCTGAACTTGTGGTGAAGCTCGACAAGCTCAAGAACATCCTTCCCAAATTGCTTCTCTATCTGCGCAGGCACAGCACAATTATCAATCGCATTGTGCAGCAAGCCTGCGGCAATAATTTTGGGGCCCAGCCCCATATCCGCAAGTATCTTCCCGACAGCAAGGTTGTGCGGGAACACCCCCTCCCCGGTAAGGTCTGTCTCGTCACAAAGCCCCTTGGCGAAATCGACAGCCCTCTCCACGAATCCCTTGTCCGCCCCGGAAGTAATAAGGCTGTTTTCTAAAATAAGCTCGGATTCCCTGCCCATGGTAAAAAAATAATATGGCGAAGTTGTTATTTTAAGGGGTTCTGTTTTTCGAATATGCCAAGAAAAACCCCCAACATTTATATTGGCTTTGCCCCAGCTTCTTTTCGATAGGATGAAAACACCGGCATTATTCATAAATTTCAAGACTTACCGGGAAGCCACCGGAGAGAACGCAATTACCCTCGCAAAACTTGCCGAGGAGGCCGCCTCCAAAAACAGGGCAACAGTCTGCCTTGTTGTTCAGGCAGTTGACATAAAACCTGTTTCAGAAGCGGTTTCTTTACCAACATATGCGCAGCACATAGACCCCATAGCCTACGGCAAGCACGCAGGTCACACCCTTCCCGAAGGGGTTAAGGCGGCAGGCGCCGAAGGCACGGTCCTTAACCACCCTGAAAGGCCGCTCGGCGCCCGCGCCCTTGCGGCTTCCGTGGAGCGGGCGAAGGATGCCGGCCTTGAGGTTATGGCCTGTGCGGAAAGCGTCGCCCGCGCAAAGGAAATAGCGGAGCTCTCCCCGGACATAATCTCCGTTGAAATTCCAGGGCTGATAGGCGGGACTGTCTCAATCTCCGACGCAAAGCCCGACCTTATCTCCGGCGCGGTCAATGCAATCGCGGAAGTAAGCAAGAAAATCAACGTTGTTACCGGCGCAGGTATAAGGAACACCGGGGACGTGAAGAAGGCGATAGGGCTCGGGGTTGAGGGGGTCTTTGTCTCGAGTGCGATAGTAACCTCCCAAGACCCGAAGCAGGCAATAGAGCGCCTCCTTCAGGGGTTTCCAGCCCATTAACTAATTAACCGAACAAAGGGAAACCTTTATAAAGGAGAAAAGCTGCATATATATAAGGGTTTTAAATAGGTTTTGCAGCCCAAAATCCAAAACCATTTTTAGGGGGTTCTAAATGACAGACAACAATTCGGGAAGCATTCTGGAAAAGACATTTTCTTTTAACTATGCCGCAGGAATCGCGGCTGTTGCCCTTGTTTTGGGCATAATAATCTCATACAGTGTTTTGCCTGCAACAGGGCTTATGGCAATGCCCGCGGCAACCGACACTGCTTCAAATGGGGGCGCAACCGCAACATGCGACGCAACCCCGCCAATTTCCGAGGCAGACCTAACAGCCAAGGCAGAGACACATTTGGAAGGCCTGCTTGCTTTGCAGGGCCTTGAAAACCCGGATGTAAAGG
The DNA here is from genome assembly GCA_964540145.1 of uncultured archaeon. Taxonomy (GTDB): domain Archaea; phylum Iainarchaeota; class Iainarchaeia; order Iainarchaeales; family CAZILS01; genus CAZILS01. Next base: position 43,476 of record CAZILS010000001.1, on the reverse strand, counting down.
TAATCTCCATGAAATCATATTCTGACAACCTCAACGAGGCAGAATTAGAACTCTACGATAATGGTGAATTGCTCGACACATTCGCAGTTTACTTAACAAAGGACGGAAAGCACCTTGTCCAGGCGCCTTTGGATTTGGACGAAGAGCTCCCTGAACCGGAAACCGCAGCTCCTGCGAAAGCAGCCCCGGAAGTGGCCAAGACAGAAACACCGAACGTAAAGATGTTTGTTATGACATTCTGCCCTTACGGCCAGCAGGCCGAGGCAGGGCTTGGCCCCGCTCTTGAGGCGCTCGGCAATACAGTCGACTTCGAGCCGCACTTCGTAATCTATGACTCCGCAGGCTATGCCGGCGTTGAGAGCCAGTATTGCCTCGATGATTACTGCTCGATGCACGGCCGCACAGAATTGGAGGAGGGGGTTAGGCAGCTCTGCATCTTCAAGTACAACAAGGACAAGTTCTGGGATTATGTGAACTATGTCAATGCGAACTGCTCCAACGCAAACATCGACAGTTGCTGGGAAACAGCAGCCGAAGCAGCCGGCCTTGACAGCGATGAAATCCAGGGATGCTACGATGAGGAAGCGGAAACCCTGCTCGCAAACGAAGTCGCCCTCAATGAGAAGTTTGGTGTGAGAGGCTCCCCAAGCGTCTTCATCAACGATGTTGCGTACTCCGGCGGGCGCTCCCCTGAAAATTACAAGTCGGGGATATGCGGCGCATACTTAGACGCTCCCGAAGCATGCGAAGTCGCGCTTTCGGACAGCGCCTCGGCGTCAACAGGCGACTGTGGTTAAAACCACCGCCACCCTATTTTCTTTTTTAATCAAGGCTAGGCTTCGCCATCTTCCCTGCGGACAATTCCGCAATCCTTTTATACTCCCTTAGCATAATTCCTAAGGAGGTACCAAAATGAACGTAACAGTCTATTCGACACAAAGCTGTCCCTACTGCGTCATGCTCAAGGATTTCCTAAAAGAGAAGGGAATCGAGTTCAAGGACTATGATGTCAGCACAGACCGGGAGAAGGCCAAGGAAATGATAGATAAGACAGGCCAGCAGGGCGTTCCCGTCATCGACATAGGCGGCAAGGCAATTGTCGGCTTCGACAGGGCGGCTATCGCGGAAGCGCTCGGCATCGAGGAATAACATCTCCTTTTCTTTATTTTCCAATACAACATAGCCATGGCTCTATCCCCCGAAAAAATAGTTTCCCGGATGCGGGGCAAGCTCGGAAAGACAAAACCGGTTGTCGGTTTCAGAAGCCCTTTCCAAGTCCTTATCTCAACAATCCTCTCACAGCGAACCCGCGATGAGAACACGGCGCTCGCATCCGAAAACCTGTTCTCAAAATACCCCTCTCCGCAAAAGCTCGCAAAAGCCCCCCTTTCCCAAATAAAGAAACTGATAAAACCAAGCGGCTTCTACAACGAGAAGGCAAAGAAAGTCAAGTCTGTATCCGGGATTCTATTAAAGAAATATAAAGGCAAAGTTCCTCAAAGCATCGAGGAGTTAACCCTGCTCCCCGGGGTAGGGAGAAAGACAGCAAACTGCGTTTTGGTGTTCGCCTTCTCAAAGCCGGCAATTCCGGTCGACACCCACGTGCATAGAATTTCAAACCGCCTTGGGATAGTGAAAACCAAAACCCCGGAGCAGACAGAGCAAGCCCTCCGCGCCTACTTTCCCAAGCACTTGTGGCTGCCCCTCAACGAACTCATGGTAAAATACGGCCGGCGCATCTGCAAACCAATCTCCCCCAAATGCGGGGAATGCCCCCTTGCCCCCGAATGCCCCTCCTCCCCCACCAAGCGGAGCGGAGCGATACGCCCATAGGGCGCAATGAATAGCGGGGAAAAACCACTGGCGGGGGACAACACGCCATTCGCCGAAAGAACAGATACTTCTTAAAGGTTTATGCTTTTATCTTATATTCTGGTGAGCAAGGTGGGGAATACCGACACTCTTGAACAGGTAAAGGCCGCCGAGGCGAAGGCTGCGGAAGCAGAGGCCAAAGGCGAGCAGGAGCGCTCAAAAATCCTCGAAAATGCGAAAAAAGAGGCAGGAGAAATTCTTTCCGGGCAGGAAAAGGAACGGTCTTCGATAAGGGAAACCGAGCTCAGGAGAGCGGAGGCTTCGATTTCGCAGCAGAAGGAAAAATCATTTTCCGAGGCGCAGAAAACAATATCCGGCATGCGCAGCAGGGCCGAATCCAGAGTGGAAGAGCAGGCCGACCACGTTGTCTCAGCATTCAAAAAGGCAATTCTAAAATAGTGTTTGTGATGCTCAAGGCAAAAAGAATGACCAAAGCAAGGGTTGTTGGCCCCAAGGGGGCTCTTGAGCAGGCGGTCAGGGAACTTTACAGCACAGGTCTCCTTCATTTAGACGACCATGAAAAGGACAATTTCTTCGACATCGGGGAGCCGATGGAATCCGCGGAATTTTACAGTTCGCAGATTGTCAAGGTTAACGCAATGGTTTCGGGCTTAGGCCTAAAACCAACCGGGAACGAAAGGCCTATTCGCGACTTCAAAGGCGCAGCCTCAATAATTCCCCAGCTAAGCTCGGAATACAACCGCCTTACCACAGAACTCCAAAACACAAAAGATGAACTAAGGGCCTTAACCCAGCAGCTTTCCCAACTCCTTCCGATAAGCTCTCTTGGCCTTAGCCGGCGTTTGCTTAAGGACTACACAATGCTCTCTGTCCTCGTGGGCTTTGTCAAGAAAAGCCCAAGGAGAATTCTCGAGGAAAAGGGGCTGCAGTTTGAGCTGGTAGAGGGCACTTACGGCAAGAAACAGGTTATTGCGCTTTACGTTCCTTTGGAAAACAAGGTTGCAGCACAGCAAATCCTTGACGAGCAGGGATTTTCGCAGCTAACCCTCCCCGAAAAGGAGTTTGTGAAGGATGTCCAGGCGGAGATAGAAAGAACCACCTCAAAAATATCGGTTCTTGAATCAAAGATTTCGGCATTCTCCAAAAAGAATGCCCCGTTCCTCCTCGGCTACCAAACCGCACTGGAAGAAGAAAATTCAAAGGCAATGGCCCCGGTTCGATTTGCCTCGTCAAGAAACGCATTCTTTGCGACAGGCTGGGTGCCGACAGGCAAGTTCGAAACCCTGCAAAGGAAGCTCGACACAATTTCCCGCGGCAAGGTTTTTGTTGAAGCCCTTGAGGGCGGGAAAGGTGCCCCTATCTCCCTCGACAACCCCGGGCCGGCAAAACCGTTCGAGTTCTTCATGGGCCTTTATTCCCTGCCGAAATACCATGAGATTGATCCCACAGCCCTGATGGCGTTCACTTTCCCCCTGTTCTTCGGCTTTATCCTGGGGGACATAGGCTATGGAATAGTATGCCTTGCGGCTTTCCTCTACCTTAGGGGCAAGATGCAGGGTGAAGGAAGAAAACTCCTCACAACCCTTGTTTTCTCGGCAATAGGCACAATCCTGTTTGGCCTTGCCTTTGCGGAGTTTTTCGGGGCCGAAATTTATCACCCCCTAATCAACCGCGCGCACGACATAAACACAATGCTCATGGTCTCAATCGCTATCGGGGTTTTCCACCTAAACCTTGGTTTCCTCTTAGGTTTTTACAATGTGCTTAAGCACCACGGCTTCTCCCACGCTTTCAAGGAGAAAATAAGCTGGATACTCCTCGAAATAGGCATAGCGCTTATCGCAATCGAATACCTTTCCCTTATTGAGGGCGCGCAGGGCCTTATGATTACGGGAATTTTGGTAACCGCCGCGGGCCTCGCCTACCTTTACATGGGGGAGGGCGTAAGGGGCATAGTTGAACTGCCCGGCCTGCTAAGCAACACCCTGTCCTACGCAAGGCTGTTTGCGGTCGGCCTTGCGTCTGTCCAGCTCGCGATTGTTGTCAACACATTTGCAGGGCAGTTTATGGCACAAGGCGGTTTCATGATCCTCGCCGCAATCCTCGTCATATTACTCGGACACGGAATAAACATCCTGCTCGGAATCCTGGGCGGATTTTTACACTCGATGAGGCTCCACTATGTGGAGTTCTTCACAAAGTTCTTCGAAGGCGGAGGTAAGGAATATATCCCTTTCGGAGCGAAAAATAACTAAGGAGGAGAAAACCATGGCAGACATGAATTTAGGTCTAATAGCAATAGGTGCGGGCATCGCCTTGGCGGGCTCGGCAATAGGTGCGGGCATCGCAGAAAAGGAGATTGGCACGGCGGCGGTCGGAGCAATGGCCGAAAAAGAGGAGCTTTTTGGTAAGGGCCTTATCCTTACAGTCATACCGGAAACGCTCGTCATCTTCGGATTGGTCATCGCCATAATGATACTCGGCCTTGCCGCAAACATTCCCGCCGCAGATGCCGCAGCAGCAGTTGCACACTAAGGGGAAATATAGATGGCCCTAGAAAAGGTAATCTCGGAGATAGGGAATGAGGCGCACAGGCGCGCCGAAAAAAACCTGGCGGAAGCAAGGAAAGAAGCCTCAAAAATAATCTCTGACGCGAAGAAAAAGGCCGATGAAGCAGCCGAAAACACAAGGAAAGAGCTTGATGCGGAAATTGGCGCAATGAAGCAAAGGCAGGCTTCCTCCACCAAAATCGCCCTGAAAAAGGAAGAGCTTAGCACAAAGAAGGAAATAATGGAAAAGGTTTCCGAAAAAGCAAGGGAAAAAATATCCAAGCTCAAGGACAAGGAGGCTTTGGCCAAAAAACTCCTTCAGCAGGCAAAGAAGGAATTGCCAAACGCAAAGTACTACTATTGCGCTGAAAAGGATAAGCCGATGTTTGCAAAGCTTGCCAAAGGCCTTTCTTTCAAGGAACCGGCGAACATATTGGGGGGAGTAATCCTGGAAGACGCAAACGGAGAGCTGATGGTGAACTACTCCTTCGATGTAATCCTCCGGAAAGTCCTTGAAAGCGAGATGAAGCAAATTTATGGAAAGGTGTTTGCGTGATTCTGGGCGGGGGTGGCTATTCCTACACCAACACGAGGATAAAGGCGATGAAGGGAAAGCTGCTCAAGCCGCAGGACTACGGCAAGATGGCAAAGATGTCCCTGCCCGAGCTTGCATCGTTCATTTCGAACGCGGGCTATAGGAGAGAAATCGACGAGATGGGAACGCATTTTGAGGGGGTAAACCTGATCGAGTATGCGCTCGCGAGGAACCTGGCCCACACATTCTCAAAAATAATGAAGTTCTCGATAAAGGACTCAAAGAAATACGCAACGCTCTTAACCTCGAAGTGGGATATCTGGAACATAAAGACAGTCCTGCGTGGAAAGCAGACAGGGGCAAGCGATGAGGAAATATTTGTTCTCCTAATTCCCGCAGGAAAGCTGGAGGAAAGCTTCCTTAAGGAAACGATATCAAAAGCAAGGTCTGTCGAGGAGGCAATAGAGGCATTCGCAAGAACACCCTACTACCCGCTCCTTAAAAAACACTCAAAAGACCTTTCCGCAATGGAAGATGCCCTTGACAGGCAGTATTACAAGGACCTTGCCAAGGGAGCCCCTGCATCACTCTCAAAATACATAAGGGCGGAGATTGACCTTGTCAACTCACTAAACACCGCGAGGTCAAAGGCATCCGCAATAAACTTCATGCCCCTGGAAGGCGGAACAAGGAACCTAAAAGAAATAGGTGTGGAAAATCTCCAGGATTTGGAGATCGCTTACCGGGAGAAGCTTATGAAACTCGGAAACCGGATGTTACATGAGTTCTCATACACCCCGCGGCCCATGATGGGGTACTTCCTTGCGAAGGAAAACGAAACAAGGAACATAAGGATACTTGCAAGGGGCAAACATTCTGGCCTCCCCGAGGAAACAATCGAGAAACACATGGTGGTATGATGGAGATAGCAATACTTGGAACAGATGATTTTGTAACAGGCTTTAGGTTGGCCGGTGTTAGAAACGCAATCGTTTCCCAAGGCAACCTCGACGCCGAGATAGCGGATGTAATGGGGCGGGAAGAGATAGGAATTCTGGTTATGGATGAAAAGGACATGAACAAAATCAATAACAAAACAAAAAAAATGCTTGATAGGGCGGTAAGGCCTGTAATTGTCACGATTACGGAAAAAGAAGGCAAGTCCGACCTTAGAGAATCCATAAAAAGAACACTGGGGGTAGACCTATGGAAGTAGCGAAGATATACAGGATTTCCGGGCCGGTTGTTGTCGCAAAAGGCCTTGATGCAAAGATGTATGACCTTGTGCAGGTTGGCGATGAAAAGCTTATGGGGGAGGTTATCAGGATTGATGGCGAACTCCTGACAATACAGGTTTACGAGGACACCACAGGCCTGAAGCCGGGCGAGCCTGTCGTAAACACAAAAGAGCCCCTTTCTGTCGAATTGGGGCCGGGGCTGCTCAAGCAGATTTACGACGGCATACAGAGGCCCTTGCCCGTCCTGAAAGAACGCATGGGGGACTTCATAATGAGGGGGGTTTCAGTGCCGGGCTTGGACCGCTCCAAGAAATGGGACTTCAAAGCAACCGTAAAGCCCGGCGAGGAAGTCCGGGGCGGGGATGTTCTCGGAACAGTCAAGGAAACCGAGACAATCGACCACAAAATACTTGTCCCCCCCACAATAAGCGGAACAATAAAAGAAATCAAGCCGGGGAAGTACACGGTAACCGAGGTTATAGGGACTTTGGCAGACGGGACAAAGTTAAAACTCTCCCACAAGTGGCCGGTCAGAAAACCCCGCCCTGTGAAGGAAAAACTTCTCCCGGAAATACCGCTGATAACAGGCCAGAGGATTCTTGACGGCCTGTTCCCCGTCGCGAAAGGCGGTGCAGCATCAATTCCCGGACCGTTCGGCTCCGGAAAGACGGTCACACAGCACCAGCTTGCCAAATGGTCCGACACCGAACTTGTTGTCTACATCGGCTGCGGAGAACGAGGAAACGAAATGACCGAAGTTTTGAAGGAATTCCCCGAGCTGCAGGACGTCAGAACAGGGAAACCCCTGATGGAGAGGACTGTGCTGATTGCGAATACGTCAAACATGCCGGTTGCCGCAAGGGAAGCCTCAATATACACCGGGATGACACTCGCAGAATATTTTAGGGACCAGGGCTATGATGTCTCTTTGATGGCCGACTCGACCTCGAGGTGGGCGGAGGCGATGAGGGAAATCTCCTCAAGGCTTGAGGAGATGCCCGGGGAAGAAGGATACCCTGCTTACCTCGGAACAAGGCTCTCCGAGTTCTATGAGAGGGCGGGAAGGGTCATCTGCATAGGGCAAGAAGGCAGAAATGGTTCTGTAACCGCTGTTGGGGCGGTCTCGCCCCCGGGAGGGGACTTCTCCGAGCCTGTGACACAGAACACCCTGAAAATAACAAAGGTTTTCTGGGCATTAGACAGCAAGCTCTCGCAGAGGAGGCACTTCCCTGCAATTAACTGGCTTGACAGCTACACACTCTACGCAAACACCCTCAAGGCATGGTTCAAGAGGGAGATTGCGGAGGAGTGGCCCGAGGTCAGGGCGAAGGCAATGAACATTCTCCAGAAAGAGTCTTCCCTCCAGGAAATCGTGCAGTTGGTTGGAAGCGACGCCCTCCCGGAAAGGGAGAGGATAACCCTCGAGGTTGCGAAGCTGATAAGGGAAGGCTTCCTCCAGCAGGATGCGTTCCATGAAATAGACAGTTTCTGCTCGATGAAAAAACAGTACGGGATGATGAAGGCGATAATGCTCTACTCCGAGCTTGCCGAAGGCGCCCTCGCCTCGGAAGTCCCGATTGAGCCGATTCTGGGCTCAAAGGCAAAGGCAAAACTGACAAAAATACGCTTCACGCCTGAAAACAAGTTCGAAGCGGAAGTAAAATCCATCCGCGAGGAAATGAAAAAGGAATTCGCGGGAATGGGGAAGTGAGGTGGTTTCGATGAAGGAATACAAGACAATAACCAAAGTAACAGGCCCGCTTGTCTTTGTCGAGAAGACAGAGCCAATCGCGTACGCCGAGCTGATAAACATAAGGCTCGCCGACGGCTCGATAAAGAAAGGGCAAGTGCTGGACACAAGCGACGATTTGGTCGTTGCACAGGTCTTCGAAGGCACCTCGGGAATAAGCAGAAAGTCGGTTGTCCGTTTCACAGGAGAAACCATAAAGCTTTCAGTAACCGCCAATCTCCTCGGGAGGGTTTTGAACGGCTTGGGCGAGCCAATCGACAACGGCCCGGCAATCGTTCCGGAGGAGCGAAGGGACATTGTCGGCGCTTCAATAAATCCGTTTGCAAGAGCCTCGCCCAAAGACTTCATCCAGACAGGAGTATCATCCATTGACGGGATGAACACACTTGTAAAAGGGCAGAAGCTCCCGATTTTTTCGGGTTCTGGCCTGCCCCACAACTCAATCGCCCTGCAGATTGCGAGGCAGGTGAAGATAACAGGCAACACAGCGGTTGTTTTTGCGGCAATGGGAATAACAAACGAGGAATCAAAGCAGTTCATAAAGGATTTTGAGGAAACAGGCGCTCTCGAAAGGGCAATCCTTTTCCTCAACCTTGCGGACGACCCCGCAATTGAAAGGCTGATAACCCCGAAGATGGCGCTAACCGCGGCCGAATACCTCGCATACGAGCACGGCTACCAGGTTTTGGTTATCCTCACAGATATGACCAACTACTGCGAGGCCTTGAGGGAAATAGGGGCTGCGAGGGAGGAGGTTCCCGGAAGGAGAGGCTACCCGGGATACATGTACACAGACCTCGCCTCCATTTACGAGAGGGCGGGCCTGATTGAAGGCAAGGAGGGCTCTATAACACAGCTCCCTATCCTGACAATGCCGGGAGACGACATAACACACCCTATCCCCGACCTGACAGGCTACATCACCGAAGGCCAGATTGTCCTTAGCAGGGAACTGCACATGAAAGGAATCTACCCCCCGATAGATGTCATGCCCTGCCTATCGAGGCTGATGAACGCGGGAATAGGCCCAAAGACAACAAGAGAAGACCACAAGGCACTGTCCAACCAGATATATGCGGGCTATGCCGAGGGCGTTGCTCTTAGGGGACTTGTCGCAATTGTCGGGGAAGAGGCCCTGACGGAAAGGGACAGGAGTTTCCTAAAATTCGCGGAAGCGTTTGAAAACAAGTTTGTCAAGCAGGCCGAGACAGAAGACAGGGATATAGGAAAAACCCTTGACATCGGCTGGGAACTTCTCGAGCTGCTGCCGAAAGAGGAGCTAACAAGGATAGAGGATGCCCTCATCGACAAATACATGGGCAAGGGCCCGCAGGCAGCGAAGAAACCCGCTCCTGCAGCGGGGGCGCCAAAGGAAACCCCGCCCCAAAAGGGAAAGCCCGCCCCAAAAGGGAAAGCCAAGCCAAGGAATAAGGCAAAGGCCAAAAAGAAATAGGGTTAGCGAATGGCAAACATAAAACCAACCCGGAGCGAGCTGATTAAGCTAAGGAAAAAGATAAAGCTCGCCAAGTCAGGCCATTCCCTCCTTAAGCGAAAGAGGGACGGCCTGATAAAGGAATTCTTCAATGTGCTTGAGCAGGCCAAAGAGGCAAAGTCCGCGATGTCAGATGTTTATATCAAGGCAATCGAGGCGATAAATGTCGCAAGGGCAGTCGACGGAACAATGGCGGTAACCTCCGCAAGCCTGGCGTTGAAGAACAAAGCAGATATTGAACTCAAAACAAGAAACGTTATGGGTGTTGTCGTTCCCGAAATAAGGTCGGAGCACACCGTAAGGGCATTCAATGAAAGAGGCTATGGCGCGATAGGAACAAGCAGCTACATAGACAACGCCGCCGCGAAATATGAAGAAGTCCTGAAGAACGTCATCACCGCGGCGGAGATAGAAAACACACTGAAAAAGCTTTTGGCCGAGATAGACAAGACCAAGAGGCGAGTTAACGCACTTGAGTACAGGGTTATACCCGTGCTCGAGGGCCAGGCCCGTTTCATAAGGCTTAGGCTTGAGGAGATGGAAAGGGAAGACATCTTCCGCCTGAAGAAAATCAGCGCAAAGTCGGAAAGCTAACTCCATTCATTCCACTTGCCGAGAAAGTACTCGCCGTACTCTTTGGCAATTTCCTTATTCCTCAAAAACACAACACTCTCGTCATTGTCATTGTCCGAATGTTTAGAGGGGTTCATAGACCCCGCCATAACAATCTCATTGTCAAAAACACAGAACTTATTGTGCATATTGTAAGGGTTGCCGTCAACCAATTTTTCGATGCCCTCATCCAGTTTATGGTATGCGGAATATTTGCTGTTTTGGCGTTTCTCAAACACAACCCTCACCCCAACACCCTGTTCATTTGCCTCATTCATCGCCTCCGCAACAGCATCGTGCGTAAATGAAAAGAACATGCAGTCAATCCTAAACCTGGCCTTCCCCACATACTCAATCAGCTTATCCCCGCAGCCATCCTCCGGGCAGAACACCACCTCATACCCGCTTTCAAAATCATTCACGGTTTCCTTTGGGGAACTCCCCGAAAATTTACCCTGCCACATTTCATTGAACTCCCTCTCAAAATTCTCCGCAACCTTCCTGTTCTCAATTACCAGAAAATTATTGTTGTTTCTGTACGCCCCGTTGAATGTGGGGTTAAAAGAGCCGACCAAAACTTTCTTCCCGTCAAAAACACAGAACTTATTGTGCATATAGTCGGAGCTACTCTCGTCAAACCTGATAATGCCTTTGCTTTCCAACGCGGCTATTTTTCCCGCTCCCCGAATCCCGCTGTCTGCAACAATTCCGGCATCAACCCCTCTTTCGGAAGCATCTCCAAACGCATTCACAACCCTCTCCAAACCAAGGTCATAAAACGCGCAATGGACACTATCACCGGCATTTTCTATCTCCGATGCAAGGAGCCCTTCACAATCCTCTTCCGGGCAAAAATGCGCCTCAGCCCCCGCAGCCTCCGAAAGCCCCCCCTCCCCAAACCCGCCGGCACCGCCGTATCCTTCGGCCGGGGTGATTTGGGCAGGAGCGAAAAAAAGCCCTAACCCCGCCAAAACAATCGCCGCCGCGGCAACACGAACAATAATACTGCCTTTTCTTCGCCACGCCATAGTTTTTTTGGGTGTGCAAACCAATAAAAACCATTTTAGGGCATATATAGTGCATGGTGGATAAAAGACAGCCGTACTTTGCCGCAATAGCTGCCGCAGCGCTGCTACTCGTCGCGGCCTATTTTTTGCTTGGCATAGGCAGGCCTTTGCCCGAGCCGCAGGTTTCAGCCCCTGACACAATTCAGGGCCCCGAGGAGCTGGTTGAATACCTTCCCCTCACCGAAACCCAGGTAATTGCAACCGATGTCCTCGCCGACACCCTCGAGGAATGTGAGGCCGAACACCCCCCCGAAGAAAACTTCCACAAGGACTTGTGCTACAAGGCGGTTGCCCTTGAAAAAGAAAACGATTCAATCTGCACAAGAATTGAGGACAGCTATTTCAAAGATAAGTGCTACCTTGACATAGGCATTGAACTGAGAAGTGAATCTTCCTGCAATAAAATACAGGATGCCGAGATTAGGGAAGCGTGCATTGACACCCTTGACCCCAACCTCGGCGGAGACAAGATGACTGTTTTGGAACGTGCATTCCGGGAATCTTAAACATCCTCGAGCCCGTTCTCCGTAACCCTGTAAATTGCTTCGCCATCGGGCAAACTCGGGGAATCAACCAATTTGGCAATTCTCTTCTCGCCCTTGCTCTTTCTTAAATAGAGCCTTGTCTTTGAGGCGTGCCCCACAATATTCCCCCCAATCGGGGCGGTAGGGTCTCCAAACATGATATCCGGCCTTTCCATAACCTGGTTTGTTACAAGCACGGCAATGTTATTCATCTCCGCAAGTTTCATCAAAGCCCTCATATGCTTGCTGAGTTTCTGCTGCCTTCTGGCAAGCGTTCCCCTGCCGATGAATTCGGAGCGGAAGTGGGATGTAAGGGAATCGACAATAACCAGCTTCACCTTTTTCTCCTTGACAAGCTCCTCGGCCTTATCGACAAGAAGCATTTGGTGGTCCGCATTGTACGCCCTTGCAACAAAAATATTCTTCAGCGCTTTTTCAGAGTCAAGGTTATTGTTATTTGCAATGGCTATAACCCTCTCGGGCCTGAATGAGTTTTCAGAGTCGATGTACAAAACATTTCCGCCAAGCCCCCCCTTATCAACAGGCAGCTGGGTAGTCACGGCGGTCTGGAAGCACCACTGCGTTTTGCCGCTTGCAAACTTTCCATAAATCTCGGTTATGCTCTGTGTTTCTATTCCCCCGCCAATCAGGGCATCAACTTCCGTGCTCCCCGTACTGACCTTTCCTACAGTCTTCCTTCTCTCGGCAATCCTGTCCGCACTCTCATACCCCATCTCAAGGGCATCCCTCGCAGCCTTTATCGCCTTGTCTGCGGTTCCGTCCCCCACACCCGCGGCCTCAACAAGCTCCATAGGGCTCGCCACAGCGATGCTCTCCAATGACTTGTATCCTGCAGAAAATAGCTTCTCTAGTGCCTGTGGCCCAATGCCCGGCAAATCACTGACTTCCTTGATATCTTTAGCTCCCATTTTATCATCCTCCTTCGGTGCGGCTTTTTGAAGAACTCCCTTGGGAAAAGAGGTTCCACCTTGCAGCCCGATTCAATAATACTACACACCGAGCTTTTTAAAGCTCTTTAAGGCAGAGATTTCCGGTGCCAAATGCACCTCGCTCCGCAGGCCGCCATTGGTCGGCATACGCCCTAATTAGACATACTCCTTTTCGATATCGAGGCCGCTGCCTTTGGAAGAAGGCGTTTCCTCCCCCCCTGAAACACACTCAACCGAATTGATAACAAGCTCAAGCTCCTCGTTCCGCGGGTTTATCTTTGACCGGCCCCTGACTTTCACCGTCTTCCCGAGGATAAAACTCCTAAACCCTGTTTCAAGCTCTTCAGGAGCGCTGTTAAGCAAAAGCTCCCTGAACATATCTCCCTGCTTCCCAACCAACTTCTCGGCCTGCTCCCCGAAGGCAACAGCCCGTATAACCCCGTTTCCGTCATCCAAAGTAATCCCGACAAGCGCCTTCATATCAGGCTCTTCAACCTCGCCGCACCCCTCACAAATCAACCCTCCATCAATATCAACAACCTTCTTGCCGCACTTTGGGCAGACTTTGTAATGGAACTTTCCTCTCTGCAGGTCAACAACCTTCGCCTCCAACTCGACAAAGTCCCCGTCTTCCAACTTCGTGATTTTCTTGTTTTCAACAGGCGCAGAATCCCCGTAGGCAAGTTCCCCAAGCTCGGGAAGCTTTGCTGTTTTTGGATTGCGGATAATCCTTGATTTCCACCCTAAATTAACGTCAATTCCCCTAAGCCCTTCCTTAGTATAGCCTCCTTCAACCTTAATCGCCTCCCCCGCGCTAAGCTTTTTTGCATCATCAACCAAATCATTCCAGGCGGTTGCCCGCGCCCTTCCTGTTTCGTCAACCAACTCGAAAGAAAGCAACTTCCCCTCTTTACCGTCTTTCTCGAAGCTCCGCTCCTCATATATCCTTGAAACCCTCGCAAACAAATCAACGTTATCCATGCCTTCCTTAAGTGCGGCAATCTTCACAATTTCGGCAGCTACTTCCGGAACTTCTGTTTGGCCAATAATATTAAAGCTTCCGCCAAACCCAAGGTTAAGCTGCACCTTATCATTCCAGGCTGTCGTATAGCAGCCCTCAAGTTTTATCGCCGCGCCCCGCTCCAATTTCTCCTGCTCAAACCTCTTGGCATCATTATTCCACAAGGTCAGCCTTATTTCGCCACTCCCGTCTTCGATAAGCAAATTGCACAACACCCCTTTCTTGTCCCCCTTCTCAAAAGACTTGCTTGGAAACGCATGCTTAACCCTTGCCTCAAGCGTAATGTTATTCATCCCCGGCCGCATCTTGCCAATCTTGGCTTCCAGGGGCTCTCCCCGCGAGCGAGATGACGCCCCTCCCCCCGGCCCGAACCCCCCGGCCCCATTAGGCGCATCAATCTCAACCCCCAACTCGCGCGCAACCATATGTGCGGCGCCTACATCTGTCAAAAGGCCCGAAAATTTGCCTTTTTTGCCGGAGATAAGGGACTGCACTTCCTCTATGCTCTTCCCGCTCCCTGCGGAAATCCTTTCTATCGCCGTGTCCTTATCCAATTCCATACTTCCCCCACCTTAGCTTTATTAACCAGTTTCACTAATATTATCCGGTATTCATTTTATAAAACTCTCCCGGCCGGTCGGCGGGGAGGCAGGTGTTTCAGGTGTTTGAGCGAATCTTCCCCAACCTTTTTGTTTTATATCCTCCCGGCCCGAGCTCCAATGCCTATCTTTTAGTAGGTAAGAAGAATATAATCGTCGACACAGGCCTCAAGGAAAACAGCCCGCTTCTCGAAGATGCGATGAAAGCGATAGGCCTTGCCCCCAACGACATCGACCTTGTGCTAATAACCCACGGCCATGCAGACCATTTCGGGGGCGCCGGAATTTTCAAGAAAGCAGAGGTTGCCATGCACCACCACGACGCAGAATTCGTCAATATGCACGATGAAATTTTCACAGCCTCGGCCTTCTTCGGCAACAAGTACTTCCCCAAAGTTACCGCAAAGCTAAACGGCACAGAAACAATAGGTGCAAAGCCATTTTCCCTTAGAGTAATCCCCACCCCCGGCCACACAAAAGGAAGCATTTCACTTTACGACCAAAAACACAAATTCCTCATTTCAGGCGATACGCTTTTCATCAACGGGATCGGGCGATATGATCTCCCCTCGTCAAGCAAGCGCGACCTAACCGCCTCGCTTGCGAAAATTTCTGGGTTGGATTTCCACACCCTTATGCCCGGGCACGGCCTCGCTTCAAGAGACTTCGGTCCAGAAACCGCGCTTTCGTTTATCTAGCGAAAACCCCGGATTCCCGCCCTAATCGCGAAAAAAGCCACTAATTACCTTTTTATAGACGTCCTTTTCTAAATATATCCGCGATAACATGCAGCAGAAAAAGTTCTATTCCAAAATGCTCAAGGACATCGAGTCCATGGGAGGCCTTGTGTTTTTGGTAGTCGACCCGCCGAACCAAACCCCCGAAACCGCAGGCAGGATTGCAAAGGCCGCCGAAGAGGCGGGCGTAAACGCGGTTGCGGTCGGGGGAAGCGTAGGTGCGCAGGGAGAACTTCTTGACAAGACTCTCATCGAAATAAAGGAAAACTCGGGTCTGCAGACCGTTCTCTTTCCGGGAAACATAGCCACCCTGAGCAAGCACGCCGATGCGGTTTACTTCATGTCAATGCTTAACTCAACCGACCCCTACTACATCACGGGAGCCCAGGTAGCATCAGCCTGGACAGTCAAGGAACTGGGGCTAGAGGTTATCCCGACCTCATATATCATAACCGAGCCGGGCCGCGCCGTGGGCTGGGTAGGCCGGGCACAGCCAATCCCCAGGAACCTGCCTTACCTTGCGATGGTCACTGCGCTCGCGGGCCAGTACATGGGGTCAAAAGCGGTAATCCTGGAGTCAGGGGGGGGAGCAGACAGCCCGGCGCCCCCAAAGATGGTTGCAAAGGCAAAGGCGGCAATCGACATCCCCCTCATAGTTGCAGGCGGCGTTAAAGATGAAAAATACGCCTACGAGACAATAAAGGCCGGAGCCGACGTAATCCATGTCGGCACCGCAATAGAAAAAGCTGACGGCGACGTTTCTGTCGCAAAGAAAAAACTCACAAAAATCTGCGGCGCGGCAAAAAAAGCAGGCAAGGAAAAACGCTAACCAATTTAATTTCAGTTAAGCCGGTCCCTGTTCAAATCGCCAAAGGTTTTTTTCAAGCCTTTTTTTGTGCCGTACTTTGGTTTCCATCCAAGCTTCTTTATTTTTGAGATATCATAATCCCTTATCCTTACCGCCCTCTCGATATGCGAAGGGGTGATTATCCCCCTTCTCCTCGTAAGCTTCGACATGGCCCAAAGAACCAATGCAACAGCCCTCGCAAGCGCCAAAGGGCTTTTTACGGGCTTTTCTGAAACACCCACAAGCCTCCCTATCTCAAGATAAATCTCCTCAAGCGTTTCCCCCCCTTCCTCGGCAACAATGTAAACCTCCCCGGAAGCCTCTTCATTCCCAAGGACAAAAATAATTGCGTCAACCAAATCATCGACATAAACCATTTGCCACTTGTTCCCCCCGGAACCTATCATCGGCTTCCCATTTTTTACATAACTGAACAGCTGCCCCCAATATTTGTTTTCCCCATAAACAATGGCGGACCTAAGCACAGTAACATGCATAACTTCCTGGTAGCTAAGCACAGCCTGCTCCCCCAGCATCTTGCTTTTCTCATACCTTGTCTTAGGCTTGTAGGGCGCGCTTTCATCAACCTTGCCGTGAATATCCCCCATAACCCCGCAGCTGCTAAGGTAAATGAAATGTTCAATCCCCCCCTTCTCGCATGCCTTAAGCAAATTTTTAGTTCCCTCGACATTAACCTTAAACAAATCCTTCGCTTCCTCATCAACCTGCGCCGCAAGGTGCACAACCGCATCAACCCCCCTAACCGCAATATCTATCTTTTTAGGGTCGAGTAAATCCCCCCCCTCTTTCCTGGAAAACTTCCTGGCTTTATGGCCCCTTTCCTCCAGGGCTGTGCAGAGCCTCTTCCCGACAAAGCCGCTGCTCCCCGTAACCAACACTTTCATGCCAAAATTATACATCAAATTATTAATAACGTTATAGACTGCTTATTTTATGCTTGAAATAGACGGTTCATACGGTTCCGGAGGGGGACAGATACTGAGAACGGCGTTAGGCCTCTCGGCACTTACGGGAAAGCCGTTTAAGCTCTCAAATATAAGGGCAAACAGGCCAAATCCGGGCCTCTCGATGCAGCACCTCACGTGCCTAAAAACAGTTGCAGAACTGTGCAATGCGGGGCACCCGTGGCCGGAAGGCGCAGAGCTCCACTCGACAGCCATAAGTTTCACCCCCTCAAAAATCACAGGCCGGCGCCTTGCGGTAAATATAGGCACTGCGGGCAGCATAACCCTGCTTCTCCAGTCGGTGCTTCCCCTGTCCCTGGCGGCGGAGATAAAGATGAGGGTTATAGGCGGGAGCGATGTCATGTGGAGCCCGCCCGCAAATTACGCCTCGCATGTGCTGGTTCCCGCGCTAAAGAAAATGGGGGCAAAGTTCAAATTGTCCCTGCTTGCCCACGGCTACTATCCGAAAGGCAGGGGGAAAATCCTGTTCGAATCTAAAAAGTCAAAACTGCCACTTTCGCCCCTGCGCCTTACAAAGAGAGGCGCACTGAAAAAAATAAACCTGTTCTCGCATGCCGCTTCCCTCCCGGACCACGTCGCAAAAAACCAGGCAAGTGCGGCAATAAAAAAACTCGATGAACTCGGCGTTGACGTAAATGAAAGCATAGCAACCTCCCGGGCGGGCCCGGCAGGGAGCGGGATAGACCTTATAGCGGAATTTTCGACAGGGGCAAGGTTCGGCACAAACGCCCTCGGAAAAAGAGGAAAGCCGGCACACGAAGTGGGAAATGAGGCCGCAAAAAAATTGATAGAAGCGCTATCGAGGGATGGGGCGGTCGACGAACACCTCGCAGACCAGTTAATCCCCTTTATGGCGCTTGCGAAAGGAAACTCTGAAATCACGCCGGCCAAAATAAGCGCCCACACCCTGACAAACATCCGGACAACAGAGAAGTTCCTCGGCGTAAAATTCGAGGTTGAGGGCAAGGAAAACGAAGCCGGGAAAATAAAAGTGAAGGGAATTTCATTCAAATATTAAAATTGTTCAGCCCTTTAATCAAGTGTTTCCTCTTTATATGGAACGCCTTTGCCTGCAGCATTATCCTTTCCTCCGCATGCTTGTCCTCGTAACCCACAGTCTCCAGCGCAAAGGTATAGTTCCGTCCCTGGTAAAGCGGGAAAAGGACATCCGTAATCCTGTTTTTCCCCTCTTTCGGGAAGGCCAGCACACAATCATAAACAATCTCGGCCCACATCCTGTTGTCTATGAAGACATTCCTCTCCTTCGCCATGAACTCAAGCTTATCGTAGTTCTTCTTGCTTATAATCCTCTGCAGGTGCTTTTTGTTCGATGCAAAGCCCCTCATGAAGGTGTTCTTCATTTTCCTTATGTTAACATCAAACTTCATCGGCTCGGCAAAATATCCGACCCCCGCAATTTTCACGGCATAAGGGAATTTCCGGTTTATCCACTTTTTTTTGTATGCATAAAGCACCTTGAACAAAGTGCCAACAACCTGCTTGAACATCGGCTTCAGCCCGGAGGGGTCTTTCGCATCATGGACCTTGGCCCCCAAATAGGTCTGCGTGACCTTAAACCCGCCGAGCAAGGCAAGCGTACTCATATATATATCAATCCCAAACTTTGAGATGTCACTGTCCCACATAGAATCCCTCAGCCAAAAAAGCAGCAGCCTCCTTGAAAAAGCAAAGTCCCCTCCGATTGGCTGCCTAAGGTTCTTGCACAGCAGCCCATACACAATCGGGAAACAAATATTGTTTGTTATTGTCCCATCATACTTATACCTCGAGTAATGGGGCGTTACCATATCGAACCCCTCGTATATAGGGGAGAGCATGGCATACACCCACTCCTCGTTTATGCTCTGCAAATCCGAATCGATGAAAAGGCAGGCCTTGGCATTCAGCGCAGCCGCTATTATAAGCACATCCTTGAGCTGCGCCCCCTTTCCCCTTGGTCCCTTATGCGGGGAAAAAAGCTTCTCAACCTCGGTTTTCGCCCCTAAAAATGCGGTTTTAGTGCCGTCTCCGGAATTCCCGTCGGTGTTGATTATTATGGAATTAGCCTTGGGAAAGTACTTTATAAGGCCTTTCGATGCCTGCTCCGTAACAAACCCAATGCTGTGCGCCGAATTATATGAAGGGATACCGATTATGATATCAAGCTTCTTCTTCTCAAGCTCATGAAAGGTTTCCTTGCCAAGAATCCTGCCGGCCCCCTCCCTGTAATCCTTCATGCAATAACAATGCGCTTGGATTATTTAAAGTTTAGCCCAAAGGGAAGATTGGGAACGCCAGCGCCAGGACAACCCCCGCCAGGATGAAAGGCGCAAACTTGGGCAAATTCCTGTACACAAAAATTTCCTTGATGCCTGCATCATTGAGCTTCCTGATTTCCCTCTCCCCGAGGATGCCCTTCCACTTCATCCCAAGCACAGCCCTTGTTCCGGGCTCCAAAAATTCGGCTGCAACAAGCTCATCCTCCTCCAAATCCTTAACCCCTGCCTTCTTGAGGAAGAACTCCCTCTTTATCCCCCGCTCAAACGCCATGAAAAGCAGCCCGAAAAAAACGGTTACTGCGACAAGCAGGATATACTCCAAGGGAACCATCCGGAAGCCGTAAAGTATGTAAAGATAGAACCCGACCGCAGCCCCCAAAAAGCCGGCATGCACCATCCTGTAAACATTCTCTTTCCACCTTACTCCCCGCAGGGCATACCTCCCAACATAGTAGGTTGAGAGCATAATAACCGCGGCAACCGACGCAAAGAACACCGAACTAAGTATGAAAGGAAAGCCATTCATCATCGGCAGGAGCAAAGCAATCCCTACAAAAAGTTTCAAATCTCCTCCACCCAGCTTTCCCAAATGGTAGAATAGGTAACTAACCCCAAAAGTGGCCGCGGCAACCGCCAGCGCATACTCATCAAAAGCGATGAAATTGAACAACACCCCCAAAGCCATCATGGGATAGGTTATCCTATCGGGGATAAGCCCTGTCTTCAAATCAGTATAGGAAGCGGCAACACAGCCTATAACAACCACCGCAGCCCTAATCAAAAATATATCCATGCCTCTACCTTATCCTGAACTTTTTCTTCTTCCCGAATTTTTTCCCAAACGAGGACATATCGAAGCCTTTCCCCCCGGCCATCTTTTCAGGGTTTAAATCCTTCATTTTCTTGAACATCTTTTTCATCTGCTTATAATGCTTTATAAGCTCCCTCACTTCCTCATCCTTAGTGCCGCTTCCCTTCGCAATCCTAGAAATCCTGCTGCTGTTCAACAATTCTGGCTCTAATTTTTCTTGCCCCGTCATAGAATCCATAATGCACTTGAACGCATCAAGTTTTTCCTCCCCCAGCTCGAGCTGTTCTTTCGGAACCTGCATGCTTATCCCGAGCATTTCCGCAATCTTGTTCAAAGGCCCAATCTGCCTCGCCTGCTTCAGCTGCTTGTAGAACATATCGAGGTTAAATTCGCCCTTCATCATCGCCTCGATGTCTATCTCCCCGCTTTCCGCTTCCTTCGCCTTCTCAAGCAGGCCCTGTATGTCCCCATACCCCATTATCCTTCCAAGATACCTCTGGGAATCGAATGCCTCCAGGTCGTTTGCCTTCTCCCCCGTTCCTATGAAATAAACAGGCGCCTTTGTCTTTGCACATGCTGCAAGGGCGCCCCCTCCCTTCGCACTCCCGTCCATCCTTGTTATAACCAAACCATTGACCCCGACAGCATCGTGGAAAGCCTGTGCCTGCTTCCCCGCAAGCTGCCCCATATCCGCCCCAAGGATGAGCCAGGTGTGCTCGGGCCTGAACTCCTTATGGATGTTTTTCATTTCCTCGGTAAGCTCCGAATCCAGGGCGCTCCTTCCCGCACTGTCAACTATAATCAAGTCAACGCCCTTTAACTTCTCAACCCCTTCCTTGACAACTTTCTCCGCCTTCTTCTCCTTTGGGTTTCCATAAAAATCGATTTTCAGCTGCTCACTCAACTGCTGAAGCTGCTCATAGGCGGCGGGCCTCATGACATCCGCGCCTATAACCCCAACCTTCAAGCCGCGCTTCTTGTAGTAGTTCGCAAGCTTTGCGGTTGTGGTTGTGTTGTGAATAATTACCTGGTTGGCAACAAAATTATGGTACTCATCAACGCTTAGATCATACACATAATCGGTATCTTCAACAAGCTCAATCTTTTTTATTTTTATCCACCGGATTTCAGATTGCACAAGGGCAGATAGCTGCTTAACAAGCCCCTCGGGGGAAGAGGATGATTTTTCCAGCAAATCTTTGCCTTTTTGGCTTATTTGCATAAGCCCGGACTGATGTTCCACAAGGCCAATCTGCCCCAGCCTAAAGAGGTTTGCATTAAGCCAGCCTCTATTTTCTCCCAACGCCTCCAGAATATTTTTATAATCTGCTCCTTCGGATACAAGCCGCAGAATTTCATTGTTCTTGTTTTTGGTGTGGGCCAGTGCATCCAGAAATTTACTCAGTGCACTTCTGGAAATTAGGCCCTCTTTCTCGTAAGTTCCGTACGCGGAAACGTATTTTTGGATTTCCCCAATTGTGGCGCCGTGTATTTCCCGGCATTCCTTAAGCTTCTCCCCCACAGGAACCATTTCCTGTTTCCCAAGGGACTGCCCAACCCCCATAGCCCCGCAGTTCCCAAGCCTCCTGCTCTTTGAAGCAATGAGCGAACCCACCTCTTCAGCAAACCACTCAGTATCTCTTGCCTTTATCAGAATCCTGAAATATCGTTTTCCATTAATGGTTTTTTTGCCGATGCCGGGGGTTAGGGAAAGCCCCGCCAGTAACGTTCTCATGTCTTCCGAGAAACGCCTGCTGGCAGTACAGATTTCTATCGTACGGCTGTTTTTGGATATGTGCCCGTCGCAATCAAAAAAAGCCCTTAAGAAACGTTTCCTGCACTTTTCAGGGCTTGTCTGGATGGCAGGAGGAAGCCTAATTATCCTGCTTTTTTTGTTTATAGGTATGCCAAAAATCACGTTCAAAAAACTAACAAGGGTTTTGGAACAGAAAACAATCGTAAACAACAGGTCTTTTCGTTTGTCTTTTTTTATTTTCCCTTCTATTCCAAACAAGTTTTTCCCGAGCAAAGCACACCGCTTAAGCAGTTTCTGATCCTCGTTTGTTATGCCCACATAGCGTTTCCTCATATGGCCGTCAGCATACAGGTATCCCAGGAACTCGGAAAGTCCGGGACTCATTTTCAGGGGAACCCTTATTTTTCTGGCACAATTCCCCCTGAGAGAAACAGTTGCTTCATCCCCCAGTGAAACCGGCAGCCCAATCCTTTCAGCCTGGTTAATTATTGAACCAAAAACAACCCCTTTTTTTAGGGAACTGCACAGGTTGCAGTATGCATATTCTTTCCCAATTGCATTGTGCGCCTCCCCAAGGGTGCCAAATTCATTTTTCAAGAAGCCCTTTATTCTTTCAGAAAGTAGGTTGTCATGGATGTCTGCGATTCCTGCAAATTTCTCCATAAAATCTTTATTAAGGGGGTCATTTTTCCTTACAGGTATTTTTCCAGGGGCTGCAACAAAGCAACCCGCACTGATACGGTCGGCCCTGACTTTTCTAATTTCTCCGTCTTCCATCGCAAAAAAAGGGTGCTCGGGAGTAACTGTGATGTTGTGATTTCCCCCATTATCCAGCCACACCTTAAACAGCGGCCTGTCTTTTTTCAGTTTCCATATGTGGGTTGCCTTTCCCCGCACCATTTTCAGCGTAAATGGGTCAAAGGAAAATACTTCTATAGGTTTTTCCAGTTCCTTTACGGTTCCGTCTTCCAGCACAAATTCGTTTTCAGGAATAGTTTCATACAATTCTTGTGCTTGAAGGTTTCTGCCGTCTGCAAGCGGAATAATGGTTTTGGGATGGACGCATTTTCCAAAACCAAACAGCCCCACCAAGAGTATCCGTGAGGGCTTCTCGGGAATCTCCCCTGCCTTGCCCAGCAGCCCCGCAAGCCGGTCATAAGTGGCCTTAAGGACATGCTCCCTCCTGTTCATCCCCTTAGGGAGCTCCCCAAACGCCTCTTTCTCTATCTCTTTGGTTGCCTGCAAAACCAGGGAAACATCGACATCCCCGGCAATCAGCGCCCTTTGCAAATCCTTGACGACCGCCTTAACAGTCTCCTTATCTAAGGCACTGGCTCCCCTTAGCCTGTCCATTGCCTGCCTTAGTTTCTCTCCCAGGCCCATCTAACCACAACTAGATATTCATGCGAAGCCAATATAAAGATAAAGAGAAGAAAGTTACGGAATCCTTATGTAGAAGATTCCGACTTCCTGGTCTTAAAATTCGCGTAAGGCCTGTACTTTGTCTTCGTCCATGCCTCCGGCTGCTTTTCCCTCAGCTTAAACTCCTCCTCAAGGAGCTTCAGCCTCAACTTTTCATCTATTTCCATCATATTCTTTCACCTCTTTTAAGCTACAATCCTGTCGAGAACATAATTAGGCGTAAAATCCATGATGTCGCCGTAACCCTGTCCTGTCCCAAGATAAAGGACAGGCTTCTTGATGTTGTAAAGGAGTGAAATCATGGTTCCGCCCTTTGTGTCGGTGTCTATCTTTGTAAGTATAAACCCGTCAATCCCCAAATTCTCGTGGAAAGCCCTGGCCTGCTCAAGCAGGCTCACCCCCGCAAGCGCCTCCCCCACAAACAGCTTCAAATCAGGCTTCGCAACCCTGTTTATTTTTTTCAGCTCTTCCATAAGGTTTTTGTTGGTAACCTGCCTTCCTGCGCTGTCAATCATAACGACATCAATTCCCTTCGCCTTCGCCGACTCAACCGCATCAAATGCAACTGCGGCAGGATCCGCACCATAATTGTGCTTGACAATCCTCACACCCAACTTCTCGCCGTGCTTCTCAAGCTGTTCTATGGAGGCCGCCCTAAACGTATCGCCCGCCGCCCAGACAACTTTCTTTCCGTTATCCTGGAGCTTCTTGGTGAGCTTCGCCATAGTCGTGGTTTTTCCCGCGCCGTTAGGCCCGAGGAACAGCACAACAAACGGCTTTTTTCCCGAGACCAATTCCATAAAATCAACCTTTTCGGTTTCCATAATTTCACCCAGCACTTTTCTTATTTCCTTTCCGACATATTTGGAAACATCTTCCTTCCCTGAAATTTCCCTTCCCGCCAAATCTCCCTTCAATTTTTTCACAATTTCCTCTGCCGTATTCTGCTCAACATCGCTTTCAATCAACGCAAGTTCCAGTTCATCCAAAAACTGTTCAAGGTCTTTTTCCTCAAGCCTGACACTCCCCCTCAGAAAGGAAGTTATCTTTTTCCCGGCCGAGAGTTTTCCCCTGATTTCCCTTCCCTTAACCTCTTCCTTAACAACCTCGATTTCCTTTGGTTTTTTCCCGGCTTCGGCAGAACCCTCAACAACTTCTTCCCGCACTTCCTCAACCTGAGGAAGTTTCGCCTCCTCTATTTGAGGGGGGGCGTCCTTTGGAGGAGTTTCCCTATCCTTTTCCTTTATCTTCCCGACGAGGCTGTCCTTGAAAGTCCCAAGCTTTTTCTTGAGGAGGTCAAACATCTATTACTTCCCCTCTCCCCCGGGGGGTTTTGCGGCATTGGCGGCAACCTGTTTCTGCTGTTCGGCAATCTGCCTCTGCGCCCGGTTCATGACCTGCGCGAACATATCCATGTTGTTGGCTGCAGCCTGCTGCTGTTTCGACAATTTCTCAATCTCTTTCTCCAAAGATTTCTTCCTTGCGGCAAGTTCCGCCTTCGTTGTCGCAATCTTCTTTGGAACAAGCGTACCCCCGGCAAGCGCCGACTGCACTTCATTGACATTCTTCAGCTTTGCCTCAACGTAAATCCCCCCGCCGACAGAAACAAGCATATCGTTCCCTTCCTTGGAATCCTCTATGGACCTAAGCGCATCTTCCGCAAGCATATTCTCCCTGGCAAGGCCCGCCAAGGACCGTATTTGCCCGGCAAGCGCATCATATTTTCCCCTTTCGGCGTCGTATGCCTGCCTTACCTCCGCCCCGCTCATCTGTATATTTTTCTTATCCGCCATTTTTACACCTTCTCAATTCCCTCTATTTTAATGAACCTTCTTTTTACGTTGTGCTCCGAGCCGATAGCGCAGTAGAGCTTCTCCTTTGCAAAGCCCTCATTAACCGCACTGATTTTCTTTGTAAATTTCTTGTCTTCCCCGCGCTCGCGGAAAGTTCCCTTAATCCCGAAATCGGCATCCGTCTTCTGTTCGGCAGCTTCAGCCATATTCAATCACCTCTCAAGCCCTCATCAATCCTGATAAGCTCATGCCCCGATGTCTGTGCGCCAATAACCGCGCCCCTTGAATTTGCAACGATATCATTCCCGACAAAGGGATCGCCAAAATTTGCGGTGGTGGCGCTTCCACTCACCCCAAATGTCTTCTCCAAAAGCCTAAACTTAGCCTCGCTAATCTCAGGATGCACCAAAAACCCCTTCTCACTAACGGCAATTTCCGCACCCGGCAAATCCGAACTAAGCAATTTTTCGCGTTTCATCTTAATTCCCAAAAACTTTCCTGCCTCTTTCACAGTTTTTTCATCAACCATGGTGCTTGCAAAACCCCCCCTGCTGTTTCCCGCAAAAAGGTTTCCCAACGCACTATAGCCCTTGACAACCATCGTTTCAATCTTGTTTTTTTCGAGCTCCCTGATTTCCCTTTCGAGGGCAAATTCGGGAAGCAAAAGCTTGTTGCCAAGGCCCATCCCGAAAACCCCCCAAAGGAAGCATCCTGCAACAGTCCCTTTCACAACCCTTGCCCCTAATTTCTCCTCCATGCCCGCAATCTCTTTTTTTTCTGAATTGCCCGGCACAACCGCAAAATCATCCGTTAAAACCATAAACACGCCCACAAAAGGACTGCCGCCCACGGTTCTCCTAAGAACCTCCATATTCCCTAACCTCATCCGTTCTTGGAAGTTTTCCTCTTTATTGCGGCCTTCTCAACCGCCTTTTCCCTTGTTCTTTTTTCCTCGGCCTTCTTTTTGTCTTCGGCCTCCTCTTTAGCCGGCTTCCCGCCTTCCTTCTTTTCGCCTTTGGCGTCCTTTGAGGCAGCCTTCTCCTTTTTCTTTGAGGCGTCATCCTTCTTTTTCTTCGCTTTCTCGGCTTCTGCCGCAGCCTCCCTCTTCCTCGCTTCCTCAATCTCCTTGCTGTCTTTGAGGTAGGCAACTACCCCTTCCCCTTCCTTACGGAGCATAACCTCGACCCTTCTCGGTATGTTCTTCGAATTCTCCCAGACTTTTTGATTAAGTTCCGGAGCAATCTTAACATCCTTGCTCCTTGTGTGCTTGTAAGCGAAATTCCTTATCTCGTTAACAGCCTTGTTGGCCCTCTTTGTCCTGGGCATCTTAAACATCCTCGCAAACGGCACCACATACTCTGCTTCAGCCCCCTTCATTTATGCCGCCTCCTTTCCCTGCTTTTTCATCGATTTCTTGTAAAGCTTTCCAATATCGGCCCTTCTCCAGTGCCTTTTGGCTTTCTTGTTCCATATTCTTTTTCCCGCTTTCTGCAGTATCCAGACAGGGGCGTTGGTCAGGCCCGGGCCTATCTTTTTCCTTGCCGAAATAATAAATTCCTTAAACCCTTCATCCTTGTTTCTTGCCATGTTATTTCCTCTTTATGTTTATCTCCCTTTTTTGCGAGAGTCTTTCAAGCACAATTTTGGTTTCGGCATCGTTCAGCTTTCCCGTGAATTGCCCCGCCTTGTACATCATAAGAACTGCCTGCACAGCTTTTAGGTAAAGGTCCTTGTTCACAAGCCTCACATTGTTGAGCCTCAGCATCGCATCCTCCTCAAGCAATTTCCTGGCAAGGGAAGTGACCTGCATTTCCGCGGCCTGTTCCCTTTCATTGATTTTTTGCTGCTCGAGTTGCTGCTGTTTCAGCTCATCCATTTTTTTCTGCCGTACCTCCTCAAGACCACTCATTTCCTTGCACCCTTCGGGGCACTTGCAGCACC
>CAZILS010000001.1:11775-16634 GCA_964540145.1 uncultured archaeon | reverse complement strand
GCACCCTTCGGGGCACTTGCAGCACCTTTCGAGGCACCTGCGGCACCCTTCTCCCCTCTGCCGGCCGGTGCCCCCTTTGCCGGGGGTTCCTTGCCGTGCCCTGCGGCAGTTTTCACGCCATCTTTCTTAGCAAACATCCTTCTCCTTTCTTCCTGAACCTCTTTCTTCTTTTTAGCGAGGCTATCCCTGTCTTTCTTATAATCGACAGAGACCTCCTTTGCCTTCTCGCTCAGATACTTCTGGCCCTTAGGGGTAATTCCCCTCCCCTTGTTAATTTTCTTAATCAGCCCTTCTTTCTCCAGGCTCTGCAGGCAGGTCCTGACAACCTTGCCGCTTGCCTTGCGGAAATGATGCGGTTTTGAACCTCGGTTCCTCTTGCCGCCATAATAAGTCCTTAAGCTCTCGGTTCCAAGAGGCCCGTCCTTGTAAACCCTGTACAAAATACTGGCACTCCTCACATACCACCATCCCCTGTCGAGGGGAGCCCTTTCCCTGTGTGCCCCTGTCTTAATCCATGCCGTGAAAGCCGGCTTTTCCAATTTTCCCTTCAAATCCTCCGCAACAGCCGAAATGACCCTGCCTGCAGGAATATCAAACACTGATATTTCATTCACCTCTTGTAGACCCTTTCGGGGCAATTCCGGCTTTACCTCCCCTGCGGGAAGAAGCCGAAAAATAAGTGCTCTATATAGTATACTTGTGCCGAATTCTTTATAAAGCAAACTTTTTTACAAAATGTTTACAAAAATAGGGCATTCAGCCCCGCCTTCAGCCTTTCCGGCCACCCCCTCCAACCCTCCTTTCAGCCTTACATTCCCCGCACTTCAAAACCGCAAGTTCCCCTTCTTCTCCGACCTCGAGGTTAACCCCTTCCTTCCAATAAGCCCCGCATTTCCTGCAAAATTTTCTTTTGAGTTCGGAAGGGATAGTAACATTGTTCCTTGTGCTCAAATTCCTCGCGATTTCCACATATCTCTTAGAGCGTTCAGGACTCTTTCCAAATTCCTTCTCCGCAAGCTCAAATAACCTCCAAATCCTCTGAAGCGCAATATCGCCGGCAAAGTTCTTTCCCTTAGGCCTCATACTAACTTTATGCCCAAACCCCTTAATTAAGAATTAGTATGCGAGCCTCTTAGAGGCGAGCTTTGCCTATCTTTAGATAGGCACCGTGCCATCCGGATGTGACGGATGCGGCCGCCGGGGGTCGAACCCGGGTCACAAACTTTTCGCAAACCGCCAATGTCATTAACAGCCGGTGCGCCTTCGGGCGCCAGCCCCATCGAAGATGGGGCACGTACCAGCCTTGCATCGCAAGAGCCCCTTTGGGGCCGGACGTGACGGCTTTGGCAAGCTTGTATCCTAACCACTAGACTACGGCCGCGCCAACGGATGATTGGCGTCATCACGCCATACTTCGTTTCACTCCGTATGGCATGTCCCTTCGGGACATCCAGAACTATTTTCTCCCCAGAAAACTCTTTAAAACCAACACACTTGCAAAAATAATCGCCACAGCCCCCAGCCCCACGAGCAAGCCTGTGTTCGCAACACCCTCAAACAGCATCCCTTCCTCCCCGTCAAGAAGCACCTCCCTCTCGGGCTTGTGCACCGTTATTTTTCCCATTTCAACCCGGTCGGGCAGAATCAGCGCCATATCGTACTCGGCATACCCGTCTAAAAGCCCGGCGGGCGCAATAGCCTCCCACCCGACAAATTTCTCCTCACCTTCTTCCAGCCAGACAAGCACTTCTTCCTCGCCCCGCCCCAAAGTAAAGCTTTCATGGAGCGCAATTTTAACGGGGATAATCACATCCCCGCCAAGAGGGTTCTTCAGCTTAAGGCTGATGTTGAACTTCTCGCCGGGGGCAACCTTTTCCGGCACCACTGTCTCCGCAACAAGAACGTCCTCAAACACATCTATCGAGTTAACCGTTACCTGGGGTTCGTGCAAAACAATCTCCGCGGACAAAGCCTTTTTGGAACTCGTGGAAAGGCTCACAACAACAGCCTCATTCGCATCCCTCTCCTTGGAAAGGGAAATGTGGGCGGCGTCAAGATATCCCACCTCACCATATGTTGAATCAACCCCAACCCAGCCATTGCTTGTGTGGGCCTCTATCCAGCCGTGGTTCCCAAACCGCTCCCCGTCAAAGCTAATCCCTGTAACATACCTTACGGGAATCCCCCCCGCTCTCAGGAAAGCCCCGGTCAAATTTGCAAACTCGTCACACACGCCCTTTCTCAACCCAAAGGTCTCCTTTGCAGAGTTCCTCAAAGGATAGTAATCATAGTCGTATTCGATATTTTTGTAGACCCATTCGGCAGTTTCCCGTATGGCTTCAAGTTCGGATTCCCCCGAAAAATTATTCGCCGAAAAACCGGAAAGCACGGGGTCTTCGCTTTCCATGTAGGCACTTGCCCCAAGATAATCCGCAACATCCTCCTCCCCAAAACCACCCTCCTTCGGCATCTCGAGCGAGGAGTTTGTCCTCACATTCGCCTCAACAACAACCCTGAAGCCCTCCCCATACTTTGAAAGGTCGTCAACCAAAAAAACCGCAACCTTATTCCCTCCCTGCATCCTGTAGCTTGAAGGCTCGAACATTGTTTCCCCGAAAAACAGCCTCTCGCTTATCTCCCCAATCTCCTGCGAGGCTGTCTCCGAAAAGGTCAGCATCCGCAACTCGAGGGAATCCCCCCTGTTCACCTCCCCGGAAATAGTGCCGCTCGCAACAAGCCTTATGTCAAGGTCCGCACTCTTAACACTCTCGGGCCTAATGCTCTCGGAAAAAACGCCTGCCGAAAACAACAGCAAAAATAATAAGGGGAAAAAAGCCTTCATGAATTACTTTTGCCTTTCCCCCTTATAAAGATACTGCGGCGAGGAACTTGTCAAACCCCCCTGCCTATATCAACCCCCGGGATTTCCTTTTTCGGAAATCCCGCATCACGGCATCCTTAATCAGGGAGTTCCACTCGGGCATTGTTATCCTCCCCGCAGCTCCCGAAAACACACCCTTTCTCAGAGATTTCATGCCAAACCCCCTTGGATATTTTGCAACTATTTAATATCCATTAGAATAATATCCAAACTTTATATAAATCTATCGAAAATATCCAATATAATGTGATTTTTTTGGATTCCTAACGATATTAT
Source organism: uncultured archaeon (assembly GCA_964540145.1). Lineage (GTDB taxonomy): Archaea > Iainarchaeota > Iainarchaeia > Iainarchaeales > CAZILS01 > CAZILS01. The sequence continues at coordinate 13,477 of CAZILS010000001.1, read as the reverse complement.
TATAATCCTTCTGCAAATTATCCAACATATGGACAGCCTGGACATGGGCATTCTCCGCATTTTGCAGAGGGACAGCAAAACCCCCTACCACGAGATTGCCAAGGAACTAAAAACAGCGGCAAGCACAGTTCATTTCAGGGTTAACCGGCTTGCCAGGGGCGGCACAATAACCGGCTTCCACGCAGAGCTCGACCCCTCCCAATTCGGCCTCACAACAACAGCATGGATAGGCCTCTCTGTCTCCCCGAAAATGATAAAGAGCGTCGCAAATAAACTTTCAAGGCTGCCCGAGATACAGGTTGTGGGAATTTCATCAGGGGACCACGACATCCTTGCCCAGGCTATCGCGAAAGACGAAAAGCACCTCGGGGAATTCATAAACGAGAAGGTAAAGACAATCGACGGCATCGGGAAGGAGATGCACGTTTCCTACTTCATAGAGGTCTACAAGAAGACCATTAACCTGCCGATATAAAGCGAGCCCGAAAGGGAGAGCCATAAATATACTCTGTATGGGAGGCCCGCCATCTCCGCGTGAAAACTCATGGGCCGGGGCGGAATCGAACCGCCGATCCTCGCCGTGTAAAGGCGATGTCATAGCCGCTAGACCACCGGCCCGCATAAAATATACCCCGAAGATACCTTTAAATATGCCATTACCACATACAATATTGGTGATATTTTGAAAAGGATTATCAAATACCGCTTTGCAGGAACAGATGTGCATATCCCGAAACTGATAGGCGCATTCGTGCTCGTTGCGGCTCTTTTGATGTTCATCGGGGCAAGCGCGAAAATGTTCGATTCCTGGGACCAGATAACCGACTGGCAGGACTGCGCGGTCGAGGCCAACATAGCGGATGATGCCTCAAAATACAACGATTGCAGGCTAACCCTATACTACAACACAGGGGTGTTCCCGGATTACGGCGAGGCAAAGCTCTCCATGAGGCAATTAGGCTCGATAATCATGGGCCCTGTTGCGGAGATATTTTTCTGGCTGGCTGTGCTGTTCCTCGGCTCAATCCTGTACAGAACAGGAAGGCTCGAACTTCCGATAGAAGAAACAATACTTGAAATAAAAGAGAAAAAGAAAGGAAGGAAGTAGAACTTCCTTCCCCAAACCTTTTTTTATTAGCCCTTGATGACCAGTATCTTTGGCTTTTCTATTCCCTCGATTGCGCTTTTCCTCACACCAACAATGTAGTCGAGGTTCTTGGCCTGCGCAGCTTCGGCAAGCCTTTTCGTAACAACGCCGTCGAAGATTACCGCATATGGGCTCTTGGCTTTCCCAAGCGCCTCAACAAGTTCCCTTATCCCCACCTCTTTCAGCTTCTTCATCTTGCTGTCCACGATAAGGGCCTTTCCGGCTTTCTTTGCCTTCTCCATCAAAGGAGCGAACTTCTCGGTTTCCTCATTAGTCGGCATTGCCTCTGCAGGCCTCTTTTCGAAACTGTCCCCCGGAGCCCGGCTGCTTGGGGCCCTCCCAAAGGACCTTCCCCCGTCAGGCCTGCTTGATTGCCTGTCATCCCTTCTCCCGAAAGAGCCCCTGTCGTCTCTCCCGCCAAAGGAACCCCGGCTGTCATCCCTTCTTCCGAAAGAGCTGCCGCCTCGGTCATCCCTTCTTGCCCCGAAAGACCGGCTTCCTGATTGCCTGTCATCCCTTCTCCCGAAAGAGCCCCTGTCGTCTCTCCCGCCAAAG
>CAZILS010000001.1:0-11675 GCA_964540145.1 uncultured archaeon | reverse complement strand
CCCTTCTCCCGAAAGAGCCCCTGTCGTCTCTCCCGCCAAAGGAACCCCGGCTGTCGCGCCTAGCCCCCCCGCGGTCTCCGCGGTCGGAGTAACTGTCCCTCTTTCCAAAGGAACCTCTGCCGTCGGAAGGGCTGTCGAAATTTTTCCGGAAAGCTTCGGCTGCAGGAACTTTCTTCCTCAATGCCATGACAATCTCCTTCCTCTGGAGCTCTTCAACCTCCTTCCCGTCAGGGGCATGGGCAACGAACTTAACTGTTGCAATCTGCATCAGCTTCCTCGCTATCAATTCCCCTCCCCTATCTCCGTCGACGAAAATTGTGAGGTCCTTTGTCTTGCCAAGGTCGACAACGCCTTTGGGTATCTTCGCGCCCTCCATCCCGACAACATTAGTTATGCTTGCCCTTAGAAGGTTGATGACATCGGCCCGCCCCTCAACCACAATAAGTTCATCCGAGCTGTCGATACCCGGGCCTGCGGGAAGCTTTTCCTTTCCGTAAGAAACAATCTTCGCTTTCCTTACGCCTTCCCTCACTTCCTCTCCCATTTCCCCGACATCGGGCATCTTGTCCTTCATCATTGTCTGCAGGATTTCTTTTGCCCTGTCCGCAACGACCTGCCTTTTTGCGGTTCGGACATCCTCAATGCCGAGAACATCGAAATTCGCCTCGTAAGGCCCGACCTTGTCGACTGTTTCAATCGCCGCGGCAAGGATGCTTGTCTCAACCTGGTCCATCGAACTGGGAATGAGAACTTCGCCCTTGGTCTTCCCAAGCGCAGATTTGTGGTTTATCTCGATTCTGCCGAGCTTGCCGGAATTCTGCAATTCCTTGAGGTCCATATCCTCCCCGATAAGGCCCTCGCTTTGGCCGAATATAGCCCCCACAATGTCGGGCTTGTCAACCAGGCCGCTTATCTCAAACTTTATTTTTACCATATATTTAACGGCATCTATGTAAGTTTTTGCCATTTCAATTACCTCCTGTGTAGGCGTCTAAAATTAGGGTACTTTCACTAAGGAAAGAAACTTTTCCTTGGCGGATTCGCCGGCGGAAATCGAAATCCTCTTGTTCCCGGATTTTTTTCCGGATATTATTTCAACATCCTTCCCAAATATCCTTCGCAACTCATTGAGTATTTCCGCGTTTGCCTTTCCTTTAATTGCCTTTGATTTCACCCTCATCCTGAGGGTGTTGGTTTCAGCATCGTATTCTTCGAAAAAAAATCTCGTGCTGTTCGGAATAACCTTAATATTAACAACAATTTTATTGTTGGAACTCATCAAGAAAACTCTCATGAGCCTTAAAGCACCCTAAAATGCCTTACTATACATAATGGGTTTGCAAAAGTATATTAAGGTATGGGTTTCCCCCTGTTTCTCCCCGCCCTGTTTGAGGGGGCTGAAACCCCGATTAAACCTTTATAACCACAATCCTCCTATTCATTCTATGCCTCATTACAAGAAGGGAGCAAATGCGGAACGCGAGCTGATTCGCAAGTTATGGTCGCTGGGCTTTGCATCGTCAAGAATCGCGGGAAGCGGTTCCACCTCACTCCCCGCCCCCGACCTCATAGCGTTCGGCAAAAACAAGAGGCTTGCCTTCGAGAGCAAGGCGTGGTCCGGAGCCTATCTGAGCATACCAAAAGGCCAGATGGAAGAGCTTGAGGAGTGGTGTGAAAGGGCGGATGCCCAATTCTACATCGCATGGAAAGTCCCGAGGGAAGGATGGCTCTTCCTCGGCAAGGATGCGTTCAGCGCAACGGGAAAAAACTATGTAATCTCGAAAAAGAAGGCGGAGTCCCTCGCAAAAACACTTGGGGTTGTGGCGGGCTCGCAGAGCACACTGCGATGAAAAATAAAGCAGGAAGGCACGCACCGCGTGCCCCGCAACCAAAACCAATCACTTCTTTTTCTTGGCCTTCTTCTTAACCGCTTTTTTGGCATTTTTCCCTTTTTCGGCCACAAGCTCCTCTTTCAAGCCCATAACCCTCTTCCTTCACTTAGCTGCCATCGGCATTACCTCCGTAATTTCTGTTTAGGACCAACCCAGTATTGTGAAATAAGCGTTTTTGCCGCATTAGCCTTTTCCTGAAAACCGATAATTTTGCCCCCGGGAAGGGAACGCCTCCGCCGGCCGATACTTTCACTTATCTTCTATTTAAATATTTCCCAACCCAATATTGGGATGATAGAACTTGAAAACATCCTCACCGACCTGGAAAAAATGATAAAAAAAGAAAAAGGGCTTAGAAACCGCATACTTCTAAAGGATGCCCACGAATCCCTGAAGAAATACGAAACATCCGTTTCCAAAGACTAGACAATCGTCGCGATAAACAGCAGGGAAATCCCCACAACCGCCATCACTATCGCGATTATCAGGGAGTCTATGCTGAAGCTCCCCCCGAAACCGGCCATGAAAAGGTAGAGGTCGGCAACACAGAATACAATCCCCAGCACAACAAGGATAAAGCTGATATGCCTGTTCCTCGAGCCGACTCCCTTCAGCTTGACCTCGTCCATATCCAATTGAACCTGCTGCACCTGCGCCCCCAAATCATTTAACTTGGCCCTCACCCTCTCGCTCAGCTCGGTAAATTTCGCGACAGTCTCGTTAATCTGCTCGTGGAATGTCTGGCTCTGCCCCGTAATGTCCTTCTCATACTTTTTCAAATCATCCATTATCTCCTTCTCAATCTTGAACTTGCTCTCCCCGGCAACCTTCCGGGTTTCCGCCTCGATGTACGCCAGCATCGCCTTCTTCTCGGTTTCCATATTCTCCTTGACAATCTTCCGTATCTCGCTGCTAAGCAGTGCAAAAGTATCCGCCTGCCCGAGGAGCAAAAGCCTCTTCGCCTTTACAGGGTCGACCCCCAACTCTTTCAGGGTGTTGATGATGTGGTCCTCGCTCTCCCCCTCGGCAACCATCCTTTTGATAATCTCGATAATGCTCTCTTCGCTCTTGCTTATTTTTTTCGGTTTTGCCATTAGTCCTGCACCTCCACATCCCTCTGCAGCCGTTCCTCGTTTTCTCCCGCCCGTATAAGGAAGTTAATCTTGGTGCTTCCCGCAGTTTTAGGCGTGAGGGTATATTTAATTGTTTTGCACTCGTTGCCCCGGAAGTCATAACTCCCCGTTATATTTTCCTCCTCGAAAAAGCCCGAGCTGTGCCTTTCTTCAATAACAATTCCGGATGTTGCGGGCCCGCTGTTGCACACCTTCATGGAAAATGAGTAAGGCTGTTCTAAGAAGGCAAACTGCTGCATCGAAAACTCATAGCTCAGCTCAACCGAACTTTTCCTCGCGGCCACAACCTTCTCGACGCTTTGGTGGAACGGCGCCTCAACAATAAGGTTAACCTGCTCCAGTTCCTCCGGGAAGAAGTAATCCACGATAAACTCCTGCCCCGGCTCCAGCCGCTCTATATCCAAAATCTTCGTCTTCCCATAGTTTTTCCATTCATAGCTCACAACAATATTGTAGATTATGTGGTCGCCGACATTCTGCACCGCGATTTCCCTCTCTCCCGCAACAGGGATGTCGGTGCCGTAAGTTGTCGTGACCCTCTCAGAAATGTTCAAACCTGCATTGAAAAGAAGGAGGTAGATAAGCGCAACCCCCAGAAGGAAAAGCATCGCTACGAAAATCCGGACAACCTGTTTCCTGCGCTGCGGTATCATGCTATCAATACCTTCTTTCCCATATATAAATCATGCCCTGATTTTTCCCTTCTGCCAGTCAAGCATAACTCTCCTTGCGGCAGTATCGATGTTCGGCCTCCCCCCGGAAAGCATCCACTTCTTCGCAACGGCAATCTTCTCCAAAGCCTCTTCCTCATCTTCTTTCCCCGTCAGTTCAACGCCATATTCTTTCTCAAGAGCTTCCTTCCCCCTCGCCATAACAAACCTCACAATCTCCTCGCCGCACCCCTGGACATCCTCAACTTGGTTTGGGCTCTTTGCGCAGAGCAAAACCAATTTTCTTTCATCCCTCTCCTCAAAAGGGATAACTCCCGGAGTATCAACTAACATAACCCTTTGGCTGACCCTTATCAGCTTCTCCCCCTTGGTAAACCCCGCGCTTACAGAGGCAGGCGCAACCCTCTTCCCCCTAAGAAAATTTATTACGCTGCTTTTCCCTGTGTTGGGGTAGCCGACAAACCCAACCTTCACTTCCCCGTCAGAAGACTTCGCAAGCTTGCCGATTGCCTCCCTTATCCTGATGCTTCCCTGCCTGTCCTTGGCAGAGGTAAAAACAACCCGCCCTTCCTTCCCAAGAGTTTTTTTTATCTCTGCAACAGTTTTGTTGCCGACCAAGTCAACCTTATTCACAACAAAGAACAAGCCCTTTCCGTTATTCCGGACATATTTCTCGATGCGTTCATTCCTCGTTCCCTCAACAAACCTTGCGTCAAGCACCTCCGCTATAATATCGGCTTTCCTTATCACAGCCTCTGCCCTTTTTGTAAATCCGGCCATCACACTCACTTCCTATAAAGCCCATAAAGAACCTCAAACCCGACCCTGAAAAGGTAAACCCCGCCAAAGACAAGTATCCCGAGCATAGCAACCAGCCCCAAAGGGTTAGAAATTGAAAACAATTCCGAAACCGAAAACACGCCATACGCCTGCAGTGTCCACGTAACTATCAAAAAACCGGCAAGAACAGCCCCCAGCCCTATAGCCAGCAGCAAACCCTTCCCCAACAACCCCATAACAAAACCTACAGCAGTTTCAACTTAACGGTGAACTTATCAATCTCTATTTCCGGGGCAGGCCCGCACGCAAAGCACGTCGGTTCCCCGGGCGCTATCTGCGTCCTCCCTGCATCCTTTATTAGCGCACAGGGAAACAAATTCTTCATTTCCATAAACAATGCCAAAAGCTCCTTCTTGCCCTTGACCTTCAAAACAACCTTCTCCTGCCCCTCGCTTTTCCATTTCTCAACCCAGCCGGGCTCCTTTATCTTCGCCTTCTCAAGCGCCTCGACACTCGCATGCGCGCTCTGTGCAGCTGTCTTCCCTTTTCCCATCCCCAAATCCTGCCTTACCACAATAACCTGCTTATAAGCCATCCTTTCTCACCACAATTAATTATATTAATACTAGACCTTAATTAATATAGGGTATATAGATGCGGTTTTCGGGGACCTTTATAACTGTGCTCATGTTAGCCTCCATGGCGCTAGCGGCAAGCCCTGATGTGAACCTCGTTTCCATCGAGGGCTTTTCCTTCTACTCAAAGCCTTTGCCGATGTTTTCCGACATGAACTACGGCAGGCTTGTGATAGATTTCAACGTTTCGGATTTGGACGACGACGCCCTTACAGTCGACATAAACTACTCTGTTTCCCCTGTGCAAGGGACAGGCACAGTGATTGCAAAAGATTACAATTTAAATAGCGAGCCGCCATGGTCGCTAAGCCACAATTTTGCGGAACAATATGTAATGGGTTTGGCTGTGTACGACGGCAACCTCTATGCAGGAACCTATGATCCTGAGGGAATCATATACGCATTTGATGGCACCACATGGAGCCAATCATATGACACAGGGCAGTCAGGAATATGGTGCTTGGAAACATATGGGGGCAACCTCTATGCCGGAACCACTAATGATGCGAAGATTTACACTTATAATGGAAAAACCTGGGGCATAAGCTATGACCCTACGGATGGAATTATTAGCGGGCTCGTAGCCTATGACGGCAACCTCTATGCGGGAGGGACAAGCAACCTATACACCTACGACGGCACCAACTGGAGTGTGACGTACGCTACTGCAATCTATGGGTTGGGGGTGTACGACGGCAACCTTTGGGCAGGGGGCGATAATGACGGCAAGGTCTACACCTACGACGGCACCAACTGGAGCGAAAGTTACAATACCGGCGAAACCGATGTAAGGGCTATCCTGGCTTATGACGGCAACCTATATGCGGGAACACAAGGAACAGGGGAAATCTACACCTACGACGGCACTAACTGGAGCCTGAGTTACACGCCTCCGGGCGTTTCAGTAATTGAAACCCTGGCAATTTACGACGGCAACCTCTATGCAGGGCCTGACAGCGGGGTAATTTACACATACGACGGCACCAATTGGTCGTCAGGAACGTCTATGGGCGGTTATATTGAATCCCTAGCAGCCTATGACGGCAACCTATATGCCGGAACTATTTCTAACGGCACAGTCTATTCTTTTTATCGCTCCGCCAACGATTTCAACTTCTACAACACAACCCCTGCGCACTACGCCTGGGACACAAAAACCCCGAGCGCGAAGCCGATGGCAACCCTGACAGGAAACCCCACGGATTTCACAGCCCACAACGGTGCGCTGTATGCCTCTGCGGGAAGCGACATAAATGTTCTTTCCGGGAGCTGGTCGCCGTTCCATGATGCGGGAGCGGGCGTTTCGGACATCGAGTCGTACGACAACAATCTCTGCTTCCTTTCTGTTTCGGGGGTTTCGGTCGATGTCAACTGCTATGACGGCTCGGCATGGGGCCCCAAGTTTGCGGTCGCGGACTGCGGCGGCGGCGCATGCGACGGCACCAACATTGTGGAGTACAACAACAGCCTTGTTTTCACATACGGTGGCGGGGGCGCGGGCTGCACAACCTCCCTCGGCAGCACAGGCCTGCCCCCAGCATATTGCACCGACTTGTTGGAGTACAACAGCGAGCTTTATGCCGGGCTAAGCACCTCGGTTTACACGACCACAAACGGCACATGGTCCCTCGATACAACGTTTTCAGGGAGCGTGCAGAAGTTCGGCGCCCATGACGGCAACCTCTGGGCCGCGCTTTCAGACGGCACTGTATACACCCACGACGGCACCTCCGGCTGGTCGCTGAGCGCAGACCTGTCCATAGGCCCGGTAAGCCCGGTAGGCGTCGTCTCCAGTTCCGGGAAGCTCTATGTAGCCCTCAATGACGGCAACATCTACCAGTACGACGGCACTTCCTGGTCAAGTTTCTATTCGAATGCCGGCCTGGCCCCAACCACCCTGTATTCCCACAATAACACACTTTACATGGGCGGCAACGACTCCAGAGTATACAGGGTTTCCGATTACATACCCGACGGCAATTACTTCATTCTCATCGAAGTTTCAGATGGCGCAAACACCGACTTCAACTCCTTTGACAACAATTTCCTTGTGGACAACAGCAAGCCCTTCACCTACTCCCTTGACATAAACCACAGCCCCATGCTTTCCGGCCTTGACTCCAACATCCATTTCTCATGCGACGACAATTACTTTATCGACAATTACTTTATCGACCAGAACCACAGCGGATGCCTCGCAACATATTTCAGGCTTGACGGAGACAGCACCTCGGCAACCTCTTACGGAGTATGGCAAACATATGACACAAATATCTTAATCACAGGCGACGGAAATTACGCTTTGCAGGTCTACTCAAAGGACTACGCAGGAAATGCAGAGGACACGAACACTTTGGAAGTTCTCCACGGCACCCCCCCGGACATAAACCTAGTTTCCATCGAGGGCTTTTCCTTATCCTCAAAACCTTTGCCGATGTTCTCCGACTCGAATTACGGGCGGCTTTCCATCGACTTCAACGTAATAGACCGTGACAACGACGAGCTTTTGGTTGACATAAATTACTCTACAGTAAACCGGGAAGGAACGGGAATTGCCATTGTCGAGGACTATAACCTCAAGAGCACACCTCCCTGGAGCCAGAGCCTCACCGGCACAGAAATAATAAGGGGGTTTGGAACTTATGACGGCAACCTCTACGCGGCGGAAGAGGAAAACATCTATACCTTTGACGGGACAACCTGGAGCCAAAGCAGGGGGGGCGGGCAAGCCCACTCCTATTCGTTCGCAAACTACGACGGCAACCTCTTTGCAGGGATAACAAGGGGCAACAGCAGCATAATATACGGTTTCGACGGTGCCTCGTGGGAAATTTTTGCCCAGTTTCCGGAATACGGTCCGTTTTCCCTTGAAGAATACGACGGCAACCTCTTTGCAGGCATGGGCAGCTATTCAGTAAATGACGGAAACCTCCATACATACGACGGCACCAATTGGTCGCTTGTTTACCAGACTAGCCAGCGGCAAATACCGGACATTGCGGAATACGATAGCAACCTCTTTTTCATATCAAGCACAAACGCCGCAGTGTACACATACGACGGAACAAACGTAACCCCGACAGGGCCGACAGGCAGTAATGGCTATGGCCTTGCAACCTATGATGGAAACTTGTGGGCGGCTGTTGACACTGCTGTTTCCACATACGACGGAACCTCCGGCTGGAGCACGGCACAGTCTTTTCCCAGTGATGCCTTTTCGATAACAACCTACGACGGCAACCTCTGGGTTGGCACAAACAACGGTCCGTTATATGCCTACAATGGCACAACATGGGCGGTTTCCAAGGACTTTTTCCCGGCCTATAGCTGGGCTTTGAAGGAATACGACGGCAATCTTTTTGCATCGGTATTCCAAATACCCACAACCGTCCAAACCTACTTCAGGCCTTCAAACGACACAAATTTCCTCAACACAACACCCGCCCGGTACGCATGGGATATTTCCGGAGTTTCCGACAACAACTACTTTATCCTGATAAAGGTGAAGGACGGCACTTACTCCGGCTTCAACTCCTTCGACAACAATTTCCTTATAGACAACACAGCTCCGTTTACGTTTGCTCCGGACTTCAATTACGGGGAACAGTTCCTCGACCAGAACGTTGTCTTGCAATGCACGGACAATTCTGGCCTGAACTACGCGGGTTGCATGTCAACATACTACCGGGCGGACACGGATTCCGGGGACGCAAACTCTTATGGGGCATGGGCAGCCTACACAACAGGCATCGAGTTTTCTTCCGGAATATGGGCGGTTGAATTCTATTCGGTAGACAATGCGAACAACCAGGAGGACACAAACTCCCTCCCTCTTTTAATAGGAGGTTCCCCGGATGTGAACATCATCCTCGTCGAGGATAACAACGCCTTTGCGGTTGTCCCTCCTCTTAGCTATTACCGCGACTCGAATGTAACGATAGACTTCAATGTTTCAGACTCAAGCCCGAATGAGGAGCTCCACGCGAAGCTCGCGATTTCCGACACAAACCTCGGCTTCACAACCGCAATAATTTCAGACCTCAACCTCAACGCAAGCGGGGTGTGCGACGACACCGACTTCACTGACTCGACCAAGTGCTCATGGGACATCAACATCCACTCTTCTTTGGTCAGCGACGGCAACTACTACCTTGATGTCAACGTATGGGACGCGATGGACTACAACACCTTTGACAGCACAGACCACAATTTCATGGTTGATAACGGAACCCCGTCTGTTTCATCCCTGGACTACAATGCAAACTGGAAAAACACAAACCAGCAGGCTATCGCAACCTGCTCGGATACAGTCCCAAGCTCGGCCTCCGCCGTGTTCTACCCCTCGAAGCAGGAGGACGATACCTACTATGCGCTTGGGGGAGGCTTCGACCTCCACATAAACAACAACCAGTACGGGGCTTTCGGGGACCTCACAACCCTTGGTTACCCTGAACTAGGGAAATTCATCAAATTCCAGCTTGATATTCCTTCAGGGGCCACAATAACCTCGGCACAGCTCGAGCTCTTCGCGGATGCTGGTGCCGGCCAATACGATGGGGCGTTCACGGCAAAAATAGGCTTATTGGACAGCGACAACCAGATGGATTTCAATGGGAGCTATGCAGACGCAACCGCCCTCAAAGCAATCCCGATATCGGGAACCGAGGTTGACTGGCCTGTGGAAACAACATGGACAGACAATACCTGGTATATAAGCCCGAGCATAACAACCCTTGTCCAGAGCTATGTGGACAGGGCAGGCTATTCGGTTGACAACAACATGGGAATAAGGATTATGATAGGGGATGCCGGAACAGATGAAGGAAAGGTTTTCAACTCCTGGGACGGCAACGACTCGGGCCTGGGCGGAAAGCCCACCTTGAGAGTAACCTACACCTATGACTCAAACGGCTCCGGCTGCACCTCATACTACCGCCTTGACACCAACGGCGAAGCCGGAACAAGCTACGGCGCATGGACCGCCTACACAACCCCAATCTCCGTCACCGGCGACGGAAACTACGCCATAGACATTAATGCTGTGGACAATGCGGGCAACATCTCGGACACTAACACAATTTATGTCCTCATCGACAGGAACGCCCCAGTGACAACCGCAGCATACAACGCGGGCTGGCAGACGGCTGCGCAAAACATAACAATAACCTCCGGTGATGTCAATATCACAAGCACGGTCTTAACAGGCGCATCCGAAACCCACCAGACCGCAGCGAGTGCGGATGACTGCTACACCGCGGCAAACCTCGCATCACTGAACTGCGCCGGAGGCTATTCCGCATTCGGCAATTTCACGAGCCTTGGCGCGACCGACGCAAACGAGTACGTCCGCTTCCCGCTAACAATCCCGGCAACGGCAACAATAGCCGACGCAAACATATCCTTCTCCGGGAATGCGGATGGGGGCGCAGCCTATCTCACCTCGGATTTCAACCCGGAGATAGCGCTACTAGACAACAACAACCAGCAGGCGTTCGATGCATATTCCTTCACCCAGATAACAAACCTTGACCTGAACGGCGCTACCGTAACATGGGACCTCACAGGCGACAATGCCCTGCAGAATTGGTCGGACAACAACCGCTACTACAGCCCCGACCTCAATGAGCTCATCCAGCGCTACATAGCAATGAACAGCTACACAAGCGGCAACTACATCGGCCTTGCGGTAACAAAAGGCGATGCAGCCGTTGACGAGGGCAGGCTCTGCGACGAATTTGACGGGAATGCGGATGGGGGCGCAATACTCAAGATATTTTACACAACTTCAGCCACCGCCGCAGCCCAGGCATCGGGAATTTCCTCAACGCTTTACAGGCTCGACACAAACCCGGGAACAGGGATAACCTACGGCGCCTGGACGCCCTACACAACCCCGATAACCCTTACCCCCGGAACGAGCGACGCCAACTACGCACTTGATTTCAACAGCACCGACAATGCGGGAAACATAGAAGACAGCAACACAATTTACATCCTCTTGAGGGGCTCTGGAACAACTCCTGGCGGGGGAACAACAGGCATAACATGCGCCGAGCGGCAGGGCCACATATGCTCCCCAGCCCAAACCTGCCCCGGCACATGGCTAAGTGCGGATGATACAGGCTACTGCTGTTCTTCACCCTGCCTATCCGAGCTCCCCGATATCGCAGTGAGCGCAAGCGGCCCGAGCGAAGTGCGAAACGGAGACCTCGTAACAATCATCGCATCCCTTACAAACAACACCGACTACCCTGTAACAACACCGTTCGACCTGATGCTCCTGAACAACGGGAGCATACTCGCAAGCGCAACTGTTGCTTCCCTCCCCGCAAACTCCTCATACTCAGCAACCTTACAATTCACTTATGATGAAACCGACCCAAGGATGTCTTCGCTTGTCGGGAATACAGCATCAATAACCCTAAGCGCAGACCCGAACAACTCTGTTTTGGAAACAAACGAGAACAACAATGAAGCAACAATAACCGCATATTTCTCCGGCCCGGAAACCTGCGGTGATTACTTCGACAACGACCTCGATGGCCTAATCGATGAAGGATGCGG